>JAMOOM010000173.1 GCA_027065515.1 Campylobacterales bacterium
CAAAAGCTCGTCGTCGCTCTGGTCACGCTTGCGGCGCTTGTTTCTTCCATATGGCTCGTCGTCGCCGGGCAGGTAAAAGTCAAGCTTTTGCCCAACCAGTTTGCGGACCATTTCGCCATCTATATCGACCTGCCAGAAAACGCCAGGGTGCACCAGACCAAAGAGGTCACCCAATGCATTGCCGACATTCTCAAACAAGAGAAGATCGTCACCAACTTCTCCATCTTTCTGGGCGAAGCCGGGCCGGTCGATTTTTCCGCGATCATCAAGGGCCGGATCTTCCAGACGGGAGAGAACATCGCCAACATGCTCATCAACCTCAAAAAAGAGGAAGAAAGAGACGAAAGCTCCATCGAAGCGGTGCACAGGCTCCGCCCCCTCATCCAGCGAAAGTGCGCCCTGCACGGCGCGAACATCAAGTTCATCCAGTCCCCCGCCGGCCCGCCCTATGTCGCGGCACTCGTGCTGGAGATCAAAAGCGACGCGCCGTACGAAAAGATCCGAAAATTGGCATATCGCATCAAACCGCTCTTTGCCAAAATAAAAGGCGTCGAAGACATCGATGTGTTGACCGAGAGCCCCGTGGCAAGGTACGAGGTAAAACTCAATCGCGAAAAGATCAAACGATCGCTCCTTACGATCGAACAGGTCAAGCAGATTCTCTACACGGCGTTTGAGGGCGTCAACATCGCCTACACCCAAGAATACGACACCCAGGGCGCCATCCCCGTGCACCTGGTTTTAAATGAAGCCTCGAAACGCTTCGACGCGCGGAATAAAGAAGCGATTTTGGCGAAGTTTTCGCAGCTCAAACTCCTCAATCCCAAAGGGATGCAGATTCCGCTGAGCGAACTGGTCGCCATCGAAAAAACGCCCAAAGGCGCCACCGTCAAATCGAAAAACCTCTACCCGATGGTCGAAGTGGTGGGCGAGACCGACGGCATCAGCCAGATTTATGCGCTGATGGATATCAGGGATCTGATTTTCAACCGTTTCGCCGAGGATTACGAGATTCAAAAAGTGGGGCTGCTCGATCTGGATCTTAAGAACAAAAAGACGAAAGAGGTGTTTCACCTGCATTGGGACGGCGAGCAGAAGACTTCGTGGGATACTGTCACAGACCTAAGTAAAGCACTGGGGATGGCCATCGTTTTGATCTTTTTCATGATGGTCGTCTACTACAAAAACTTTTCGTTGGCCGGGGCGGTGGTGCTGGCCAGCTTTTTGTCGATTTTCGGGGTCATCTACATGCACGGGATCTGGAATCTCTTTTCAGATATGCCCTTTTATCTCACCGGCACCTCGCTGGTCGGGTTTATCGCACTGATCGGCATCAACTCGCGAAACTCCCTCTTGATTATCGATTTTGCCAAGCAGCTTGTCGAAGAAAAAGGGCTCGATGTCGTTCGCGCCATCGCCATTGCGACAAACACCCGGGCCAGGCCGATTCTGCTGACGGTTTTGGCCATCGTGTTCGCCAGCGCGCTTTTGACGCTCGATCCGGTCTTCGGCGGACTTGGCGTCGCGCTGATCGGCGGCACGCTGGCTTCCTATCTGGTCTCCCTATTCGTCGTGCCGATCATGATTTTGAGGCCTCTGGAGAGACTCTACCTACCAAAAAACGAGGAGATATAATATGTTCAAATTCGCCTTGTCGCTGCTTCTGTTTTCGGCCCTTTTCCTGCAGGCTGATACCTTCGGCCCGCTCGAAGCGACTATCCAACACCCAGCGCGGCTTCAGTTTTACGCCCCCTATCCTGAAGGTTGCGACATTGCTGACGACGACAAACTTCATGTTGGTGTCGGCCTTTTTCAGACCAACGATTACGAAAAAGAGCGCCACTATTTTCTCGACTATGGTCTGGCTACGCTGCAGCTTTCGACCATATACGCCTACGGCAATCGTTCCGAGATTCGCGTGATACTGCCGGTTCATCATATCTACGGTGGATTTATGGACAATGCGCTCGACAGGTTTCATACCGTTACAGGCACCCTGAACGGCTCCAGGCACAACCTGGAGGGAAAAAATCGTGTGCATATCCGTGTTTTCGACCATGATGGTAGTCCGTTGATCGACAAAGAGGGCGCCTATACGGTGCTTGGAAATCTTCAGATAGAGCATAAAACGCTTCTGCCTTTTCACGCTTACGGGATACGTCACGCCGTGACGGTGGGTATCAAGATCCCTCTTTCAAAAAAGAAAGATGGCTTTAGCACGGAAAAAGTCGATGCCATGGCAGGATGGCTGACGCAGAAAGTGTGGGAAAACGACGCGCTTTTTGCCAACTTCAATGTTGTTAAAACGGGAACCTACCGCATGGGGTCGATCCTTAAATCGAAGCCTTTGCTCTATTTCGCCTACCTTGGCTATGAACGCCGCACCGCTGCCGATCGATCGTGGCTTTTCGAGTACAAATTCGCCTCTTCGCCCTACCGCAGCGACGATAACTCTATCGATGCGTCATCCAATGTCGTCGATATAGTCTGGCGACATCGATTCAAAGGCAACAAGCTGGATGTTTTCATCAGTGAAAACCTTTCGCCTTTCAAAAACACTCCCGATTTTACGATCGGAGTGAGGTATGGGTATTAAAGAGGGGTTTATGAATGCTCAAGCTGATACTGCGATACCGGGCCGTTCTTTTTCTGCTCGCTTTTTTGATCGTCCTTGTCTATCCGGAATATCTCTTTCTTGCCATCGGTGCCTTCGTACTTTTGGTCTTTGGCGTGATTTTGATCGTGGAGGCGGTGTTGGATCTCTATATTACGGTCGTTTTTGTCTACCGATGGGCGAAAGAGCGGTGGTTTGGCGCATGAAAGATGAACGAGAAGAAAGGATATCAACATGAGAAGAGACTCCCCCTATTATATTCCCAGTATCGGGGCTTTGCAGAGCGCTTCGCTATTTCGCGGGGTCGACGAAGAGATGATGGAAGAGATTCTAAGCCATTTTGTTCCGATGACACTGCCCAAAAAGAGCGTCATCGCTTCCTGGCAGACGGTGGAATCGTTTTTTGTCATTATCGGCGGAAGGGTCAAGGTCTCGCGGATCGATCCCGAAACGGGGCGGGAATATACGGTTTTTCTTCTAAGCCGCGGGGATGCCTTCGATGTCATTTCTCTGCTTGAAGGCAAAGAGCACGATGTCATGATCGAAGCGATCGACGAGCTTCAACTGCTCAAAACCTCCATGAAAACGGCGCGCGACTGGCTGGATCGGCACCCGGAGTTCAATAAAAACTTCCTGCCTTACCTTGGGCGAAAGATGCATGCGCTCGAAGATGCCGCCGCCGATCTGGCGCTGCTCGATACGACGACCAGACTGGCCAGGCTGATATTGCATCATGTCGATGCCAAAAGCGACGGCCCGGCAGAAGGTTATGCCGTCAGGCTCATCGACGATCTCTCCCACGAAACGCTGGCGCAGATGATCGGTTCGGTGCGAAAGGTGGTCAACCTCGATATTCAAAAGCTCAAAAAGGAAAACATCATCGAAGCTTCACGGGGCAACCTGCTTGTCAAAGATCTCCAGGCGTTGGCAAAAAAGGCGAAAACGGTTTTGCCGACGGTCTCAAAGGATGAGTAGAATTTAAAAAGAGTCTGATGGGCGAAAAAAGATGAGAAAAAACGATATTGCTGTTCAGGTGCTCTTTTGAATATTCCGCCCCGATCAGCAAAAAAAGGATGCGCCGCATTGAGATCTGTTTTTGGTTGTGCCTCTTAGGTAACAGACAAAACATTCCGAATCGTCTATACTTCATACATGGATTCAATCCAAATACCCTAGAACCCATCTCAAAAATCCCCATAACCGGGAATGGCTCGCAAAGGGTGCGATAACGAGGCGAAAAGCGCAAGGCGTAGCCAAAGCTACGTCGAGCATTTTCAACAAAGTCAGCGTGCCCTTTGCGGGCCCACCCTACGGGCGGAGCGCTTTTGCTCCCTCTCTTTGTTGCTTCTTCTTGACGATGCTTTGGCATCGCCTGCGTCGAAGCGCCGTGAGAAGAAGCAAAATCGCTTCCGTTACCGGCTATGGGGATTTATGAGATGGGTTCTACACAAAGGATACATCATGTTGGAGACAATGAAAAAAGAGATTGTCGAACATCTCGAAAAAGCCAAAGAGACGGGCAAAATGAGTGCCGAGGAGATCGAAAGAATCGTCGAAGACGCCGTCGCCAAAGCGGCGCAAAGCGCCAAGGAAGGCGCCGTCGAGATCAACACCATCGCCAAAGAGGCGGTAAGCGCCGCCGTCAAGGAACTTGAAGCCGCCGGATACGAGAGCAAAGAGACGGTCGAGGCGGCGGTGCGCGGCGCCGTCGAAGGGGTGCAAAAAAGCACCAAAGAGGCGATGCAAACCGTTGAAAAAGAGATGCTTCAGGCCAAATATCGGCTGGAGCAGGAAAAGGCGGAGCTTTCGGCAAAGCTCAAGGATGCGCTCGAAGGCGCCAAGGAAGCGGCGAACGAATTTGCCGATGAGGGCAAAGCGCATATCGAAGAGGCGGTCAACGAACTGAAACTCAAAAGTGCCGAAATGCTCGGGCTGATGGAAGCGACGATCAAACAAAGCGTGAAAACCGTCATCGAGGAGGGCGAAGAGGTAGAACAAAAGGTTTCGCGCATCACCCAGGAAGCGGTGGAAAACGCCCTGAGCGAAGCGCGGCTGAACGCGCAAAGGATCAAGGAGGTCTCCGAAGCGGCGATCGTCTCCGCGATCGAAGCGGCGCAGGAGGCGGGCGAAAAGGTCGAAGAGACGGCCAAGGGTGCCATCGAGGGGGCCCAAAAGGCGGTGCTGGCCAAGATCGAAGAGGCGAAAGCCGAGATGAAAAAGGTCCAGGAAGACGCCAAAGAGTTTGTCGAAGAGGATATCCTTCAGACCAAAGAGGACCTCGAAGCGATCAACGCCGCGTTCATGGAAGCGCTGGAAGAGGTCTCCCAAAAAGCGGATGAGCTGAGCGACACCGCGCGCGAAGCTGTTCAGCAAAAAATCGACGAGATGAGAGCCAAAGCGTCGCAGATCAGAGAGAAAGCCAAAGAGGCGGCCGAAGAGGCGCTCGAAACCCTCAAGCAAAAAGGCGAAGAGGCCGCCTACGGCGCGAAAGAGAAGGCCAAAGAGGCGCTCGATGAGGCGAAAGAGGAGATCGAAGAGCTTGCCCAGCGCATGCTCAAGATAGCCAAAGGCGCGCTTTCAGGGATGGTCGAAGGCGCGAAAAATGCGATGAAAGAGGAGGAGAAATAAGAATATGACGCTTTTGGGGAAGGTGAAAAGTATGCAGGAGGCGCAGGAGGCCATGCTGATCGCCTTGTCGACCAAAGGCGTCAGAGCCGTGAAGTCGTTCTTTCTGATCGGCGATTGACCCGCTGCGGATCAGGACCTACAGAATCGTGCGAAGATGCAAACCGAAGCCCGTTTGCACACGCACGATGACCGGAGGCTAAAGGCGCATACCTGAGGGCATGCGCCTTTAGCCTGTATAAAAGGAAAAATCATGAAATGGAATTATAAAA
>JAMOOM010000174.1 GCA_027065515.1 Campylobacterales bacterium
TAGGGAGAAATTATGCTAAGAGTAGGAGTCTATGGAGCCAACGGCCGTGTCGGGCAGCTGCTTGTAAAAAATCTGACGGAAGATCCCGATACCCAGGTCGCAGCCCTTTGTGAGCGCGACCAGATAGATTATCACGCTCCCGAAGGATCCGTGGTGACCAACGATGCAAAGATTTTTCTCGATAGTTGCGATGCGGCGATCGATTTTACCGTGCCTGATGCCACGGAGTCTCTTTTGAGAGCGGCTATGGATCGACCCAGGCCCCTGGTGATCGGAACTACCGGACTGAACGAGCGGCAGATGGCGCTTCTGGAAGATGCGAGCGGGATAATGCCGATTCTGTATGCGACCAATATGTCGGCCGGAATCGCATTGCTGAAAAAACTGGTCCAGATGACGGCCGAAAAGCTTGGTGATTTCGATATCGAAATTGTCGAGCAGCACCACCGGTACAAAAAAGACGCCCCCAGCGGAACGGCGCTGACACTGGCTGAATTTGCCGCCAAAGGGCGTGGACTCGATCTGGAAAAAGCCAGGGTTAGCTGCCGTGACGGCATGACGGGCGAAAGAAAAAAGGATGAGATCGGCGTAATGGCGATCCGTGGCGGAGATGTAGTGGGGCGTCATACAGTCGGTTTTTACAATGATGGCGAGTTTCTGGAGTTAAATCATACGGCTACCAGTAGAGAGACTTTCTCCAAAGGTGCCGTGCGTGCCTGTAAATGGTTGGCCGACCAACCGGCGGGTCTTTACGATATCAGCGATTGCTTGGGGCTTTGATTATGGAAAGAGCATTGAACGAAAAGTGCGCGGTTGTAGGAGTTTTCGATATGAAAGGTGCGGCTCAGATCGCATATCTCGGTCTATTCGCGCTTCAGCATCGAGGACAGGAAGCGGCGGGAATCTGCTCCAACAGAGACGGGAAATTCCATCTCATCAAAGATCGAGGACTGGTAACGCGCGTTTTTACCGAAAAGAAGATAAAAAAGCTAAAAGGAGATATGGCGATCGGGCATACCCGCTACTCCACGGCAGGTAACGATTCGATTCTCGATGCGCAGCCTGTATATGCCCGTTACGATCTGGGCGAGCTGGCGATCGTGCATAACGGAAATCTGACCAACGCCCAGGAAGTACGCGATCAGTTGATAAAAAAAGGTGCGATCTTTCAGACATTTATGGACACCGAAAATATGATTCACCTAATTGCCAAGAGCGAAAAAGAGCATCTGTTGGATCGTATCGTTGATGCGCTGCACAGAGTGGAGGGCGCATACTCTTTCGTGATCCAAAGCCGCAGCAAGATGTTCGC
>JAMOOM010000175.1 GCA_027065515.1 Campylobacterales bacterium
ACACTGCTTCGTTTGACGATAATGGGTATCTCGAAGGTTTTGTATCTATTGCTTTCAAGATTGAAATAACTGAAGCGTATCTGCTCCACATCCGAAGGGAATACGGCATAATAAAAGAGTGTCGTATCGTTGATATCGCCAGAATAAGAGTCGATTCCCTGTCTGATCGCGCCATTTAGATGAAAATCGTCGAAATTTCCATATGAAATTTTCAGCTGGAGTGCCAGAATGTTGTTTTTTTGTTTGAATGCAGACGCCTGAAAGTTTTCCAGCTCGAGGTTATGCGCCAGAACTTGGCAGAAATCTTTTGGCGGATTGAGTCTGACAGCTGAAAGTTTTTCGCCTGGAAGCGTATATGTTTTCCAGGGATCATCTTCATACGATACGATAAAATCCGGAATGCGAATAACTGGACCAAGCGCTTTGAAGTAATAGGTAAGATGTGCTATTGGACGGGGTGCGATCTCTTCCGGTTCTTTTATCAGTTCGACATTTTCCCCATCGTGCAGAGTAATCTGGTAGGGGTTTCGCCTCATTAGGGATGTCACTTTTATAGTGACTGGAAAAATCTGTCCGATATATAGTTTTTTGGGTAGATTCTCGAAAGCGAGATAGATCAGATTCTCCGTGGGAGCATCCTCCACGATGTATTCGGGCAGCAGAGTATCGTCTTCCTCGCTGTTTGGTGCATATGCACCCCGATCGTTTCCGGTATCCAGGAAAAATGGAGATTCGGCCTTGATTGGCGAGCCATGAAAGAGAATCAGAAAAAGGAGCGAAAGAGTGGCGAATCGCATCACTTAGCTTATGAATCCTTCCAGCATTCTCACTCCATCGATAGACCCCAGAATCGTCTCCATCGCTCGTTCTGGATGCGGCATGAGTCCAAAGACGTTTTTCTCTTTATTGCAGATGCCGGCGATGTTGTCGATGGATCCGTTTGGATTTTGGGGATTGCCATCTTTGTCGCAATAGGTCAAAAGGACCTGCCCATTGTCGTAAAGCCTCTTCAGTCCATCTTCTTCTATGAAATAATTTCCTTCCGCATGAGCTATGGGAATGTTCAATATCTCACCTGCTTTGCATTCGGACAGAAATCTGTTTTCACTGTTCTCAACTTTTAGATAGTGGTATTGCGAGATGAAGTGCAGATTTTCATTGCGTTTCATGGCTCCTGGAAGCAGGTGACTTTCAAGGAGGATCTGGAAGCCGTTGCATATTCCAAGTACATATCCTCCATTGTCGGCATAGGCTCGCACCGCTTTCATGACAGGACTGAAACGGGCTATCGCACCGCTTCTTAGATAGTCTCCATAACTGAATCCTCCGGGTATGACCACAAGATCCGTGTTGGCTGGAACAAGCTCTTCTTCATGCCAAAGAATCGTAACATCTTGTCCCAATCGCTCGAAAGCATATTTCGTATCGAATTCACAGTTCGTTCCGGGGAACTGCAAGATGGTGACATTCATTGGACAATCTCTATGCTGTAATCTTCTATGACCGTATTTGCAAGAAGTGTTTCACACATCTTTTCGACTTCTGTTTCGGCCTCTCTCATCGAAGGGGCATCGATGTCCAGCACGATCTGTTTGCCTACGCGGACATCGGATACATTATCGAAACCAAGAGCTCCGAGTGCATGATGAACGGCTTTGCCCTGTGGATCCAGGACACCCTTTTTGAGATATATGTTGACGATCGCTTTCATTGTGTTTTCTCCTGAAAAAATAGACTTTTTATTGGCTTTGCTGCAAGGGGGCTTATTTTGAAAGGACTCTTTTCAAGACCTCTTCATACGCCAGCTTAAGGCCGCCCAGTCCCTCTCTGAATCGGTCCTTGTCCAGCTTTTCTCCCGACTCCATATCCCAGAATCTGCAGCTATCGGGGCTGATCTCGTCGGCGAGGATGATCTTTCCATCCTTATCGTAACCAAACTCCACTTTGAAGTCCACGAGATTGAGAGAGCGCTTGGCGAAAAATGCTTTCAAGATCGTATTGATCTCTCTGCCAAGTCGCTTGAGCTCTTCGAGGTCGCCTTCATTGCGTACGAGATCCAAAACTATACAGTGTTCGTCGTTTAGCAAGGGATCGCCGAGTTCGTCGTTTTTATAATAAAATTCCACCAGCGCGAAAGGAAGTTTTGTTCCATCCGCGATTCCGAGGCGTTTGGTGAGGCTGCCCGTAGCGATGTTTCTAACAACCACTTCGATCAGAATGATATCAACTTTTTTGACGATCATATGGTTGGCGTCCGGTGTCGATTCGTAATGGGTCGGAATCCCATTTTCTTCCAGCAGTTTGAAAAGCTCGGTGCTTATCTGGTTGTTCAGTGCGCCTTTGCCTCTCTCCTGGTCGTGCTTCAGGCCGTTGAACGCGGTAAGATCGTCTTTGAACTCCGCAATCAGAAGATCCGGGTTTTCAGTAGTGAAAAGGCGCTTGGCCTTTCCTTCGTAGAGAAGCTCTTTTTTTGTCATTTCGACTCCTTGGTGATAATAAGTGCGCGCAGAATGTCAACCCCTTCTTTGAGTTGATTATCATTCAGAAGATCTTTTTTTGAAATTACATTCTTCTTTTTTGGTGCCGGTTTTTTCTCTTCGGCACCGTTCGTCTTTTTGCCGTCAATTTTTTCAAGTTCGGTTTTGAGATGCTCTTTGAGCTCCGACTCTTTGATCGAGAAGTGATCCTCTTCGACCGTTACCTTTCCAAAATGCACGGTAATATCCGGAGTGACACCGACATTCTGGATAGTTCGGCCGCTTGGCAGGTAGTAGCGTGCGATCGTGAGACGCAAAGCTTCGTTTTTATCGATCGGCATGATGATCTGTACGCTTCCTTTGCCGAAAGTCTTTTCACCTACAATAACGGCGCGCTTGTGGTCTTGCAGGGATCCGCTGACGATTTCGCTCGCACTCGCGCTGCCGCCATTGACGAGAACCACAATGGGAATCGCTTTGTACGTTCCTTTTTTGTGCGCTTTATAAACTTCGTTCTCGCTCTTGACGCGTCCTTTTTGCGAAACGATAATGCCGTGATCGACAAAAAGATCGACCGAGCCCACAGCCTGGTCGAGCAATCCTCCCGGGTTGTTGCGCAGGTCGATGATCAGACCCTTGGCGCTCGGATTTTCGGTTAGCGCTTTTTTGATCCCTTTGACCACTTTTTTGTCGAAAGATACGATGCGCAGATATAGGATATCTTTGCCTACTTTTTTGGTATATACCGATTGGATTTTTATGATATCCCGCACGATTGTCACGACGATCGGCTTGGGCTCGTTTTTGCGAACGATCGTCAGAGTTATCTTCGTTTTCGGTTTGCCGCGCATCAAGGAGACGGCTTCGTCGAGAGTCATATTGAGTGTGGATTTGTCGTTGATTTTCAGAATGATGTCGCCGGCTTTCAGGCCGGCTTTGTATGCAGGCGTTCCTTCCAGCGGCGCGATCACCGTCAGGGCGCCGTCGCGCATTCCGACCGTAACCCCAAGACCTCCGAATTCTCCACTCGTCTGTATCTTCATCTCCCTGAAGCTTTTGGCGTCTAGAAAAGATGAGTGGGCATCCAGATTCGTCATGAGGCCCTTGATCGCCTTGTTGATGATTTCATTGATCGTCAGTTCATCGACATAGTATTTTTCGACAGTACTGATCACTCGCGTGAATTTGGTGAGTGCTTCGAGCTTCGAGACTGTGCCGTTCGCATCGCTTTTGGCAAACAGGGTAGGCGATGCCATCAGTGTCAGCGCTGCTGCGGTGGAGAGGAATCCAGCCGCGATAAAACCTCTTTTTTTCTGCATAGTTTGATCCATTTTTATCTGTAGATTATCGGGTGGCTATTATAGTTGTTTCACACTGAAATGTTGATGAATGATTGAAGGTATTTCGTGCTGCATCCCAGGCTGCCGCCCGGGATGCGAAGGTGGTGTCAGATTTTAAATTGCCGCAATTCGGCGAAGAGTTCTCTGGATAGCTGCTCGATCTTTTTAATCTGTTCGTCGGCATTGTAGATTCGTTCTTTGTTACTCTGTGAAATGGATTCGAGAGATGATATCTGCGTAATGAAATAGTTCATGACATCCGTCGCCGTATCGATGGTTTTGGCGGTTTTTTTGATATGATCGACAGCCTCTTTCATCTGAGCGGTAACGCTGTTGATGCCCTGTTCGACCTGGACCGTCTCTTCCGTAAGACGGTTTACGTTGTCTATATTGTTTACCATTCGGCTGCTTGCATCCATAATTGATTGGACGATGACATTGATGGTGGCATTGATATCGGTCAGACTTTTTTGGGTTCGTTCCGCCAGTTGTCGAACTTCGTCTGCGACAACGGCGAAGCCTCGGCCATGCTCTCCCGCGCGAGCCGCTTCGATGGCGGCGTTCAGAGCCAGCAGATTCGTCTGCTCGGCGATATCGCTGATTACGTCGAGCACCTGCTTGACCTGGCCCGCTTCGTTGCTTAGGTTTTCCAGCTGGGAAGCCAGCTCGTTTTCCACCTGGGCGTTGCTTTCGATCTTTTCGATGGTACTGTGGATGAGCTCGACGGTCTGGTTGAGATCGTTATTGGCCCGATCCATCTGATCGCACGTCTGTCTAACATCTTCGTTGCTTTCAGTGAAAATCTGCTTGACATGTTCCGTTTTTTGGGCATATTCTTGGATGATCTTCGCTTCCTGGTCGGTATCGGCCTGGATTTTTTCAAAAATATCGCCAAGATGCTCGACGGCCTCGACATTTTTTTGTGTTCCCTGCCGAACGTGCAGAATGAATCGATGCAAAACATCTATCAGTCCATTGAAAGCGTGAAGAACTCTTCCAAACTCGTCTTTGTTTCCATCCTTGACTTTGATCGTCAGGTCGCGCTCTTTGGCCGTTTTCGAGATGATATTTTCAAGTTTCTCTAAGCGTTCGGAGAGATTCCTGATGGCGAGATAGGCGAGAATGAAGATTATGACGATTATGACGATATTGACTGCCATTTCGATGATGGCTTTGGATCCAAGAGATTGAAGGCTCTCTTCGATCGTATTGGCAATTTCGTCATCGACCTCTTTGAGGATATCGATTTTTTTGGTCATGGTTTCAAACCACACTTCAGGATCGACGCCGAAATTACCGTCGGTTGCGTGCGCTTTTGCGATATTGCGGAAATGTTCCACTTCTGCAAAAACGGGATCGTTTCGTTTTTGCAGATATATTTTGCGCAATTTGGGCGGCGCGATAGAGAGAAAATCATCTATATAGGCTTTCTGCTCGGCCACGAGAGAGATAAATTTTTCGTACAAAGAGGGAGTGAAGCGATTGGCGCCGAAGGCCGCGCTCAGCACAGCCCTTTCGATACCTGCACGCTCTTTGGCCTTGAGAAAAGAGCCATAGGACGACAGCATCGAAAGAATCGACTTGTTGGGAGCCAGGAGAGCCGTTTCGGTGATGATATTCAATATCTGCTTATTGATGGCGGTATAAAAATCGACTGCCTGAGGAAGTGTCGTATTCTGCTGCTGCACCTTTTCTCTCATCGACGCAATGGTGGATAACTTATTGGATAGATCTTTTAGGACGAGGCGGATTTCGTTGGGGTAGTGGGAGTAGTCAAGCGAGGAAATTTTTTGATTGCAGGCTTTGATTTTGGCATCGGTGAGATTGTATTGATGCGGAAGCCGGGAAGAAAATTTTCTCCCCCCACTACCCAAAAATCCGGCACTCATTCCCCTCTCTTTTTGTAATTCATGAATGAGTTGACTTAGATTCTTGGCCAGCTGGACAAGCTCGTAGGATATCTGGGCGTTGACTCTATCTTTTTGCAGTTGGTAGGCGCTGATACCGGTAAAATAGAGTAGAAGCACCATCGGTAAAGCTACCAGGCCGATGATTTTGGCTCGAATGGAAAGGTTGTTAAAATACATAATTCTTGATTTTACTCCTCTTGTGTCAGACTCGGTTTTTATAATTCAATGCAAATATTATTATAAAAATCCTTTAATTATTCTTTCAGTAAATTTATATGATTGTGCGGCAGACGTGTCGAATGGCGACGCAGTGTTTTTGAATATTTTCCCGAAAAACAGGCACTTCGCTTTCGATATCGATCTCCCGGATGTATATCTTCCAAATGACATTACATTTACTTTATATAATAAAGCAAGTTGACAACTATGGACTAAAGAGGGTATAATTTTTATGTAAATTTATGCGAGATCTTATGAATGTGACTTAAGTTGCAGAATAAATCTCCATAGTTAAGTTAATATGCATTTCAGATCTAAAAGAGAAAAAGGAGATATAAATGAGTATATTCGAAAAACTTACGCATCAAATGACCGAGACGATAGAGTCCGGCGTCAGTCTGGCGCTGCACAATAAAAATCCGGAAGTTGAGCCCGTTCACTTGGTATGGGCGCTTTTGACAAACAGTGGAAGTGTGCTCAACCAGGCGCTTAACCGCATGAGTGTAGATAAAGCACCCATCGAACTTGAGGCCAAAAGTGTCGCCGATAAATTGCCAAAAGTTTCGACGGTAACGAAAGAGAGCATTAAAATATCCAGAGCCCTTCAGGAGTCTTTGCAAAAAGCCGAGGGTCTAATGGCGAAGCAGGGCGACCAGTACCTTGCTGTGGATACATGGCTTCTGGCCAATCTGGATCATCCACAAATAAAAGAGATCCTTGGAAAATATGTGGATATGATGGAGCTTAGAAAGACTTTCGAAGCTATCCGCGGCGGCAAGAAGATCGAGAGCCAGACAGCAGACGAGACACTCGAAGCGCTCGAGAAGTATGGCATCGATCTGAACAAGAAAGCGATCGACGGGGAGCTGGATCCTGTTATCGGACGTGATGAAGAGATCGAGCGCGTTATGCAGATCCTGATCCGTAAAACGAAAAACAACCCAATCCTCCTGGGTGAACCCGGTGTCGGTAAGACCGCCATTGTGGAGGGTCTGGCACAGCGTATCGTAAACAAAGAAGTGCCGTTGAGTCTGCAGAACAAGCGCGTAGTTGCACTCGATATGAGCGCGTTGATTGCGGGCGCAAAATATCGCGGAGAGTTTGAAGACCGCCTGAAGGCTGTTATCGAAGAGGTGAAAAGCAGTGGAGATGTAATCCTTTTCATCGATGAAATCCATACGATCGTCGGCGCGGGTGCTAGCGAAGGAAGCATGGATGCCGCCAATATGCTCAAGCCTGCCTTGGCGCGTGGCGAGCTTCATACGATTGGCGCTACGACTCTGAAAGAGTATAGGAAATATTTCGAAAAAGATGCCGCGCTGCAAAGACGTTTTCAGCCTGTGCATGTCAACGAACCGAGCATCAATCAGGCACTGCAGATCCTTCGCGGTTTGCGGGAGAGACTTGAGGCGTTCCACAACGTCACGATCCTGGACAGCGCACTGGTGGCGGCAGCCAAACTTTCGGCACGATATATTACAGACAGGTATCTGCCGGACAAGGCGATCGACCTTATCGATGAAGCAGCGGCAGAGTTGAAGATGCAGATCGAGAGCGAGCCCAGCGAGCTGGCTCGTGTCAAGCGTGAAATCAGCCGCCTGCAGGTCGAAAAAGAGGCGCTGATGATGGAAGAGTCCAAGAAAAACGAAGCGCGTCTGAAAGAGATCGAAAAAGAGCTGGCCGACCTGGAAGAGAAACGGCGCAAACTCGAAGCGCAGTTCGAGACCGAAAAGAAAGTGTTCAACGAGATCGCACAGATCAAGGTGGAGATCGAGAAGCTGCGCCACGAGGCGGAAACTGCCAAGCGAAATGGCGACTACAACAAAGCGGCCGAAATCGAATATGGAAAGATTCCGCAGCTCGAAGATCAGCTCAAGCAGCTGAACGAACAGTGGGAGCGCATGCAAAAAGAGGGCACGCTGCTCAAGAATGCTGTCGATGAAGAGATGATCGCCAAAATCGTGAGCAGATGGACGCAGATTCCGGTGACCAAGATGCTCCAAAGCGAAAAGGAGAAGATCCTTCATGTCGAAGAGGTGCTCGCGCAAGAGGTAGTAGGGCAAGAAGCCGCTATCAAAGCGGTAGCGCGTGCCATCAAAAGAAACAAAGCGGGGCTTAGCGAGCAGAATCGTCCGATTGGAAGTTTCCTGTTCCTGGGGCCCACAGGCGTGGGTAAGACCCAGACTGCCAAAACGCTGGCCAAGTTCCTGTTCGATACGGAAAAAGCTCTGATTCGTATCGATATGAGTGAATATATGGAGAAACACGCGGTAAGCCGCCTGGTGGGAGCGCCTCCGGGATACGTTGGCTATGAAGAGGGCGGACAGCTTACCGAAGCGGTGCGAAGAAAGCCATACAGTGTCATTCTTTTCGATGAGATCGAAAAGGCGCATCCGGATGTTTTCAATGTCTTGCTGCAGGTACTGGACGATGGTCGGCTAACCGACAACAAAGGGGTTACGGTCGATTTCAGGAATACGATCATTATCCTTACGAGTAACATCGCCAGCGACAAGATTATGGAATTCAAAGATCCGGAAGATCGTGAAAAGGCGGTCAAGGACGAGCTGAAAATGTATTTCAAGCCCGAATTCCTGAACCGATTGGATGATATGGTCATATTCAATCCACTCGATCAGGCGGCAATCACGAAGATCGTGGACATTCTTTTCAGAAATGTTCAAGAGAAGCTAAAAGAGCGCGATATCACGATCGAGCTCAGCGATGCCGCAAAAGAGCTGATAGCCAAAGCCGGATTCGATCCGGTCTATGGTGCCCGTCCGCTCAAAAGAGCGCTTTATGAAATCGTCGAAGACCGGCTTGCCGAGCTGATTCTCGAAGAGAAGATCAAAGAGGGCGACAAAGTTCTCTTTGATGCCCAAAACGACGAAATCGTTGTGCGAATCAACCCCTAAATCTTCAAATTGAAAAGCTGGGAAAATTTTTTCCCAGCTACTACCCTTTCTGAAATCTTCTATTTTTAAAAAATCCCTCAAAAGAGCACCTCCAAAATCAGTGCAGGCTCTATTCTTGAAAAAAATCGACCGCTTTAAATTGGAAAAGCGGAGATAAATTTTCAACAAGTTATAATTCCAGGTTAAAAAAATAAGAAAATGTCTATGTCTATATATAAAGCATCAAAGATGTGCTCAAGCCTTTCTGAAATTGAAAATGAAGAGAAATTTAGCTTTCTTTGGGTGCTTTAAGAAGAGAGATTGCAGAAAATTATCGGGAGATTTCGGGATGAAGAATTTATTAAAAAATATCAATTTGCTTTATGTTGAAGACGATAAGGAAATTGCCGAAGAGATGATCTGTATATTGAAAATGGAGATAGGGATTGACCATATATTCCATGCGACAAATGGGCAAGAGGGGCTGAAACTGTTTAGAGAAAACGATATCGGCTTGATTGTCGCAGATATCATGACGCCTGTTATGAATGGTCTCGAGATGTCCAAAAAGATAAAAGAGATTGACCCCTCCGTTAGCATCATTATAGTTTCTGCCTTCAGTGAAGTTTCATATCTTCAAAAAGCTATTGAGGTAGGTGTGGATAATTATATTTTAAAACCAATAAATATAAAAAGTTTTTTAAATATTGTCGAAAAGTCCGCTTTGAATTTGCAGCAAAAAAGGCAGATCAAAGAGTATGCATTGCTGTCTGAAATGTTGATGAACACCACCTCGAATCTTATATTTGCGATTTCGGACAATAGAGTTATATTCAAAAATAGAAGCTTGTCGAATAAATTGGATATCGACGAGAAGAGCAACGACAATTTCTCCTTGTGCGATTATATTTTGAATATAGATGGTAGCAGGAAATTTAAAAAAGAAAAAGAGATGCTTTCATATTTTCTTGACAAAAAGAGTGAACAAGTTATCTATATGAGAAAAGATATAAAAAACCCTCGATCGGCACTTGATATTTATGATGTTAACGTTATGTATATAGAAACATCGGACAAATATCTGGTGGTATTTACGGATATAACCAGGATATATAATGAAAAAGAGAGATACAAATTGGAATCTTTTACGGATAGATTGACAAATGTAAAAAACAAACATTACTTTAAGCACATTTTTCACAAAATGATCGATAATGCAAAATTCGACAATAGATATAAACTAAGTTTGATTATGTTGGATATCGACCATTTTAAAAAAATCAATGATACCTATGGGCACCAGACAGGTGATAAAGTGTTAAAGAGTATGGCGCAACTGGTGCGAAAAATGTTGAGAGAAGATGATATATTTGTCAGATGGGGAGGAGAGGAGTTCACTATTTTGTGTAATTTCGACATAAATGCCGCTATAGGTTTGGCTGAAAGGCTAAGAGAGCATATACAGCTGCATAAATTTGAAACTATAGATAGGTTGACTTGTAGTTTCGGAGTGGCGACATTTTGTAAAAATGATGATAAAAGCACTCTGTTCGATCGTGCGGATAAGGCATTGTACAGGGCAAAGAATAGTGGAAGAAACCGGGTAGAATATATCGAATGTGCTTCGGAGAAAAAGGATGATTGAAATGAAAAGAGTTTTAATCGTGGAAGACAATCAAGACAATATGGATGTTCTTGAGGCGTTTTTGGAAGATGATTACGAGTTGCTGAAAGCTACCGATGGCAAAATGGGGTTGGAGATGGCGATAGATGAAAAACCCGATCTGATATTGCTCGATATATCTCTGCCTGCAATGGATGGCGCACAGGTGATAGCGGAGATCAGAAAAAATAGAGATACAAGAAATACTCCCGTGATTGCACTAACTGCCCATGCAATGCTTGGGGACAAGGAGAAGTTTTTAAAATCTGGTTTCGATGGGTATATGAGCAAACCAATTGTGGACGAAGACAAACTTATAGAGATGATCGACAGATTGATGGGAGAGTAGAGTGGACTATACAAAAGCGATACAAATAGCACAAAACATTCACTGGGTAGGAATGTATTTGGAGAATGATCCTTTTCAGTGCCATCCTTATTTTATACACAATGGTGACGAGTCCATACTTATAGATCCAGGTTCAATGATAGAGTTCGATGCGGTTATGGAGAAAACTTCACAAATAACCGACTTGAAAAATATAAAATATATAATACTGCATCATCAAGATCCTGATCTGTGCGCATCGATTCCGGAAATAGAAAAAGTTATAGACAGAGATGATTTGAAGATAATTACGCATAGCCGCATGACGGTTCTGATAAAACACTATATGATAACATCGAGTTATTACGAGATAGACAAAAACGATTTTAAACTTGAAACGAACAATGGATTCAATTTAAAATTTCTCACTACACCCTATTGCCACTCTCCCGGAGCGTTTGTCACCTATGATCCTAAAAGCAAAGTTCTCTTTTCCAGTGATATTTTTGGCGGGCTGGAAGAGTCTTGGGAGTTTTATGCAAAAGATGACTACTTTTCCAAGGTAAAAGCTTTTCATAGCACCTATATGCCAAGTAGGGATATTTTCAATCACGCTTTGAGAAAGATCGAGCAGCTAGATATAAACCTCATAGCGCCACAACATGGGTCGATCATAGAGAGACGATACGTATATGGGCTGATCGAAGATATGAAAAATCTTGAATGCGGCCTTTATATAGATAAAAAATATAACGATGAATTGACCGGTACGATAGAAAAATTGAAAGCAAAAGAGAGAGAATTAAAGGAATACAAAAATCATCTCGAGGAGAAAGTAAAAGAAAAAACATACTTTCTCGAAGAAGCGAATGCGGCGCTTCAGCTAGAACAAGAAAAACTGAATATGTTCAACGAGTATCTTGGTGAACTAAACTCTGTCGATGTAGGTTTTTTGGCAAACACCGCCATAAAACAGATACTAAACATAGCCCAGGCGCAAATAGGTGTATTCTATATCAATGAAAACGACAAACGATTAAAGGTATTGGCGAAGCATAGCGTCGATCCCAAGCTGTTGAAATCGGGATTTTTCAACAACTCTTCCGGCGGCATAGTGGCTCAAGCATACAAGAGCGGCGAATGGATATATGTAGATGGGCTAAACGAAGAGTTGGCTCCCGAGATCGATCTTGGGTTTTACCGATCAAAACTGAAGCATATCGTAGCGATTCCATTGAAGTTTCAAGAGAAAAAGATAGGTGTCGTCCTGATCGGTTCCGTATCGAATGCCAGGTTCGACGAAGATTATCTAAAAGGATATATAAATACACTGGTGCAATCTTTGAACAATGCTATTACATATGTCGAAACACAGAAACAATCTATCGAGCTTAGAGATATCAATATGCAGCTCGAAGAGGCGAATAGACTGAAATCAGAATTTTTAGCCAATGTATCTCATGAACTAAGAACACCTCTCAACTCTATTATCGGTTTTTCAAATATTTTACAAAAAAATAAAAAAGGAAATCTTTTACCGAAACAGTTGGATCAACTCGAAAAGATAAACAGAAACGGTATGAACCTGCTCGATCTTATCAACAATATCCTGGATCTTAGCAAAATAGAATCGGGCAAAATGGAAGTCGAATTTAGAGAGATAGATATAGTGAGTGCCGTACACGATACTTTGGAACTTCTTATGCCGCAAGCAGCTAACGGCGGCAAAAAGATATCTTTTACAAATTCATTGGGAAGTGGTGCATATAAATATACGACCGATGAGCAAAAATTCAAACAGGTAATAGTAAATATAGTATCAAATGCATTGAAATTCGTTGAAAATGGCATCGGAAAGGTAGATGTAGAGGTTTTTGAAGAAAACGAAATGTTGAAGATAGCTGTTAAAGATAATGGTATAGGAATACCCGAAGAGAAATTTGAGAAGATTTTTGAGGCGTTCAGGCAGAGTGATGGAAGCACGACCAGGAGGTTTGGCGGTACTGGATTGGGGCTTGCCATATCAAAAAATATGCTGGAGTTGCTCGGTGGCTATATCGATCTCGAATCGATAGTAGGGGAGGGGTCCACCTTTACCATTTGTCTGCCCTTGAACAAGAAGCAATCATCCATATTGTCGCCAGATTTTTTAAATGATTTCAAAGAAAAACTCTACACTCTAGAGGATATCACCTCCGTGCTTGTGATAGACGATGCAAAGGATGTTAGAGATCTTATAGCGGAGTATCTAAGTGATCAAAATTATATCGTTTATGCCGCGGACAATGGATACGATGGAGTTGAGATGGCTAAAAAATTAAAGCCATCATTGATCACTCTGGATATCATGATGCCCGGTATGGATGGCTGGGAGGTTTTAAAAAGGCTGAAAGCGTCAAGCGAGACTTGCGATATTCCGGTGGTCACCATAACCAATGCGTCAAACAGATCCAAAAGCATATATCTGGGTGCAATCGACTCCATATCCAAGCCGTTGTCGAAAGATGATTTGCTCTCTTTTATCTCCAAATATTTCGATACCGGTAAAGCAGGCAGCGCTTTGATTGTCGATGATGAAGAGGATATCAGAGAGTTGATTCAAGAGTATATAGAAGACGATATAAAAAACATTCAAAGCGCATCCGATGGCAAAGAGGCTCTGGAGGTGATAGAGAGAGGCTTTGTTCCCGATATCATCTATCTGGATTTGATGATGCCAAATCTGAGCGGATTCGAATTTTTGAAAATAGTGGAAACAAATCCCAAATTTAAAAATACCCATATAGCGGTAGTGACCGCAAAAGATCTAACGAACGAGGATATGGAGATTTTAAAACCGTCTTGTGTGAGCATAATTAAAAAAGGCGGAAATATCGAAGAGATAATCAAAGAGCTCGCCCAAGATGCCAAAAACGGCAGGTCAAAGTGAAAGATCAATATAAAAATAAAATACTGATAGTTGACGACTCCATGGATAATCTCGATCTAATCGAAGATATGCTAAATGATGAGGGATATGAAGATATCATCTGCGTGATGTCCGCCAGAGAGGCTTATGAAAAACTAAAGAGCAGTGATATAGATTTGATAATTCTCGACATAATGATGCCCGGGATCAATGGTATAGAAGCGTGCAGGTGCATAAAAGCCAATGAATCATACAAAGATATACCCATTATCATAGCGACGGCAAAAGTTGATCTTGAAACCCTGAAAGAGGGTTTCGATGCCGGTGCAAACGATTATATAAGAAAGCCCATAGTAAACGATATAGAGCTTCTATCAAGAGTAAAAAACGCTTTAAAATTGAAAGCGAGTATGGACAAGTACAAAGAGTTGGCCGAAAACCTGGATGAAAAAGTGCGGCAGGAACTTGAAAAAAACAGATTCAAAGAGCAGCTTTTAATGCACCAATCCAAAATGGCAAGCATGGGGGAGATGATCGGAAATATAGCGCATCAGTGGAGGCAACCTTTGAGTGCGCTTTCATTGTCGGTTCAGAAGGTTAAAATGCTGCACGAAAAAGATAAGCTGGATGCTCAAATCCTGAAACAGGCAACCGAAAAAAGTTTAATGCTCATAGAAAGGATGTCAGGTACTATCGATGATTTTATGGGCTTTTTCAGGCAAAACAAAGTCAGAACCCCCTTTGATGTGCAAAGCGCAATAGAAGAGACGCTAACGCTACTCGATGCCAGTTTGCAACACAATTGCATAGAGTACGATTTTATCAAAAGTGATGGCAAAATCGTTGTCGAAGGGCACAAGGGTGAATTTTCACAAGTCATTTTGAATATTTTATCCAACGCAAAAGATATACTCAAAGAGAGAAAAATCAAAAATCCCAAAATTGAAATAGAGGTATCGCTGGATGAAGAAAACGTGACCATAGAGATAAAAGATAATGGCGGCGGTGTGCCGGTAGAAATTATTGACAGAATTTTTGAGCCATATTTCACCACAAAAGAGGAGGGAAAGGGTACGGGGATAGGACTTTATATGTCAAAAGTTATAATAGAGAAAAACATGGGCGGAGGCGTAGGTGTAAGAAATGAGGAAAATGGCGCGCTGTTTTGGATAAAGTTGCCATATAAAGCTTTATAGAAGAGAATAAAAGCGTCGTCTTGGAGAATATCATGAAATTTTTTTCAAACCTTAAGATCCGCACGACCCCTTCGGTTGCGATTCGTATTTTTCTATGGGCTTTTATGCTCATAGGAGGAGTGGTCGGAGGGATCTATTGCGATTTGGTATGTTTTGAGAGTTTCAAAGCTCTCTTTCTTGATCCTTTTTATCATTTGTTGACTTTTATTCTCGGCTTCATATTGATGGCGATGGCTTTTCGGGCTGCGGCAGCCGGTGGAAGGGAGCTGGCAAAACATGGCAAAGATGGGCAGGTGCCGCGATTGGAAACCAATCGCCTCGTTACAGGCGGTATATATGCCCATATGCGCCATCCGATGCTTTTTGGACTCACTCTTGTGCCGCTAGCGCTTGGGCTGATGGTGGGGTCTGTCACTTTTATTACTCTGATAGCGCCCATCGAGATGACATTTATCGTAATCATGGTGCTAACTTTCGAAGAGTGGGAGTGCCGTAAAAAATTTGGCGGCGCCTACGATGCATATGCCAAAAATGTTCCCGCTGTCTGCTTCAAGCCAAAATGTCTAAAAGCGCTTTTTACAAAAAATTCCAAAAACTAAATGCGGACACCTCTAAAGAAGTGATTTGAACCAATCGATACGATCGAGTTTTTCCCATGGATAATCTTCATACCCCACCTGTCCTCTTGCAGCTATATCGGCATACAAAAAGGAGTTTTCGCATGGGTGGTCGAGTCCGAACATTTCAGTGATCCATACAGGCGTCAAAGGAAATTCAGCGGCTATCTTTGCCGAAAGCTCTTCATCTTTGATATTACCTGCGGCCGTTCCCATCGTATCTACCGTTACGCTTACCGGATGGGCATGCCCGATGACATATGCTATCTCGACTATCGCTTTTTTGGCCAATTTGGCCGCGACTATATGTTTTGCGATCCATCGCGCTGCATACAGACCCGATCGGTCCACTTTTGTATAATCTTTGGAGCTTTGTGCTCCACCGCCGATCGGAGCGTAGCCTCCATAGGTATCGGCTACGGTTTTACGCCCCGTGGTGCCGCTGTCGGCCAAAGGACTGTGCGTAACATAGCGCCCCGTTCCGTCGATGAAGAAGCGGCAGCTTTTCGCATCAAACAGTGGATCTTTTTCGAGCGCCTCCTCTATCACTTTTTGAATCTCTTCTCTGGCCTCCTCTATATCGAGCGTTTTTACATGTGGTATGGCTGCGACGATCGTGTGGATGCCTACGGGTTTTCCTTTGGTGAAATTCACTTTCGTACCATAATCCATTGTTACCTGCGTCTTTATATCCACTCCGAAACGACCTGGATTGTCAAGAGCGTAGCTGTATAACAAATCACGGATTTTTCTGCTGTAAAAAAGTGCTGAAGGCAAAAGGGTCGTCGTTTCATCGGTTGCGAAGCCTATCATCATCCCCTGGTCCCCCGCACCGATTTCACCGCTTTTCTTGTCGACTCCTATACTGATATCGGGAGACTGGCGCGATATCAGAACTTCTATGTCGGCAGTATCGGGATAGAGGGTTTCGTCCTCGTCGAAACCGACTTCCGGATACCCGATGGAGCTAAGTGCATCGAGAGCGCAGAGTCTGTAGAAATCTTCACTCACAGGAGCTGTGGTTTTCACTTCACCACCAATAATGATGTGTTTTCCGCTTATAAAGACCTCGGTCGCCACGCGCGAGTTGCTATCGAGCTCCAAAAGCCTGTCCACGATCGTGTCCGCGATGATATCGGCGCACTTGTCTGGATGTCCGGCGGATACCGATTCGGATGTGTAGAGATACATAAATTCTCCTATGGGGCTATAGGTGCCCGTTAAAGTATAATATTTGTATAATACCCAATATATAAAAAAAGGAGAAGTATCTATGGCTCATTTGAATTTGGATTTTTTCAAGAAAAAACTGGAAGATGAAAAAACGCGCATCATGAAAAATATCGAGGCGATCAATGATGAATTGGCGACCATTTCCGCCGAAGACGAAATCGACGATATAGAAGATCTCGCAGAGCTCAAGGTGGATAACGACCGGGACAAGGAAGTCCTTAGAATTTTGCTACAGGAGCTCAAGGATGTCAAAGACGCTCTCAGAAAGATCGAAGAGGGCAGATACGGCATAGATGAGAAGACCGGAAAGCCAATTCCTCTCAATCGCCTGTTGGCCAATCCCGCCGCCAGAACGGCATAAAAGGAGTCAAGATGAGAATTTATAGTCCTGTTTTTGAAAATGGTGGAGAAATCCCCGCCAAATATACCTGCGACGGTATGGATATATCGGTACCGCTGCTTTTTGAGGATGTGCCAGAAGGCGCGCAGAGTCTTGCGCTGATCATGGATGATCCGGACGCGCCAATGGGAGTGTTTGTTCATTGGGTTATATACAATATGCCTGCGACACTCGAAGGGCTTCCTGAAGGAGTACCCAATGAGCCATATCTTGCCGAAGGGATCCGCCAGGGAGTCAACAGTTTTGGCAATATCGGTTACGGTGGGCCGTGTCCGCCAAATGGAGCGCACCGCTATATGTTCAAACTCTATGCGCTCGATATCGGACTGGAAGTGGATGCTGGACTTTCAAAGCGGGAGCTTTTGGCGCTTATGGATGGCCATATCGTAGAGAGTGCCGAGCTGATGGGTATCTACGCACGCTGAGCGCGAAGCTTCGTCATCTTTACAGCCTCATCGACAGCGTTGGTAAAACTTGAAAGATTTGGTTCCCTCTCTTTCAGATAGGCTATATCAAAAGCGGTGCCATGATCGACGGAAGTCCGAACGATCGGGAGGTTGAGGCTTATATTCACGCTTTCGTCGAAATAGAGAGCTTTCAGGGGTGCAAGCCCCTGATCGTGATACATCGCGATGTAATATTTGAATTCTTTCCGCATCCTGGGACTGAATGCGATATCCGGGACCATCGGACCGACAAAGAGTCGTTTCGATCTATTGGCTTCCTCGATCGCGGCTTCGATGATGCTCTCTTCGTCTCCTAGTACCCCATGATCTCCGGCATGAGGATTTAGCCCCAGCACAGCCACACTCTTCGCTTTTGTCTCTTTTTGGAAGTCGAGCATGAATCTTGCGAGTTTGCTCTTTTCGATCTCTTTCGGGACATCTTTGAGCGGTATATGTTCCGTAAACAGCGCGACATACAGTTTTTCGCATCCAAGCATCATGATCGCCTCACGTTTGAAAAAATCGCGAAGCGCATCCGTGTGGCCTTTGTATTTTATGCCCGCTCTCATCCATGCCTCTTTGTTGATTGGCAGCGTAACGACTGCATCGCACTCTTTTGCGGTGACTGCATCCACCGCTTTTTTAAAAGAGTAGAAACTGTAAGAACCCGCATCGGCCGAGGTGACACCCGGTCTTATGGGTATGGAAGGTGCAGGTGATCTGTGGTCCATATCCACAGGGATATTCAGAGCAAGCCTGTCTGCCGCCTCTTCCAGCAGATCGTATCCGGCGAAATAGACAGGGTGGCAGACTTTTTTGATTGCACCATGAGCTTTCAGCGCTATCTCCGGGCCGATCCCGTTGGGATCCCCGATACTTATGGCTATACGCGGCTTTATCGAAGAAAAAGTTGAAGTTTCAAGGCTCATCTCGATATCAGTGTTTTCATCTCTTTTACAGCGCTCTTTAGGCCGGTAAAGACGCTACGCGCTATGATGCTTTGACCGATGTTCAGCTCTTCTATGGCGCCAATATCGACCACTCTTTCGACGTTATGGTAGTTCAGTCCATGTCCTGCAGCCACTTTCAGTCCCAGGCTCTTTGCGTGATCTGCAGCCGTCAGCAGTGTGGTGAGGCTCTCTTCGAGCTTTGTCTGCAAAGTGTGTCTGGGCAGATCCAAAGATGCGATGGCGTGGTGCGTGCGGGAGAGATTCGAATAGAGCATCGCATGTATATTGGCGTAGCTGCCCGTATGAAGCTCCACCCATTCAGCCCCCATAGCATCGGAGAGGGTAATCATTTCCAAATCCGGATCCACAAACAAAGAGACCTCGATTTCATGGGCATGCAATTTCTCTATCGCCGCCAATGTTCTATCTTCATATGAAATAATATCAAGCCCGCCCTCGGTCGTAACTTCTTCTCTGTGCTCAGGTACGAGTGTGGCGCGCATCGGTTTTAAAGAGCAGACGATATCGATAATTTTTTCATCGATCGAACATTCGAGGTTTATGGGCAAAGCACTAGAAGAGATGATTTTTTCAGCATCTTCATCGTGGATATGGCGCCTGTCTTCTCTTAAGTGGATCGTAATCTGATCTGCTCCGGAGCGCTTGATGATACCCAGCGCATCTGCAGGGTCGGGATCATTGATTTTACGAGCTTCTCTCAAAACCGCTATATGGTCGATATTTACCCCAAGTTTCATTGCATTAACCCCTTTAAGAATTTATCGATAGAACGTGCTACTGTTTTGTAGCCTTTCGCATTTGGATGGCTTTCGTCGCTTTTGAGCGATTCATTGCCGAGTACCGGCCCGAATAGATCCGGAATGTAAAGAGCCCCGGTTTTTTGCGCTACCTCTTCATAGAGGCCGATATCCGAAGTTATCATGAGCCCGACCAGATCCAAATCCGGAACTCCGATGATAATAGGTATGGCATTGCTGTTTTTGACATCTTTTACGATCTTTTCAAGATTCTCTTTTAGCTGCGATCTATCTCTTCCAGCGAGAATGTCTTCAAAACCTGTCTCGATAAGTACTATATCTGGATGGTAGCGCTTTAGGACCTGTGTTATTCTTCTTGCTGCATCACAGCTCAATTCGCCGGAATGACCTTCGTTGATGATATCGATTCCGAGCATGTCGGAAAGTTGTGCAGGATAGTTTTTTCTTGGTGATGCGCCATCTCCTTTCGTAAGAGAGTCTCCAAATGCGACGATTACCGGAGGGCGTTTGTCATACATTAATATCGGAGCAATATCCACTTCAGCATAGTCGTCCGATTCGAGCCGATATTGGTTGTAAAAGTGAAATCCTACAAGCATCAAAACAACAAGTGCGATAAATTCGGTTTTGCTGATATTCATTGCTCTTTCTTTGCGGGTTTATGTAACCTTATTGGATATTATGCTCTTTTATTATAAAAATCACGTTTAAACGCTCCAAATTCGCCTGCCAAAATCGCTTCTCTTGCTTCATCTACCAATTTAAGATAGTAGTGAAGATTGTGTATGGATGCAAGGCGGAAATAGGTGAGCTCCTTTGCGCGATATAGATGGTTGAGGTATGCCCTTGAGTATCTGCTGCATGTATAGCAGTCGCAATTCGGATCGATCGGATCGTTGTCTTGCTTGAATCTGGCCGATTTGATGTTTATCTTTCCGAAAGAGGTAAAGAGTGTACCGTTTCTGGCATTTCGTGTCGGCATTACACAATCGAACATATCCACCCCCCGTTCGATATTTTCCACCAGATCTTCGGGAGTGCCAACTCCCATCAGATAGCGTGGCTTGTTTTTTGGCATCAAGGGGGTGGTGAATTCGACGGTATCATACATCGCCTGATTGGCCTCTCCTACGCTGAGCCCTCCTATGGCGAATCCATCGAAATCCATCGCACATAAAGATTCGGCGGATTTTTTTCTGAAATCCAAATCGACTCCTCCTTGTATTATCGCGAAGATATTCTGATGCAATCCTACGCCCTGCGACTGTTTGAAACGGTGGTATGTGATAGATTCGTGGGCCCATCGGGTGGTGCGATCTATTGAAAGAGCGATTCTCTCTTTAGTGGCAGGAAGCGCCACGAGGTCATCTAGGATCATCATGATATCGCTGCCCAGATTGTACTGGATGTCAAGTACCTTGGATGGAGTGAAATAGTGTTTGCTGCCATCGATATGGCTGCGAAAGAGGATTCCTTCATCATCTGGCCGGCTTATGTCGCTTAGGCTGAAAGCTTGAAATCCCCCGCTGTCGGTCAGAAAACTTCTATCGTATTTTGTAAAATTGTGCAGCCCGCCCATTTTTTTTATCGTATCGTCCCCGGGGCGAAGATAGAGGTGGTATGTGTTTGCCAGAATGATTCGGGTATCTAGAATGTGCCGCATATCTTCGGAGTCCAGGGCCTTGACGGTCGCGCTCGTGCCCACGGGCATAAAGATCGGTGTTTTTATGGTGCTGTGAGTCGTTTTTATCGTGCAGGCGCGTGCCGATCCATCGACGGCATCGATATCGAATTTCATGAAATATTCCTTTATTGCTCTTTGCATTTCGCTATAATTGCCTACTTTGAAGGCGGAAGAGGGTTTGCAAGCATATGAAACATATATTGATCGTTGCTGATGGAATTGTAGCAAAACATTTTCTAGAAAGAATCAGCAAAACTTTTATCAGCTCCAATGATTATACGGTCGTTACGCTGGACAGATCGATCCTTCCAGAGAGTGAGAATGCGCATTTTATCACCTATCAGTTCGATCCGACAAGCTATATAAAACTCTCCAAACTTCTCAAGCGCGAATACGATGATATTTTCATCATCATGAAAAACAGAATAGATGCCGAAGAGAGTCGCCATAATATCCGACGCATATTGCCCAACGTCAGGATCATTTTTTTCAATCGTTGGGATCTGCGGATCGACGATGAGAATCTAATCAGCATCGATGCAAACGAGTTTCTCGCAAGTCGTTTGTACGATTTTTTGCCCAACGTACCGGTTGTCGCGCAGAATGTGGGACTGGGGCAGGGTGAGATCATGGAAGTGCTGGTGCCATTCGGGAGCGCCTATGTGTATCGGCATATCGGAACCATCATACAAGAGGAGTGGCGAATCGTAGCCCTCTATCGAAACAATCAGCTCATTCTCCCAAAACCATCTTTGATGATCAAGCCCAATGACCTGCTGCTGCTTGTGGGAAAGCCCGCGGTGCTTGAATCGGTATTCAAGGCAATAAAGCAGGAGATGGGTCAATTCCCTGCACCGTTTGGACAAAATTTGTATCTGTTTATCGACATGGAGAGAGAGTCCAGTCCCTGCATTGAAGAGTGCATCAAAGAGTCGCTCTATCTGCATAAACGCATCAAAGGAAGAAAGCTGATCATTCGCGTGACCCGTCCTACCCGGATCGATATGATCGAGCATCTCAAATCTGTCGAAAATGAAAATATCGAGTGTGTTGTGGATTTTAGATACACAGATTTCGAAACATTGGTGAAAAATGATATCAGGCAATATAATATAGGTTTGATTCTTTGTGGAAATGATATTTTTGTCGATAAAAAAATTAGAAATATTTTATATAAATTGCGCAAGCCGGTGCTGCAACTGAGTGAAATTGCGCTGATGGATCTGAAAAAGGTCGTCGTCATACTCTCCGAAGAGAAAAGAATGGAAGTGGTATCTTCAACGGTTTTTGATGTAGCGTCACAGCTGGGGCTGGATGTGGAGCTTTTGGATTACGAGCCTGATGGTGATTTTGAAAAAAAGAGCACCATTATCGGGCACTACGAAAATCTGGCTACTATTTTTTCAAAAAAAATGCGTTTGCGTCAAGAGAGAGGCAATCCGGTGCGTCAACTCTCGAAAGAGAGCGATTTTTTACAGGTAATCCCTTTTGGGCGCAATATTCTTGCAAACAGATTTCTGGCCTATCTTAGCACGGATGTGGAGAAGCTCTATTTCAAGCTATCCAAAAATCCGCAACTTTTCGTGCCTGTCGAGATGGAGTGACCGCTCAAAAGCGGTTTTTAATATTATTTTAAGTAAAATAAATAAAAAAGAGGCTTCGAGCAGATGAAAATTTCCATACAACTTCCTCGACCACCAAGCCGAGACTATGATATCACGATCGGTCCTTTGCCCGAAATTAAAATCGATGGCAAGGCGGCCATCATCACCAACCCGAAGGTGTCCGGCCTTCATCTGAAAAATCTTTTAGGAGCGGTATCCGCCAAAGAGCTGTATATCGTCACCATCCCGGATGGTGAAAGCTACAAAACGATGGATACGATCGAATGGGTACTCGATCGCCTTTTCGACCATCGTCTCGATCGAAAATCCACACTCATAGCTTTTGGCGGCGGCGTGATTGGAGATATGACAGGGTTTGCTGCCAGTATTTTCGAGCGGGGCATCGACTTTATACAGGTGCCTACCACGCTTTTATCGCAAGTGGATGCCAGTGTGGGCGGAAAGACAGGTATCAACAACCGTTTCGGGAAGAATCTTGTCGGGGCATTTCATCAGCCCCGTGCCGTCTATATCGATACAGAGTGGCTCAAAACACTCCCTAAAAGGGAGTTTGCTGCAGGCGTGGCGGAGATCGTGAAGATGGCTGTAATGTTCGATGCGCCATTTTTCGAATGGCTCGAAACACATGATTTATATGATGATGCAAACCTTGAAGAGGCGATTGCTCGCTCTGTGGCGCTCAAAGCGAAAGTCGTCAACGAAGATGAAAAAGAGAAAGGCGTCAGAGCGGTTCTCAACTACGGCCATACGTTCGCGCATGTAATCGAGAATTTCAGCGGTTACGGAAATCTTTTGCATGGCGAAGCGGTTGCGATCGGAATGGTTATGGCAAACGACCTGGCGATCGAATACGGTTTTTTCAGCGAAGAGGAGGCCGAAAGGGTCCGCAAGCTGCTGAAACGTTATGATCTTCCCACCGAGTATCGCATCGAAGATGCCGAAGCGTTTTACGATCAGTTTTTTCTGGACAAAAAGAGCCATGATGGTCAAATCACTTTCATCGTTCCGGAAAAAATCGGAAAATGGCATATGCTTGTCGATCCGGACAAAGAGCGTGTCGTAAAGGTATTGAAAAAATGGCAGGCAAAGGGTGAGGGCGGTGAAAGGTAGCAGAAAACCTGGAAGAACGGTTTTTCTGGGTTTGTGGTTCCTCTTTGCAACTTTTGTCATGGCGGCACAAACTCCTACCATCGCACAAAAACTCCAAGAGAGTAACTCTTCTCGGATCGAACGTCAAGTAGAGATAGCTACTTTTAAAAGTGAACTCGAAGCGGTAAAAAAAGAGATGGAGATGAATGTGTGGCATAAAATCTACGCCAATCATCTCACATATAATACAATAGCCTCCAAAATAGCCGATATCGACAAGCAGATCAAACGCTACAGAGCGCGCGGATACAGGAGATATCGCACAAAAATCAGTGAACTTCAGTCCAAAAAATCTCAGCTTCAAGAGCAGCTCAGCCTGCTCAAAGATTATGCGCAAAACCCGTTCAAAGCGCTTCTGAAGCCCAAAGAGATCGAAAAGGCTCCCTCCGTAACCAATCCTGTGGCGATCGTGGGGGCATTCTCATATATGAAACAGATTACAGAGGAGCTGCATCGCTTCGAAGAGAAGATCCATTCGCTCGAACAGTTCGTGAGCCTGCTTCGGAAGAAAAAAGAGATTTTAAAAAAAATGATCGAGATGGATCCATCGGACAAGAAGTTGCGTAAAATGCTTTTGCAGACCGAGGGTGAGCTTCTGGATGCCAGCAAAGCCCTGGAGCTGCATAAAACAGCGCTCGTCATCTATAAAAAGAAGGTCGACGAGATCAAGCTGCGTCTGACAGACCAGATCAAAGAGCAGGTAAAAAGAGCCGGGACGATAGGAGTGACAATCTTTGTTCTGCTCCTTGTCGTGCTCTTTTTCAAATGGTTGGCAAAACGAACCATTTCGGATAATGAGCGTTTCTATATGGCCAACAAGATCATCAACTTCTCTTTCATGGTGATCGTGATAGCGATTCTGACGCTCTCCTACATTGAAAACGTATCATATCTCGTGACGGTATTGGGGTTTGCGTCCGCCGGTATAGCGATTGCGATGAAAGACTGGTTTATGAGTATGCTAGGATGGCTCGTCATCGTTCTGGGTGGTTCGATCCATGTTGGTGACCGTATCCGCGTCGATCGTGACGGGAAAAAATATGTGGGCGACGTATTGGATATTTCACTGCTTCGTATGACGATTTTGGAAGATATCACATTGACTACATACGAGCACAACCGTCGAGCGGGAAGAATTATCTTCATACCGAACAACTATATTTTCACCGATATGATCGCCAACTACTCTCACGCTACACTCAAAACGGTGTGGGACGGCATCGATTTTACCATCACTTTCAACTCCAACCATAAAAAAGCTACGCATATTGCAAGGGAGACGGCGAGGAAATATGCCAAGGGATACACCGACATAACGAGAAAACAACTCAACAAACTAAGAGCGAGATACAATCTCAAAAATACGAATGTAGAACCCAGGGTCTTCTCTTTTATCGAAGAAAACGGTATAAGAGTGAGTGTATGGTATCTTACCAACGCATATGCGACGCTGACTCTAAGAAGCACGATATCGGCCGAAATCATCGATCTCATAAAAGAAGAGGAAGATATCGTCATAGCGTATCCATCTCAACACATATATATAGATAAGGCAAAATCGAAACCGACGCTGCCGGATCTGTCAGAGGATTAAATGAAAAAAGTCTATTTTAAAACGTTTGGTTGCAGAACCAACCAGTTCGATACGCAGGTAATGATGTCGAATTTAAGAAATTATAAGATTACCCAGAATGAAGAGGAGGCCGACATTATCGTCGTCAACTCATGTACCGTCACCAATGGCGCCGACAGCGGAGTGCGTGGTTATATCAACCGAGTAGGTCGCATCAACTCCAAAGCCAGAGTGTTGCTGACAGGTTGCGGCGCCCACACCAAGGGCGAATCACTTTTTGAAAGCGGAAAAGTTCATGGAGTGTTCGGCCATAGCGAAAAGGAGAGAGTTACCGATTTTTTGACCAATTCCGACCGTTTCTATGAAATAGGGGATCTCGAGCATGTCGATACGACCGTGGTGGAGCAGTTTGTCGGAAAATCACGTGCTTTCATCAAGATCCAGGAGGGGTGCGATTTTCGTTGCAGCTACTGTATCATTCCATATGTTCGCGGAAACGCCAGAAGTCTGGACGAAACGTTGATCTTGAATCAGGTCGAAAAACTGGGGGCCAATGGATTTGGAGAGTTCATTCTGACGGGAACGAATGTGGGCAGCTATGGGAAAGATCGAGGCTCCTCCATCGCCAAATTACTCAAGCGAATGAGCCTCGTGCGCGGTGTACGGCGCATACGCATCGGATCGCTGGAGCCGATTCAGATCGACGACGAGTTCAAAGAGTTGCTGGACGAGCCATGGATGGCGAGGCATCTGCATATTGCTTTGCAGCATACAAGCGACAGAATGCTTGAAATAATGAACCGTCGAAACTCCTATGAAAATGATTTGGCGCTTTTTGAGGAGCTTTCAGGGCATGGATATGCTCTGGGCACCGATTTTATCGTAGGCCACCCCGGAGAGGGAGAATCCGAATGGAAAGAGGCTATCGAGAGGGTCCGCGCTCTGCCCTTGACGCATGTGCATGCTTTCAGCTATTCCAAGCGTGACGGCACCCCAAGCGCCAAAATGAATCCACAGGTTTTGGGAAATATAGCAAAAGAGCGCCATAGGGAGCTTACCGATCTGATAAAGGCTAAAAATTATGCCTTCAGGCGCTCCCTGTGCTCTTCGAAAAAGCCATTGGACGTGCTGGTGGAGAGCGAAAAAGATGGGTGTTTCGTGGGGCTTGACCAATATTTCAACAAAGTTTCAATCGAAAGCGACCACGATCTGCGAGGAGAGTGGGTGCGAATCGATAGTTTCGAAGCAGAGCGACAGATAAATCGTGCAACCTTCAAAGGTCTATTTTAAGATGCAGATGTCCAGAAAGAATCGTGTTATTCTTGCAGTCTCTGCACTTGTGGTGATACTGGTGCTCGGTTTTGCATATTTTATCAAGGATCGTGCGCGCACGATCGATGCGGCTACGGCACAAAATCTTATCGAGAACTCTTTGGTGAGAGATGTCGAGATCGAAGGCCCATATCTCTATTTCAAAAGTGGTGGAGCGAGATACCGCGTACCCAAAGATGGCGTAGATATAAAAAAGCTGTACGAAACGACAGCTGTGACGATCAAGGAGCCCAACCCGTACCTTGCCGATATCTTTACCGTATCGATCCTGGCGTTGCTCGTAATATATCTTCTTAGATGGGCGCGCAAGAACAAGGAGCAAAGAGAGCAGCAGATCAGCGAGCAGATTCAGCTGGCCAGCGAACTTCAAAAACCTGCAGATATTCGCCCAATCATTTCCAATATAACATTCGAAGATGTGGCCGGGATCGATGATGTCAAAGAGGAGCTTGAAGAGATCATAGATTTTCTAAAGCATCCGCAAAAATATAGAAATTTCGGTATTCGTATGCCGCGCGGTGTTCTTCTGGTGGGCCCTCCAGGCGTTGGCAAGACACTCATCGCCAAAGCCGTAGCGGGTGAGGCCGGGGTGCCGTTTTTCTATCAAAGTGGCGCCTCTTTCGTGCAGATTTATGTGGGCATGGGTGCCAAGCGGGTGCGCGAACTGTTCAAGCGCGCCAAATCCATGGCGCCTGCCATCGTCTTTATCGACGAGATCGATGCTGTCGGAAAAGCGCGCGGCGGGATGCGAAACGACGAACGTGAAGCAACGCTCAATCAGCTCTTGACGGAGATGGATGGTTTTGAAGATAGCAGCGGTATTATCGTTATCGCGGCTACAAACAAGATAGAGATGCTCGACGATGCGCTGTTGCGCCCTGGCCGTTTCGATCGGAGGGTCTTTGTCTCGCTTCCCAACAAGGAAGAGAGAAAGTCGATTTTGAAAATCTATCTCGCAAACAAGCCTCATTATGTAGATCTGGACAAATTGGCTCAAATGACGGTGGGATTCAGCGGCGCGGCATTGTCCTCCCTGGTCAACGAAGCGGCGATATATGCGCTCAAAAGTGGCAAGAAAGTGATAGAGAATGAAGATTTTCTGGCTGTCAAGGATAAGGTATTGCTGGGTAAGCGCAAGATTCTGACCTATGGCGACGAGGAGAAGAGGATCCAGGCGTCCTATCAGGCGGCAAAAGCGGTCACGGCTTACTGGCTGGATGTAAATTTCACAAAAATCGGTCTCTTGGGGGACCATTTTGAAAATGCCGAAAAGGAGATTGTTTCAAGAAGTGAACTCCTCAATAAAATCAAAGTGCTGCTTTCTGGAGATATGATGATGCATATACACTTTCATGAGCACTTCACCAATGCTGCAAACGATTTGAAAGAGGCGAGGATTTTGGCTCAGGATATGGTGGAGCGTTATGGAATGGGGGAGCGTATTCATGCCGATGTGGCGGATGTAGAGAAGATTCTCGAAGAGGCGAAGCTGGATGTGGAAGGTTTCGTCGCGCAAATGGAGGAGGGAATCTTGAGGCTTTCAGAAGAGATTTTAAAGCGCGAGATCGTTACAAAAGAGGATGTCAAAGAGATACTGCATGACCTTTTTTAGCGGCTTTTGCCTGCAAGACGAGGCTGAGCTTTTCGATGAATATCTAAATCTCTGGAGGGAAAATCCCTATGTTGTGGCCGGATTCAGTTATGGTGCGATCAAGGCGCTTGAATATACGCTCTCTCATCACGGCAGAATCGATAGGTTGATTCTGCTTTCACCTGCATGGTTTGTAGGTATGGATAGAAGTTTTGTCAGGCAGCAGATGATCTTTTACAAAAAATCTCCCGAAAAATATATACAAAATTTCTACCGCAATGTCTCCTATCCCACGCGGATCGATCTTTCTGGTTACGCCAAAGAGTCTCCTGCCGAAGATCTCAAAGAGCTTCTTGGTTATGCCTGGCAGGAGGAAAAATTGCGAGAGATTGGACGAAAAGGTGTGCTTTTGGAAGTTTATCTCGGTGCAAAAGACCGCATTGTGGATGCCAACAGGGCTCATGATTTTTTCAAAAATTATGCGACGAGTTATCTTTTCAAGCCTTTTGGTCATCTTCTTCGGTGAGAACTACAAAAATATAGCGATAAGGGGATGAAGGTGTACCCAGAATGATCGTATCGCCGTCTTTGATTTCGGTGCGTTCCACTTCGGTTCCACTTCCGATTCTTGTTCCATTGGCCTCCGAGCCGCATTTGCTGCCGCGGTCTAGAATATAATAACGGCCATCATCGGTCTGCTCTATAAGAAGATGTTCTCTGGAAATCTGAAGTTTTTTTCCAAAGTCCACAAGATATAAGTCATTGGTTTTATTGTTGACAAAACTGTGCTTGAAGCGCTCTTTTACAAGCAACTCTCCATTCTTGCTGATTTCCAGACGTGATTCTCTACCGATAAGAAAAGGAAAATCCCATATCGCGATCATCTGATCTTGTTTGTTTCGTATTGGCACGGCTGCGGCCGCTTCTGCCGTCTGGGCCACGAGCGCCGCTTTTGGGATAAAGGTATTTTTGATTTTTAGTTTATCGACAGGGTTTGGCATTATGACCCCTTCTGCTTTTTTAATCAATTTTAGCGAGATTAGTCTTAATTTATCGCCGCAACGCTTTTAAGGCAGTGAAAGGCCGAGTTTGTGAATACAAAATAGGGTAAAATAAGGTCAATTTTAAAAAACAAGGAAGGAAGATGGATACTATCAAGGTGGGTGTCGTTACCGCAAGCGATCGTGCAAGTGCCGGCATATACGAAGATATTTCGGGTGTCGCGATTATGGACACTCTAAGAGAGTATTTGCAAAACGAGATAGAGTTTCTCTACCGATGTATACCCGATGAACAAAACGAGATCGAAGGTGCGCTGATAGAGCTGGCCAAAAGTGAAGAGTGCGATCTTGTCGTCACTACCGGCGGCACGGGACCGGCTTTGCGTGATGTGACACCTGAAGCGACCGAAGCTGTTTGTGAAAAGATGATGCCCGGATTTGGTGAATTGATGCGGCAGGTGAGCCTTCAGTACGTTCCCACGGCGATACTCAGTCGTCAGACGGCGGGTATCTGCGGGAAAAGCCTCATTGTCAACCTGCCCGGAAAACCAAAATCGATCAGAGAGTGCCTGGATGCGGTTTTCCCTGCTATTCCATACTGCATAGATTTGATCGGGGGACGCTACATGGTCACGAACGATGATGTCATCAAAGCGTTTCGTCCAAAAGGAAAATAGTAGAAAAATGGGAAAAAAGAAGAAAAAATTTATAAAATATAATCAAACCATACGCAAGATTTTCGGTGGCGAAGGCTTTGACGAAGGAATCGCCCGCGTGCCATTGGATAACCTGATCGAGATGGCGATGATCCTTTCTCTCAAAGAGCAAAATCTCAGCAAAGCCGATCTCGTGCGTGCTTTCAGGAGATTATGGTCCAATGCGGATACTGCGGACAGGGCATTGATAACGGAATATCTGAAATCTTTGGATACAACTTTCAAGGCTGACGGAACGGTTACCGATACGCTGGCCAGAAGTGAAAAGATAGATGAAATTCTGGCATCCATTCCCCATTCACCTGCCGAAGAGGTGGCAATAAAGGAGCATTTTGCAGAGGTGAAGCTCAAGAAGATCACTCCACAGCGCATTGCGCGCGAGCTGATGAAATTGCGCAACATACAGAAGCGCTCGCATTTGGAAGAGGCTTTCGATGGGGCTTTCGACGAAGAGGGGAACTTCATCTTCTTTCACGCTTTCTCTTTCGAGGTTTTCGAAGAGAGATTTCACAAAATATTGCAGCTAAATTGTCATCCATTCGAGGATGAAGAGATCGTGAAAGAAGACGAGGGTCTGTTGAGCGACAAATTGTCAAAATGCAAAGAAGAAGCTGTTTTGAAAATGCAAGAGCGCATAGAAGGGTTTTTGCATTATGCCCAGGCTCCAAACCGCTATATGAACAAAGATCAGATCATAGCTTCCATAAAGCGAATACCCGAAGATTGCGACATGATCCTCGTTCCAATTCCCGATCCAATCATAAAAGAGATATTCAGTGAGAAATTCGATATCGCCGATATCGAATTTCGCGCGGATACGATCAGGCTTTTCAGGAATGAGAGCAGATCGCTCTTTGCGAATATCGAGTGGAGAGTGGAGTATCGCCTGCTTCTGGAAGTGCAAAAGAGATGGATCTATCAGGCTGTATGGCACAATGAAAAGATGCCGATAGAGGAAGATTTCAGACAAAAACAGATAGAGGCCGGATCAAAATTCGATGCGGAACTGGAGGCTCTCAAAGATGCATTGATGCTTGAAGCGGATGGCTTGGGCATGAAGGAAGAGCAGATCGAAGCGATTATAGCAGGAGCGGTGATCGAGGCTATCGCAAAGAGCGGAATTCTTGAAATTCCATACAAGACTCTGAAAGCGATAAATAGATATTTTGCCAAGCAGATAGAGGGGTTGAAACTCAAAAAACAGCGTGAAGAGCTGCTTGCCAAGACGATCAGGGATTTTAAAAACCTGTTTCCTCTGGCGCGCGAAATGAACAGAAAGCTCATTTTTCACGTAGGCCCCACCAATAGCGGTAAAACATACGCCGCGATGCAAAAGCTGATAGCGGCCGATACCGGATACTATCTGGCACCACTGAGGCTTTTGGCGCTGGAGGGTTACGAAACGCTTAAAAAAGCCGGCATCGAGGCATCGCTCGTGACAGGCGAAGAGCAGCTGATCGACGAGGAGGCGGCCCATATAAGCTCGACAATCGAAATGGCCAATTTTCAGATAGATGTGGATGTTTGCGTTATCGATGAAGTGCAGATGATCGCCGATAGTGACAGGGGTTGGGCTTGGGCGAACGCTATCATCGGAATACCTGCCAAGACGGTTATAATGACAGGAAGCGAAGATGCACTCAGCGCCATCGAAGAGCTTGCCGAATGGCTGGGCGAAGAGCTGGAGGTGGTTCGTTTCGAGCGTAAGGCTCCATTGATTTTGAACCACCATCCTACATCCCTCAAAAAGCTGGAGCCCTCCACGGCGATCGTTGCATTCTCCAGGCGAGATGTATTGGCGCTCAAAGAGCAGCTGAGTGGACGTTACGATGTGTCGGTGGTATATGGAAATCTGAGTCCTGAAGTGCGTCGTGAAGAGGCGCGCCGATTCAGGGAGGGGGAATCGCAGGTACTGGTGGCTACGGATGCGATAGCCATGGGGTTGAACCTTCCTATCCGTACGATCCTTTTTGCCAGGGATTCCAAATTCGACGGCCAAAGCAGGCGTCTGCTGACTCCTTCGGAGATCAGACAGATCGCCGGTAGAGCAGGGCGTTATGGTCTGCACGAAGAGGGGTATGTGGGCGCGCTTACGGGCCCGGTGCTCAATACGGTCATCGAACTGATCGACGAACCGGCTTTGCAGATACATGGGCCTTATCGGGTGATGGCGAATTTCGAACATATCGATCTTGTAGCCAAGATCATAGAGACCGAAAGCCTTTCGGAAATTTTGGGTTTTTTCGTCAAAAATATGAGGTTCGATGGCCCTTTTATCGCCGCGAATATCGAAAATATGCTTGAAATCGCGAAGATGGTGGATCTTTACAATCTTGATCTAAAGACAAAATATCATCTTGCATGCGCTCCGCTTAGCCTGGGGTCGGCATATCTGGAGAGCGTATTCCATCGATATCTTATAGCTCTTGAGCGGCACGAAGTGATTCATTTTGCGATTCCGAACAATCTTCCTGCCGTCGCAAAGACATCCGATATGCTTTTTGAAGCCGAAGAACGCGTAAAAGAGGTTTCGCTCTATCTGTGGCTATCTTATCGTTTTCCGGAAGCTTTC
>JAMOOM010000176.1 GCA_027065515.1 Campylobacterales bacterium
GTTTTTCACCAACTCGTAAAACTCTTCGATCGATGCATTTTGATAAGAGAGGTTTTTAAGCCACTCTATGTTTATCAAAGACTCGCCCAGCTTGTACTTCCAGTGTGCCGCAATCCCGAGCTCAGCCGTTTTATGCATCTTGAACGTTCGAATCTGCGCCTCTATGATCGACGTATCGTCGAATACCGTGGTATGAAGCGTCTGATATCCATTCTCCTTGGGGAGTGCTACATAATCTTTAAAGCGCGCGATCAGTGGCTTGAAATTGAGATGCAAAACACCCAGCGCCCTGTAACACTCTATTGGCTCTGCAACGAGAATACGAATAGCGAGCAGGTCGAGAATTTCATCAATGGAGATTCCCTTGCGCTGCATTTTAAGGTAGATCGAATAGTAGTGCTTGACGCGGCCAAATATCTCGAAGCTGTCGCTTTTGAAACCGTTGTGAACCATCAGGGTTTTCACTTTCGAGATAAAATCGTTCAGCTTTATCTGAAAATCCTGACGATGGGCTTTGATGAACTGATCGATTTTCTCGTACTCTTTAGGAAACAGATAGTAGAAGCTCAAATCCTCAAGGCGGTTTTTCACCGCCGCGATACCGAGCCTGTGCGCAATTGGCGCATACACCACTAGTGTCTCTTCGGCAATGCGATGCTGCTTTACCGGTGTAAGGGCATCCAGTGTCATCATGTTGTGAAGTCTGTCGCACAGCTTGATCACCAATACGCGTACATCTTCTATGGAGCAGATAAGCATCTTTCGGAATGTAAGTGCAGAAGAGATCAGTTTCTCGTCCGACGAGGATGGTGCCAGCTCACTGTCGCGTATCTGGACGATTTTGGTCAGCCCCTCGACCAGATGGGCCGTATCCTTACCGAAAAGCTCCTCGATCTCTTCTATCGTATGAGGAGTATCTTCGACGACATCATGCAAAAGCGCTGCAAGAACCATAGTGCTATCGTCACTGATCGCCGCGGTTATAGCCGCTACGAGAATCGGATGGACAATATAGGGCTCGCCACTCTTGCGCCTTTGTCCATGATGGGCCTTCAGCGCAAATTCAAACGCCTTTACGATTCTGTCGTCGGGATATATCGTTTCAAACAGTATATCCTTCGCCTCTTCGACGGTATGGATGCCGGGTATGGTATCGAGCAGCCGCTCGAGCTCGGAATGCATAAAAAACCCTTATTTGGTCTTTCTCATACCTTCGATTTCCAAAAGTCCCTGTGCGATCTCGGTGATCGCTATATCGGCGTGTTTATGATGTTTTGGGTCCATATCCACAAGGGGCTTGGCTCCCTTGGCAAGTTCGTTGGCACGCTTGGATACGGCCGATGAAAGCAGATATCTGTTGAAGTTGACTTTTTCCAAAGCCTTGGCTGCAATCTTTTCGAGTCTCATAATTTTCTCCTATAGTTTATTTAAAGCGATGGTATTGTCATTTGACGATCGAGCATTTATCGTAATCTCCCTGCATGATGGCTAGAAGATTTCCTTTTTTGAACATATCACACACTACAATCGGAAGATTGTTCTCTTTTGCAAGAGCGATAGAGGTATCGTCCATCACTTTGATATTGTCGGCGAGCGCTTCATCGTAAGAGAGGGATGGCAGTTTCTTTGCATCCGGGTAGCGGTTTGGATCTTTGTCATAAACGCCATCGACTTTCGTAGCTTTTATTATCATATCCGCACCTATCTCTACAGCTCTTAGCGTGGCTGCCGTATCCGTCGTAAAAAAAGGATTGCCGGTTCCTGCGGCAAATATCACTATGCGCCCTTTTTCAAGATGCCTGATTGCGCGCCTGACAATGAATGTTTCACATATTTGTTCCATTTTTATAGCACTTTGCACACGTACCCGCATACCCAGATATTCCAGGGCCTCCTGCATCGCCACAGCATTGATAACTGTCGCTAGCATACCCATATAGTCACCGCTTGTGCGCTTTATGATGCCATCTTTGGCCGCTGTAACGCCGCGGATTATGTTTCCGCCACCAATCACGACACCTACTTCGATCCCATTGTCCACCAACTGCTTAATCTCTTCTGCAATAAATTTGAGTATGGATGTATCGACACCATACCCACTCTCGCCAGCGAGTGCCTCACCCGAAAATTTCACCAAAATCCGCTGCTTTCCCATGACGCTCCTCTCAGCCTGTAAATATTCGCGATTTTATCCAAATTTTACTTTGAAAAAGATATAGGGGCACTTCTAAAAACCCTATACGGATCATAGAAGGCAAAGTTGGGGTAAGATTTGGTGAGAGATTTCCGCAGGCCTAACCGTAGTTAAGTCAAGGAAATATCTTGCCGAAGATTGCCCCAAATTTGCCTTCCCTGTGGGCTTTGCAAAGCTATGACCGCATAGGGTTTTTAGAGGTGCTCATAGTGTATATCTAGTTTAGCCGGATCAGCTCCAGGGGATTGATATGACGGTTTTTCTGGGTCACTTCGAACATCAGCTCATCTTTTACACGGCCGATTACATACCCCTTTTTCACCTTCTTGCCCTCTTTGATCGTAGGAGCTATTTTGTCGAGTTTCGCATAGATCGTATGAAGATTGTGGGCATGCTCCACAATCACTACTTTGCCAAGCATAGGCGTATCTTTGATAAAAACTATACGACCATTTAATACGTTTTTCACTTTGGCGTTGCTGCGAGTGGGCTTAAGAGTGACAGACTCGTTGAAAATCTTGATCTTGTATACAGGATCGACATATAGACCGAATTTTTTGACGATTTTGGCTCGACCCACCGGAGAGAAGGTTTTTGAACCTCTATATCTGCCTATGGAATGACGCTGGTAGGAGCTGCCGATATTTCGCACATGGAGTTTCCCACCGGTAGCCTTTGTCGCACGTTCCCGCGCTCTTTTCTCTTCTATTGTTTTTCGTCTCAGGATATTCAGTCTCGAGAGAGTCTCCCGAAGAGATTTTTCTTCGTTTTGAAGCTTCTGCAATCTTTTTTGGTAATCGATCTTCTCTTTTTGAAGTTTCGCCATAAGCTCTTTGCGTCTCTTTTTCTCTCTCGCTGCACGCTCTTTTCTCTTTTCGAGCCTAGATATCATCCTCTTGATGCGCAACGCCTCATTTTTCAGGGCTTCATTTTGACGCAGTGTCGCCATAAAGCTCTTCTCCAGAGACTTGAGCTCCGAATTGTCCAGCTCCACGATCGCCTTGAGCGCCTCCGCTTCGAGCACATCGCGGGGTGTTCCGAACCCTTTTTCTTTCATGATCTCTTCTGCAATATAGCGATTGGCCAACAGATCTATAAGTTTTTCTTGTTGCTTTTGCCTGGCGACACCCAGTTTTTTCAGCTCATTTTGGATTTGCACCAATCTTTTGTTGCTATCTGTCAAAACTACGGCGTTGAGGGTGATCTCCTTTTCGAGTCTCCTGATCACATTGTCGAGCTTTTTTAGCTCATTTTGATTACTCTCTATCTCTTTTGCAATTTTGGCCAACTTTTTATCCATATAGGCATAGGCATTTTTTGTCGTTGTCAGCTTCGCTTTCGAGGTTTGGATTTTCTGATCGATCCTTGATGCATAAACATTCAGCGCCAATATGACAAAGAGCAAAACAAGACGTTGAAGCATCCTGCTACAACTCCTCTTTAAAGCGTATAACGACAACGAGGGTGCCAAAAATGGAAATTCCAAAACCGATTGCCGCCAATAATCCTATATCGTTAAAATGAAAAAGTGTTTGCGGATCGATATCGATATCGCGTAAAAAAGCGACCAGATCGGATCTCTTCATCAAATAAAACATTCCTGATACGATCAACAGAAGTGCTATAAAGGCATCGATGATGGCGAGGCGGAAAAGTACACCGCTGCGAAGCCAGACCGGTGCACCGAAAAGTGCCATAATCTGCATTCGTTCCCGATGTTCGAGCTGCCAGACATACATCTGTTTCAAAATCAACAGAACGCCCACGACGAACATAAGCAGCGAAAATATCAAAAAGTTACTCTTCATGAAAGCGAGCATCTCGTAGAGTGGGTCGTGCATCTTTTCAAAAAGATAAACGCTCTTGACTCCTTTTATCGCCAGCAACTCCTCTTTCAATCTCTTCAGGGTGTATTTGTCTGGATAATGACGCAATTTCACGCTATAAAAAGAAGGCATGATCGATTTGATCTTTTTCATGTTTTTTTCGCTTGTTTCTTTGCGTATCCGGTGAAGAATGCTATCGATATCCACCGGCTCGACATGATCGATCAGCCTATCGACACGGCTGATGTCGACAGGCTTCAACGCTTTGTCTGCTACGACGATGAGTGAATATTCTGCACTGAGTTTCGTTTCGTAATTATCGACGATCCGATCGAAAACGATTAGATATTCTGCGCCAAAGAGTATCGCAAATAGCGGAAGAATAAGCGCCAGGTGCGCCTTAACGGATTTCATACAACACTCCATTTTCTATCATCAAATGGCGGTATTCAGCACTGAGCATTTCTGGAATGTGGTGAGTTACCACCAGTATCGTGGTCTTGAGTTCCTCGTTGGCCTTCTCGAGCAATTCCCAAACCACCTGTGAAGAGTAATCATCGAGATTGCCGGTAGGCTCGTCGGCGAGAATCAAAAACGGATTATGCGCCAATGCACGTGCCACAGCGACTCTTTGCTGTTCTCCGCCGCTTAGTTCGAGCGGAAATTTATCCGATTTATGGGAGAGTTTCACATGTGTGAGCAGTTTTTGGGCCTGCGCCCGGCAAACGTCCTTGGGAAAACCCGCAATGATGAGCGGAAGCATTACATTCTTCTCCACACTCCACTCTCCAATCAGCTTATAATCTTGGAAGATGACGCCAATATGCCGACGAAGCTTGTAAAGTCTGGATGAAGAGAGCTTTCCAATCTCCATTCCGCCGACGACAAGCTCTCCATCCGCCGGCGGCATCGCACCATACATCGATTTTAGCAGTGTCGATTTACCGCTCCCGCTGGCTCCGGTAATAAACACAAACTCACCCGTCTGCACCTTGAATGTAGCATTTTTTATGACCGGTTCATGGCGAGGATATGCCAGCTTCGTCCGGTTGGACTCAATTACGCTTGGCAATTCATCCACTCCAGTAATATTTTGTGAGCTCTTAGATTCGTCGCGGTTTTTACAGGATTTTGTGGGTAGTAAACAGTTTTTTCACCGTGTATCAGTATATATTTATGCTCTGGCCTCTCCACGCTCCCAAGCGCTACGCGAATCAGCCCCTCCTTTTCATTGATCGCATAGAAGCGCTCCACATGCGCGAAACAGTCAGGTTTCACCCATGCTTTGGAAGGCTTTTTGGCATAAAGCTCACTTATCGAAAGATTCCCAGGAAACGAAAAGCCACCTTCGAGTACCTTAGCCGGGGATGCCTCAAGTGACTCGACATGAATTTCATATATATTCTTGTTCATGCGCAACCAGCGATCCTCGTATTTACTTCTTACGGCTCCTTCGAGATTTTTTTCGAGAGTCAGCTTCACATTTTTGGGTTTTGCAAAAACTTCCATCGCATATTTGAAATAGTTTTCGCTGTCCGTGCGCAATTCAAGCGTGCCGCCCGGATTCAAGACGCGCATGGACTCATCCAAAAAAGCGTCAGATATCACCCGCCTATGTGGCTTCTTGTCCCACGGAACGGGAAAATGGACAAAAAGTCGCTCTATACTATCGCTGGGCAGCAACTCCATAAAAAGACGTGCATCGTAATCTACGACCCACACATTCTCCAATCCTTCCAAATCGATACGCCGCATCACCTGCTCCAAGGATGGGCGATGAATTTCCAACCCTATCAGATGCACATCGGGGTGCTCCTTGGCCTGGTGCAGCAGATGCCTGCCGCTTCCGAAGCCAACTTCCACCCAAATGGGCTTTTTCGGTAACAAATCTGCATCGAACTCTCCAATCTCTTTCAGGAACGGAAGGGGTTCTTTGAGTTTGGCCTGCTCGATATTGGAGATATTCGAAAAAAGAACTTTTGGTTTCGCTGTCTCTATCAGAGCCTGAAGCGCCTTTTTTACAAGTGTATTGGGCGAAGGGCGTGAAACCTTCTCGGTTTTGATAAGCACAGTAGCGTTTTTCGGTTTTACCTGAAGCAAAAAAGGCACACTACCCACCTGTACGCCGATAAGCCCTTCATCCGGATGATCGATGTTTTTTGCATACCAGAGAAATTCGATGCCATCTTTCTTAAACGGCATTACCGGAATATTGAACGATTCTACATTGATATGAGGCATGTGGCGCGCTACTCTTTTATCGAAATGAAGAGTTCTACAGGCTCGGATGGCTCGGATCTTAGGCCGTTTTTATCTATTTCGATGACACGATATGTATATTTGACGCCCGGCTTCATGAATTTGTCGACAAATTTCGTACCGTAAATGTTTTTATAAACTTTCTTTTTTATGCGCAGACCATCCCAGTTTGTACGAATCACATCGTATCTATCCGCGCGTGAATCTCCCGGCTCCCAAATGATGATCGCCTGATTGAATGAAACCTTGGCGGCCGTAATTATGGGAGCACTGGGCTTATCCAGCGTTTTCCCATATACCGGAGTCTTGGGAAGTGGACTCTCGAGCCCATCCTTGTCGACTGCGGAAATTTTATAGTAGTAGACTTTTCCATCTTCGTTCACTTTGTCGTCATAGAAGGTATTAGTCGTCTTCGCACGATAACTGTAAAAACCGATAGCGAATGGACTTCGATAGACTTTATAGTAAACGACATCCGGAGTCGGGCTCGCCCTCCACTGCAGATGGATCATACGCGGCAGGCCTGTCGTAGCTTTCACATCCACAGGAGGCCTTGGCAACGGCTTGGTAATCGCTTTGACCTCGGTACTGGGCTCCGAAACTAGGCCGTTGCACAGTTTCACGCGAATACGATAGAGATAGACCTCTTTTTCACCAAGATCTTTGTCGATATATTCTGCGCTCAGACGATTTTTCACTATAGTCAATCTCTTCCATTTTTCGGGCTCCGTTACGCGTGCACGCTCTATGACATAGCCCACCACTCGCAAGTCCCGATGGGGTCGCCAAATGATTTTGATTCTATTAGGGAGATTGGCGATGGCACGCACAAAACTGACCGAAGGTATCATC
>JAMOOM010000177.1 GCA_027065515.1 Campylobacterales bacterium
GATAGTGTACACTTAAGTTCGCAATTTTGAGATAGACTTCCCGGTGCAAAAAAAGAAGAAGGAAGTCTATCCGTGAAAAATGATAGCAGAATTTTCAGAGAAATTCTAACCGGTTTCGTTGCCGAGGAGGATCCGCTTCTATCCATGCTCAAATGGATGATGGATCAGTTGATGCAAATCGAAGCGGAACAGAAAATAGGCGCGTCCAAAGGAGAGCACAGCAGTGAGCGTAAAAGCCATTTCAGCGGATACCGTCCCAGACGGTTCGATACGAGACTGGGGACGGTGTACCTGATGATTCCAAAGATCCGTAAGGGAGGCTATATTCCTTTCTTCATCACCGAGAAACGCCGAAGCGAGCAGGCATTGATCTCGATGGTCAAAGAGGCCTACGTCAACGGTGTGTCGACTAGAAAGATCGAGCGCCTGGCCAAGCAGATGGGGATCGAGAACATTTCTGCTTCCCAGGTATCCCAGATCAACAAGGGTCTCGACGAGCAGGTGGAGGCGTTTCGCAACCGTAGGCTGGAAAAGTCCTATCCCTTCGTCTGGGTCGACGCATTGTACGAAAAGGTCAGAAATCCCGAAGGGCGTGTCGTCTCCACCGCCATCATGATCGCCTACGGCGTCACGCTGGAAGGCAGGCGGGAAGTATTGGCTATCGAGCCTTTCAGGGCCGAAACGGCAGAGACGTGGAGAGCCTTTTTCGAAAAGCTCAAAGCACGAGGGGTGGAGGATATCGCTCTGTTGATCAGCGATGCGCATTTCGGAATCCAAAAAGCCCTGAAGGAGACATTCATCGGCTCCTCCTGGCAGCGGTGCAAAGTCCACTTCATGCGCAATATCCTGGCGCATGTACCGCCAAAGAGCAAGGAACGCTTCGCCGCCAGACTCAAACAGATCTGGCTGCAGGATACCAAACGGGATGCGATGATGATCGCCGAAACCATTCGTGAAGAGTTCGGGAAAAAATTCCCCGAAGCGATCGAGGTACTCGACAGTGGACTGGAGGACTCTTTGCAGTTCTATCATTTCCCACAGATCGACAAACGCAGAATCGGTTCGACCAATGTACTCGAACGCATCAACAAAGAGATCAGGCGACGCTCCAGAGTCGTCTCTATCTTTCCGTCCAAAACATCGTATCTGAGACTGATCGCCACGTATCTGATGGAGTATACGGAGGACTGGGAAGTGGAAAGAAGCTATATCAAACCTGTCAAGCTTCAGGAAGTGATGGATATCTACGAGGCGCAGCTACGGGCTGCTTGATAATGCGAACCGGGAAGGAAATTGCGAACTTTACTTGACACTATCCATTCCCATAAGCACATGTTTGATGGTTTTATATTTGCCAAAAGTGATGAGTCCTCCGATCAATGCGGTGATGGGAATGACAAGATAGACAGTTTGATACCCGGTGACAATATGTAAAATGGCAGCCAACCCATTGAGATCGGCTCCGATCGTAAGAATATTGGCAATGGATAGAATGGAGATCATTAAAACGGTCAGTTTTTTGGAGTAGAAGGCGTTGGTTATCTCGGGAAGGCTTTTGCCGGTAACGATGGCGATACGCGCAACGATATTTTGAATCGCTATCATCATGGGAGTGGAGAGCAGCAGCAGCCACAACTGCGTAAAACCGGTGGCTGCTCCTACCATCGTATAGGTAACGATACCTGCCGGATCGTCGCCTGCACCTCCTGTTATGATACCCGGGCCAAGCTTTTTTATTCTTTGCCTGTTCTTTTCTATATCCGCACGGATACTCTCTTTGAAAGTCGGCATGCGACTAATCGCCGGCCTTTGCGTCAGCTTTTTGAGTTTTTTTGGAAGATGGTACGAGTGCTTGTACCAGACCGATCAGAAGGGGTGACCAGTAAGTGATGATCGAAGGATCCGTCGCCACCTCTAACAGAAGAGATGTCCCCGCTTTTTTCAGATCTCTTTGGTCGATCGCACGCACGATATCGGAGATATCCAGACCCGGATCGGTTTGTCGGACTCTTTTTTTCGCCTCTTCGATGGAAATATCGGCGGGAACGTGCCGTCCCTGCGCAATCGACATGAAGCGTTTTTTTGCTCTTTCGACCTCCGCACTGTCGGGCATTTCGCTACTCATTGTCCTGCTCTTCTTTTTTCAAGCTTCGTGCTGCCAGCCGGGCGAATACAAGGCTGGCGACGATCAGCAAAGCGCCTATTGAAAAGAGTGCGGCCCAATCGGGAAGATAGACGCTCGCGATCTTGTAGAGCCCGATCCCTATAAAGGCGAGTGCGCACAAAAGGGTAACGATGGAAGCGAAGATCCAAGCTAACCGCCATCCACTGCTATAGACGCTCTTTTCGAACGCTTCTCGTTGATGCTGCATGAAAATAGCGGTGGATTCGCGAAGTGCCCGACTCTCCGCTTCGAAAAGATCAGCGACGGCGATAATGAAGTCGGAGATCGTTACTTTACTCATGTCAACTCTTCGTGCCGAGCAGTTTTCCAAGCAGAAAACCGATACCGGCGGCCAATGCAAGCGTTCCCATTGGATGCTGTGCCTGCTGTGACTTGACGGTTTCGATAATCTCTTCACCCTGGGCTTTGAGCGTCTCTATCTGTTCGAGCTGCTCTTCCGGGATTTGTGATAGAATTTGCTCTTTTACGGCTTCGCTTTTCTCTTTTGTCTTTTTCTGTGCGATATCGGCAAGTGTTTCGGTGAGTCTGGAAAGATCGTTTTTCAACGCCTCTATTTCCGTTTTGAGCTCTTTGATCTCTTTGGATTCTGTTTGTGTCATTGTGATTCTCCTTTTGAGAAGTTTAGGTTTTTATATTATAACGGATTTTGCGTAATTGCGTAGGTGTGCAAAAATTTTCAATATTGTGTGAGATATGTAAAGACAAGATGCACATCTTTTCCCAACTCTTTTTTCAAATAGCGGGCAATCGCCTCCCTGGCATCGTTTGTAATATTCGATGAAGAAATTACAGATATGAACGCATAGAGCCCATCCGCTTTTCTTTCGATGCGTTGCAGATGGATCGAGACCCCGGCAACAGGTGCTTCAGCTGACCTCAACTGTTTGAATGTATCGTATATCTTCTCTTCCACAACGAGGGTGCGGGTGGAGAGCCAGAGTGGAATGGCGATGACTCCCACCATCATTAGTTTGATAAAAAAGGCGGTAGATACGTATCTCCTGGAGGCAAAACCCATTAGGTAGAACATGATTCCCGAAGCGAAAACGATGCCCACGATGTTGGCCAAAAACAGCAAAAAGGCATTGGAAAAGAGTGACCACGATCCCCATCCGATTCCTATGCCTGCGACTGTCAGTGGCGGCACCAGCGCAACGGCGATCGCTACACCTGCCAGGCTTTCTCCCACTTTGGAGTTCGCGTAACCGTAAGCTGCGGCTATGCCTGCCAGGATAGCGACTGCGAGGTCAAGAAGTGTGGGATGGGTCCGCATCGAAATCTGTTCGGTAACATGAGTGAAGGGGAGTGTCCATGCCATGGATGCGGAAGCGATGAGAGCGATCGCTATGGAAAGTAGTATCGTTTTAGCGCTATGTGTCATCAAACCTTCGTCAAACCGAATCACTCCCATCGAGAATGCGATGATAGGTGCCATCAGGGGAGCTAGAATCATAGCGCCGATAATCGTAGGCGATGAATTTTGGAAAAGGCCTGTCGTCGCCATGAGAACGCTTACGATCAAAAGGAGCATATAGGCTGTCGTCATGACGGCGGACTCTTTGAGCTTCATGAAGAGTTCCGCGAATGCATCCTCTGTCGCTATCGGAATGAACGGGAGCGTCTTTCTGGTGAAAAAGTCGATCGTGTCGTTATCGGTAGGCAGGTTTTGCACCCGAATGCTCTCTTTGTCCTCAAAAGCGGCACAATTTTTTTCTCCGGTCAGGATTGAAGCGCGCATTTGAACGCTTTCTATTTCGACCGAATCCGTTTTTATCTTTTTTCCATTGCAGAAGAGCTGGAGTGGCCTGCCGTCGGTCGCAGTGATGGTTAGTTTTTGTGATTTGAGTACCCCGATGCCTTTGGGCAAGGTGTCGGCCGATTTGTGTCTGACTCGGGCGAACAGGAGACGGAGTTTCAGTGTTTCGACTACGCTTTGGGGTGCATATACTACGGCAGAAGTCCTCCAGCACCGATTCTCTTCGATTTTGAAAAAATTTGGACGCAGGCGTGAAATCATGGATTCGCGTCCAGCTTCAACGAGAAGTGCGGCAGTTTTTATGTTTTGGGCTTTGGCACTTGTCAGCTCGATGGCTCTTAGGCGAAGTGAAAACAGTTTTTTAAACAGTTGCAAAATCTTCAAGAGATATGGGCTGGAGCTTGGATTATCTTCGATCCATTCACTCTCTCCCACGCTTATGCAGCCTGCGGCGGGTTTGCCGTTGCAAAACAGAAACCGATCCGACAGATAATTATCGCCAGAGCGCACCATGTCCAAAACAGGATCTGGCTTCTGGGGAAGATCGAACTCCTGTTGCAGTCGGGGATTTTTCTCGTAAGGAAGAATGATTATAGTTGTATCGAGATCTTTTATATGAGGAATCCACTCCAAGAAATCGTCATCCGGGACCATAGTGAAGAGTATGGAGTTTTCGGGGTAGTTGCTCTTACGTTTTTTGAATATATGTGTTTGTATCTCTCGATCGGTTAGGTTGGCGATCGTTTTTGAAACGATATCCAAATCTTTTTTGTCTATCGAGTGATGATGCAGAAAAAATATTTGATTTTCAGATTCGATTTCAAGTGGCATAATGGATTCTACAACACATTTCATTAGAGGTGGCCTTAAAAAGAATAGATAAATGTCCGTTGGGATAGAATGAAAGCACAAATTAATTTTATCAACAGGAGTTATTGATGGCAAAAAGTACGATCAGTGGACTTAAAGCGATAGAAATACTCGATTCTCGCGGTAATCCTACGGTAAGGGTTTTTGTGACGCTCGAAGACGGAACCAAGGTGAGCGCTTCGGTTCCTTCGGGCGCGAGCACAGGCGAACATGAAGCAGTGGAGTTGCGCGATGGCGATCCGTCCCGCTATGGAGGCAAAGGGGTGCTAAGAGCGTGTGCGAATGTCAACGAGATCATCGCGCCGGATCTCGTGGGCCTCGATGCGCTCGAGCAGGCTATGATCGACCGTTTGATGATCGAGTTGGATGGAACCGAAAACAAGAGCCGGCTGGGAGCCAATGCGATCCTTGGTGTCTCCATGGCTGTCGCGAAAGCGGCGGCACAGAGCCGCGGAATCGACCTGTATCGATATCTGGGCGGCTCCGAAGCTCGACGGCTACCCGTACCCTGTATGAATATCCTCAATGGCGGCGAGCATGCCGACAACAGTGTGGATTTTCAAGAGTTCATGGCAGTTCCGCTGGGAGCCGATAGCTTTTCTGAAGGATTGCGCTATGTGTCCGAAACGTTTCATGCACTGAAAAAAATTCTCGAATCAAAGGGCTATTCCACCGCGGTTGGAGACGAGGGAGGTTTTGCGCCAAATCTCAAGAGCAACGAAGAGGCAATGGAGCTGATAATAGAGGCCATAGAAGAGGCGGGATACGAGCCTGGTGTGGATATCTCGATCGCGATCGACAGCGCGGCATCCTCGTTTGTGGTAGGCAAAAGTGGCAGATATGACCTCAAGTGGTCCGGCGGAGGCGTGGTTACAACCGACGAAATGATAGATATGGCCAAGCGGTGGGTTGAAAAGTACCCTATCGTTTTATGGGAAGATCCACTTGCCGAAGAGGACTGGGAGGGTTTTGCCAAATTCACGAAAGAGCTGGGAGATAAAATCGAAGTGGTCGGAGATGATATTTTTGTAACCAATACAAAATTCATACGCAAGGGTATTCGCGAGCATACGGCCAATGCCGCGCTCATCAAACTGAACCAGATAGGAACCGTGACAGAGACGGTCGATGCGGTACGTATGTGCATAGAAGGTGGCTGGAGAGCGTTTTTGTCTCACCGTTCAGGGGAGACCTGTGATACATTTCTTGCAGATTTTGCGGTCGCTATGGGTAGTGGGCACCTCAAAAGCGGTTCGGCTTCACGAAGTGAAAGACTCGGCAAATACAACAGATTGCTCGAAATCGAAGACGATCTCGGATCGGATGCTCTTTACTACTGGAGACAGTGATGATGGGTCGTGATCCTTCGACCAATATCGCCATCCCTTCACTTCCCGATGAAATTGCCGGGCTTGGGGATATTGCACTGAATCTGTGGTGGACATGGAATCCGCACGGCAAGAATCTTTTCCGGCAGATCAATCCATATTTATGGAAAGAGAGCGGAGAAAACCCTATCGCGCTCCTGAAGTCTCTATCCGATGGCCAAATACACCAATTGCCCAGAACTGAAACTTTTATGCGTGAATATCGGTACGTCTATGCAAAATTCAGAGAATATATGCAGGATGAAACCGTATATCATGAAAAAGAGCCCTTGCCAATCGCTTACTTTTGCGCCGAATACGGCTTGCACCATTCGATTCCCATCTATTCGGGAGGACTTGGTTTTCTGGCCGGTGATATTTTGAAAGAGTCAAGTGATATGGGGCTTCCTGTGGTAGGGGTGGGATTTATGTATCCTGAAGGATATGTCAGGCAGACAATAGGAAGCGACGGGTGGCAAAACGGTGCGAATGAAACGATCGATAAGGATGTCGCGCCTATCGAGAGGATTTTGGATAAAGATGGAAACCATCTGGTGATGCAGGTGCCGTTTATAGACCCGCCTGTTTTTACATCCGTATGGAAGGTGAATGTAGGGCGGGTGACACTCTACCTTCTGGATACTGATATCGATCAGAACGATCCGTGGGATCGACAGATATCTTCGCATCTTTACACCCCTGATATGAATCAGAGACTTCGCCAGCAGATCGTTTTGGGAATCGGTGGCTATAGAATGCTCGAGATTCTTGGAATTGAATATTCGATTTTGCACCTGAATGAGGGGCATCCCGCTTTCGCTCTTTTTGAAGTGGTTCGTAGCTGTATGGAAAACGATGGGATGAGTCTCGAGGATGCCATCGCGCATGTCAAA
>JAMOOM010000178.1 GCA_027065515.1 Campylobacterales bacterium
ATATTTCCGTTATAGCTGTCATCAAAGAATGTTTCGCCTCCGACGGTAGGCACACCCATACAGTTTCCGTAACCACCGATGCCGGCTACGACACCACGCACAAGATGGCGTTGATAAGCCGCTGTCTTGTCGTCTCCGCGCACACGCCCGAAGCGAAGTGCATTGAGATTGGCCACCGGCCGCGCTCCCATTGTAAAGACATCGCGCAAAATGCCCCCTACTCCCGTAGCAGCTCCCTGATATGGTTCGATAAAGCTTGGGTGATTGTGGCTCTCCATTTTGAAAACAGCCGCATATCCATCTCCAATATCGATAACACCGGCGTTTTCGCCTGGACCCTGGATCACCCATGGCGCTTCGGTAGGAAAGCCACGAAGATATTTTTTGCTCGACTTGTAGCTGCAATGTTCGCTCCACATCGCACTGAATATCCCGATTTCAACGATATTGGGGAGTCGTCCCAGTATCTGCTTGATGTGTTCGAAATCTTCTTCCGAGAGTTTATGTGCCTTCAATATTTCGGCGAGATCTTGTTGCATACTGGTACCCTTGCAGTAAAATGTATGTCATTATAGTAAGAGAGTGCTTGTAAAGGGTTAAAACTGTTTATATCTCCTATAAAAAAGAGCCCATTTTGTAAAAATTTTGCCAAAAGCTTGCAATTTGCTTTTGATTGCGCTATACTTCTTGCCAAGAAAGATGATTTCGATTCTCGTCTTTGTGTGTGACCGTTCTACCTCGATTAAAGCGAATTAGAGTACTGACCCGCAAGATAGCTTCTGACTTCCTTTCGAATTTTAAACACAAAAAGGTATCGCCATGGCAGATATGATTACAGGAACCGTTAAATGGTTCAACAGCGAAAAAGGTTATGGATTCATCCAGCCAGATGATGGTGGAAAAGATGTATTTGTACATTTCCGTCAAGTTAACAACCCAGGTTTCGGACGCGTAGAGCTCCAAGAAGGACAGAAAGTTCAGTTCACAGTCGGAGAAGGTCAAAAAGGCCCTCAGGCAGAGAACGTAACTCCGCTTTAATCGATTCACCGAGGAGGCCTACCGGCTTCCTCCTTAAAACTCCCCCTACCCGATTCTAAACTCCTACCACTCAAAAAAACATTTTATATGTGCTAACTCACACAGCCCAAATCCATAAGTGCAATTCAGGCCGAGTGAAAAGAAGATGACCTTTTTTATTCGACCGTTACACTTTTGGCGAGGTTTCTGGGCATATCGACATCGTTTCCAAGCCTGATGGCAATCTCCATCG
>JAMOOM010000179.1 GCA_027065515.1 Campylobacterales bacterium
TTCGACTCAAGCGTCCCGAAGCGATCTCGATCCGCCGAAGTTCTTCACTTTTCTGCAGCTGCGGATGGAGGCTTTTGAAGAGCTCGATATTGGTCAAAATGGTGCTGATGGGGGTGTTGAGTTCGTGGGTTGTATCCTTGATGAAACGATCGAGCAGCTGCATGGCATTGTGAACAGGTGCCAGAAAGAGACGTCCCAGCCACCTGGCGACGAGTGCTACAAAAAGCGTAGCGAGAACGAAAGCGATAGCCATTTTTGTCTGTAGTGCATGAATCGGTGTTTCATCGATCGGCGCCGCCGATACGACCGTCGCCGTACCGAGATAGTAGGGATGCATCTCGTAACGGTGGTAGAGCTTGTCACCCGCCTGCCAAAAATCGTTATGCCATTCGATTTTTTCCGGTTTAAAATCTCCGATCAGATAGTTGCGATCGACGTCGTAGAGTGCGGTATGGATCCCCTCGATGACAGGATAGAGCAGTTTCGTTTCCGTGGAAGTGTGCAGATCGTGCAGTTTTGACCGGATGAGCGCAGTTTTGATTTTAAGGGTTTCATTTTGATAGTCGATGATACGGTAAAAAGAGTAACGATAAAATATGATCGACCCGACGGCGATGAGAAAAAATGTAGAAAAGATATAAATCGCCAGAAAACGACGGAGACTCTCTTTTTCACTGGGATACATAGCGATACCCCACCTCTTTGACGGTTTCGATGCGCTTCTTTCCCAGATGTTTGCGAAGCACCTTTACGAAAGTACGCAAACTTCCTTCGCTGGGCGTTTCACCATAATCCCAAAGGTGATCGAAAATCTCCTCTTTCGTCACTGTTTTATCAGGGTTTTGGAGAAAAAGGGCCAGAAGTTTGGCCTCTTTCGGTTTGAGAGCCACCTTCTCTCCATCGACTGTAAGTCTGAAATTCAAAGCGTCGAATATACGGTTTTCATCGATCTTGATCAAATTGTCGCTGCTTTTGTAGCGGCGTTTGATCACCGCTTCGATACGTGCGAGCAGCTCTTTCAGCGCGAAAGGTTTTCGGATATAGTCGTCGCATCCGGCATCGAAACCGCGTGTGGCGTCATCGACACCATGAAGCGATGTGATGATAATGGCAGGTGTATCGTTCCCGTTACGGCGCAGTTCGCCCAAAAGGTCGATACCGCTTTGAAACGGTACTTTCACATCCATCAGCCAGAGATCGAAGTGTGTTTCGAAGATTTTCACTTTCGCATCTTCCGCATCGAAA
>JAMOOM010000180.1 GCA_027065515.1 Campylobacterales bacterium
CGCTACGAAAGCCCCTTCGCCATATCCATCTTTCAGGCCGCCTTGCATATGTGCAAGATCTGGGCCAAAAAGCGTCTGAACCGCTTTGCAATCTGAAAAACCGGTCTGTCGCAACAGACTCATCACTTCATCGCCGCTGAAAAAGTGTGCCGTTTTGTAGAAGCGGCTTTTCTCTTTGTTTTTTTGATACAGACGTCCCAGAGGCGTCTCTTTGTCGACGAAACCGACGATGATAAAACCGCCCGGTTTCAGTATCCGCCAAATCTCCTGCAGCGCCTTTTTTGCGTCATCGACGAAGCAGATGGTCGTGACCATCAGGGCGAAGTCGTAGGAGTCGTCGGGCAGCGGTATCGCTTCCGCCTGGCCCGGGATCACTTCGATGCCGCGGGTTTTGGCGATCTGTGCCATTTTTCGGGAGGGTTCGAGGCCTGTTTTGATACCGAGCGGTGCGGCGAATCGTCCCGTCCCGACACCGATCTCGATCCCTTTTTTAAACGGAGGCAAGAGTGCCTCGATCGCCTTCAGCTCTTCGGCATAGACTTTGCTGTGCTCTTCGAACCAGTGGTCATAATGTTCGGTCAGTTTTTCGAAAGGTTCGATATTCGGCATCACTGCTCCTTTAGGTTTTCAGGGGATCTTTGGCGGTTCGATCTCTTTGCCGAGAAGGGCGTAGCTCTTGCCCACGCGCGCCACAGGTTCGAACTCGATCGTCAGCCTCTCCTTGTTGGTAATGCAGGTATCGTCGACAAATTGATGCCTGATCTCGACGATCAGCGGGATCGTTTTGCTTCCTTTCAGCTCGACTTCCTGATAGAGTTCGCAGAAAAAGGCGACGGGCGAGCCCTCGACCATCGGGGGAAAACCGTCGGCAAGCCGCTTCACGGGGATGTCGAAACGCTCCGCTTCGCTTGCATCGTGTGCCATCTCCTTGGAGCTGAAGTGCATCCATTCGAGATGTTCCGGTTTGACCATGCAGATCGTGCATTTGCCGGTTTTGCGGATATTTGCCAATGTATCTTTTGGCGTGCCGTCACTTTTGTGGCCGATGGAGACGATCATCGTGGGAGGATTGGATGAAAGACCGGTAAAGTAGCTGAAGGGGGCGACGTTGACGACGCCTTTATCTTCGGTCACGATCCATGCGATGGGGCGGGGGATGATGGTCTGTGCCATCAGTTTGTAGTTCTCGATCGATTCGGTATCGGCATAATTGAAAAGCATTTCAACCTCTTTTTTGTG
>JAMOOM010000181.1 GCA_027065515.1 Campylobacterales bacterium
CTTTTTTGGCTTCTTTAAGCGGGTCGTCTTTTTTGATGGGTGCCACACTGCGAAGCAGGCCCTTGACGCTGCTGCCGGGAATGACGGGCAGGCCGGTGGTGTGGTCGAAAAAGAAACCGATCTGGAAGTCCTCCTGGCTCTCTTTGAGTTTGGGATGGGCGTAGCCCGCGCCCACGAGCAGGCCGGGGTAGGTGGTGACGAGTTTGAAGCCCGGTGCTCTAAAATCGAAAAAGGGGCGGCATTGTCGTAGCAGTGCCTGAAAGTTGTCGTTTTCCATGCCGAGGCCGTATCGCATGACGGTGCGATAGTAGCGGTAACCGTTGTTGGGCTGGGAGATGTCGATGCGGTGCCGTAATCTTTGCACGCGGGCGTAATCGGGGCGAACGGGTCGGTTGGGCGGAGGGAGGCGATTCGCATCTTCGGTGACGTTTTCGTCGGTTCGAGGCGATCCGCTTTGCGTGGGTGTGGGATTTTCGGTCGGCGTTTGTCGGGGAGGGTCGATATGGGCCGGTTGGGTGGCCGGCGCTTGGGCGGTGCAGTAGAAGAGGTTGCCGTATTTTTGCAAAATTTCTATGAGTTTGTCGGGGTGTTCGATGGAATCGAAGCGTATGCGGTAGCGTCTGTTTTCGCCGGAGCCCATTTTTTTGACCTCTTTGAGGGAAGCGGATTCGGCGAAAAGGTTGTGGATAGAGGAAATATCCCACGTTTTGGGCGGATTTTTGAGCTGGAGGTTGACACATTGCAAAAGATCGGGGTCGTCGGTGAAGAAATGCAAATTGTTTGCGGCGAGTTCGGCGCTTAGCCCGGTGACATCGCGCAAATTTGCGTATCGGAGGCGGAGCTTTTTGCCGTTTTTGTTGATTTTGTCGGCTGTCGGGTCGGTTGCAAAGCGGCCCAATTTTTGCAAAAGGGTTTGCGTCGTCCAGTCAGGTGGCGGATTTTGGATGATGAGTCTTGCCATCACTCATCCTTCTCTTTGTCCAGTTCGAAGGTGCGCACGGCCAGCTTACAGGCGACGGCAATATCGAGCAGGCAGGCGCGCACGGCGGGGTCAGTGTGGCGTTTTTGAAGGTAGTCTTTCAGGCTCGTGGTGTTACCGGTTTGGTGCTCTGTTTGGAGAAGGTGCCAGAAGATTTGGTTGATCTTTCTTTTTTTGTCGTCGCCTTCGTAGAACATCACCGTCATCAAAAGCCCGGCTGTAATAACCGATGGGCCGAAAGCGGCGATGTAGCTATCGTAAACTTTTGGAATTTTTTTATTTTTGTCTGCAAGCATTTGCAGTTCATCCATCGCTTGGGGAATTAGCCGTTCGATCCGTTTGCGCATCATCGCTCTTCTCCTTTGCGTTCAAAGCGGCATAGGCCGTAGCCTATCGAGGCGTTGGCGCCGATTTGAATGAGGTCTTTTTCAAGTGTCTCATGAAGTTTCTTGAAAGCCTTTTCAAAATCTTCGCGATCGCCTTTGTCAAAAAGCGCATACTCGCTCAAAGCGGTAAGCAGAATACTCTGGCGAGGAAGCACCTCTTCGTACCAGAGATTGACGCTTTGACCGTTGTTGAGTTTGTTGCGGGCGATGACGGGGAGGCTTTCAAGAAGCTGAGAGAAATCTTCGTCGCCAAAGATCGCCAGGTGCTGGATGCCGAAAAAGGCTTTGATCTTTTCTATCTTTTCATCGGCGGTCGCGGTCGCGCACTCGACCTCTTCGACCATCGCCTTTTCCTGATCGTAAACGACACTGCGGGATTGGGAGATTTCAGGCCAGAGGTTTTTGATGCCGAGGGTTTCAAGCCAGTCTCTTGCGTCGTTGAGCGTGGCGGCGGAGGTGACATGATAGAAGGGGCGTTTGTCCGAGCGCATCGGCACAAAAAGCATCCGCGCGTCAAAAAAAGTTACGAGCCCCTGTTTGGGCAGGTGGTCGAGTTTGTCGGGTGTTTGGTTTTCTTGGTCGTTCTCTTTTTTGGCGGATTCTTCGGCGCCGAAGATGGCACGGAGCTTGAATTTGGCGTTGTTGCTGAGCTCCATTTTACCCGTCTCTTCGTTTGGTTTTTCAAGGCGGTGTGTCATGTGGTCGCGAATCGCCCCTTTGATACTGGAGGCATGAACGATAGGCAGGCGGCTGGCGGTGTCGCGCTGGATCTGTTTGTCGATGATGCCATAGTTGGTGTCGCCACTGCCGGCGTGGAGATTGGTGAGATTGCGGATGAGATAGGGGGAGGTTTTATACATGGGTTGACTCCTTGATGGGGATAAAAAGGTTGTAGCCGATACGGTTTAAGTGTTTGGGGGCCACAGGCGGGAAGCCGGGCTTTTCGAGGTAGACGACGCTGCCTCGGGGTGCCAGGCGCAAACCGGCGGTTTTGCCTTTGAAGCGGTAATGGCGCTCTTTTGTGTGGTAGTCGAGCCTCTTTTCGGTTTTGGGCCAGGGGGTGAAGGCAAAGGCGAAGGCGTTATCGCGGGTATCAAGCGTCGCTTCACCCAGGGCGACCCATTTGGCGGCCGGTTCGCGGGGCTGCCACATGGCCTGGATAACGGGATGATCGGCCATTTTGTCCAGGGTATCGAGCTCATGCACCCGCAAACGGAAAACACCGTTTTCGGCGCCGAGGGTCAGCAGCCCCTCTTGGGGGCGATAATCGCTTCGCAAAAGGGCACCGAAACAGTAGGGCTCGGCAAGACGATAATCGGTTTTGCGGTAAAACTTTCCTTTGACGATCTCTTTGCGATCCAGGCCGATACCGACTTGTTCATGTGGGAGGAAAACTTCGTCATATCGGCGGGTTTTGGCCTTGCAGGAGGGGCGGACGGCGAGGTAGTCCTCCCAGAAACGGCGTCCGCCAAGTCCGGCGTAGGTGCCCTCTTTGGCGTTGTAATCGACAGGAAGCCGTTCGCCGCCTATGCGTTGCATGGTGGCGGGTTGGAGAAGGTTGTTTTTTTTCAGAAGATCGAGCGGCAGAGGGAAGAGGGCGTCGGCGGGGGTGTCGTTGTCCATTTTCAGGATAAAAAGGGGCGAGAGGCGCTCGATTTTGCCGAGATCCTCCTTGCCCAATCCGCCGACCAGTGCGTAGGCTTTGGCCGAATCGGTGTCGGGTATTCCTTTTTTCCCGGGGACGTAAAGGCCGTTTTTGTGGGCTTTGAGGAGTTTTTCGGCGGTGAGAATATGGCGGCGCAGAGCACCCAGCAGCTGGGTGTTCTGGGCGAAATATTCGGAAGATACGAAGTGGTTTTCGCCTTCGAAGGCGTTGGGGCCGCCGAAGAAGAAGTGTTTTAGCGGTTGCAACTCAAGCAGGTAGGTCATCGCGGTCTCCTCGCAGGAATTTGACGATATTCAGATCGCCGAAGAGGCGGTAAAAATCCTCTTTGGTGACGGGGCGAAGGGCTTCGATATGATTTTGCAGGTATCTCAGTCCTCTTTTCTGGGCATCGGTACGTGCGTCGTCGAAGATTTTTTCGAAAAAGGGTTCGAGACTTCGGCCATCTTCGAGCGTCTTGACGATGGCGCCTTTGTAGAGGTCGAGGGTGTGGTGCACGGCGTGAGGGAGCGCGAAGCAGGGCGATTCGTCGGTATGTTCGCAGGGTTGTTTTTGCCGGGTGCGGTCTTTGTGGGCCAGCGTTCCCTTGACGAGCGTATCGAGGGTTGCGAACGCCGGTTCGCTCAGGGCGTGGAGGGTGTCGTACTTTTGGCCGGAGTGTTTGACGAGCTGGATTTTGGCGATGTTGGGGCGTTTCCCCCAGTCTTTGGCCTCTTTGAGCAGCGTAAAGGCTTCGGAGATGGCGTTTTTCATGGGGTATTTGTAGTAGACGATGTTGACGCCGAAACTCAGGCTTACCTCGTCGCCGACGACGGCTTTGAAGCGTTTGGAGAGTTCGTCGAGGTAGTCGAGAAAGGTTTTGCTGCCGTGGCGTACGGGCAGCAGCGCCAAAATGTCGTCGCCACCGGCGAAGATCAGTTCGCCGCCGTAAGCGTCGTTGGTGAGGGCGCGGATATTCGTGTTTTCAAAAAAGAAGCGGTAGAGATTTTTTGAAAGGGAACGGATATTTTCGACATTGCCCCCTTCGCCCATCAGCTCCCGGATTTTGGCGCCCATTTTGTCCCCGTCGGCGGTGACGACCACGAAATAGCCGCTCTCATACGCCAGATCGTGGGTGGATCGGAAACTTTCGATCTTGAGACCGATCTCTCTTTTGATCGTGTGGATTTTGTAACCAAAAAGATTGACGGGGGAGAGGTCTGTTATCTCTTCTGCGCCGAATTTATCTTTTTCTTCGGGAGTGCATGTGTAGACGAAGGTTTTAGAAGGGGTTGGCGCAAAGGGGTAGTGAAGCTCTTTGGCGTCGAGCAGCTTGTCGATGGCGATGAGCGGGTTTTTATCGATTTTTGCAAGCTCCTCTTTTTCGATGACCAGCGGATGCATGACAAGATAAGCTTTTAGCGCTTCGGTATCGACGCCGTTTGTTCGCAGTTTTTCGGCGCAGGTTTGTAGCGCTTTTTCCTGCGCTTTTTTTAGCTGGTTGCGGGCTTCGTCGACGCTTAAAGAACTTACGGCCACGAAACGGTCGTGAAAAAAGCCGATGTTATGAGAGGTTCCAAGAAGTTCGCCCGATTTGCCGATGTAAGGCACGGCGATGTCGATGTTACCGGATTGGCGCAACTCTATGAGCAGATGGCGCATGAACCACGAAAAAAAGTAGCTGGCGCCGAAAAGCTCCCGAACCTTTTTGGCGCTTTGGATCGTGCCGTAGATGGGGCCGACGGTAAGAGCGAGGTAGGTTTTTGGCACTCTCATGGATGAACCTTTTGTAAAGATTGATACATAGACTGAATGAGGAGGTGTTTTTGATTGTCTTTTTTTGCTTTGATATGGTTTGCGATTTGTTGTCTTTTATCATAGACAAATTTAAAAAAGTCGGAAGCTGTAAATTTTGGGTACATTTGCATATCTTCAATCATGTCGGCAACATTCCTGCTGCTTTCTTTTATCAGAATAAAATTATGTTTGAACAGTTCGGGGGGGATTTTTTTGGTTGCGATACCGACATACCATACCCCATTTTTCAAGACCGGTTTGTAGATAAAAGGCGAAGCGAAACGTTTGATTTTATTAAGAGGAATGTTTCCTTTTTTAGGATGAGATCCTGGGTATTTATCTGCCGATTTGCTGGTATTGCTCGAGTTTTTTTTCTTTTTGGGGTGGCGCAAGGTAAAGCCGTATTTGTTGATGCAATCCTTACTCATATACGGTGCTTCGAAAGGTTTTCGCCATAGTTGATTAGTCGATAAACCGAGAAGATCTCGAACGAGGTAATTGTCTTGATCGGATTGGTAACCAATGGGTGAGTCTTTGGTGGCGTTGTGGTGCTCTTTTTGCTCTTTGACACAACTGTTTCCGAGAAATTTTTGTTTAAAAGTCTTTTTGTCCCACTGGATGCCTTTATCTTTGGCATAAAAAAAGATCCACGGTTTGACATAGATGCCATTTTCGTTGATGCCGCTTCTAAGCGTTTGATGGAAGCGGTGAATAGCGTAAAAAAGTTTTTCCATCGTTTTAAAACGTGTTCCGGGAGCTTTATGTTTGTAGTAGGTGTTTGGGGTTTGGATTTGATTGAGATTATCAACTTGGAAGCAATAATCCAAACCGTTCCAATTTTGTTCGACTGTTTCTGTACCGATTTTTTCGACGGTAAAAGATCCAAAACCCTTACTCTGCCTCATTCCGAAATTATGAGTCATGAAAAATTCAGAGATATTTTCCCGGATGATGCGAATCAACTCTGTATCCAAGGAGCTAATGGTGACTTTTGTATTAGGACAGAACACAAGTTTTTTTGGCTTCTTTTTCCACTCTGGTCCCATGTTGGCAAAGAAGGTGCTTAAAGTACCATTGACCGTGTTCCCATGGCGATCTCTTTTCATTTCTTGTGTTTTATTGTTCATCAATGGGTATTCAAGGGGAAAAACTTCAATTTCTTCCAGAGGCTCGATAAAGATCTTGTAGTCGAGTGACTGATGTCCATTAGGGTGCTTTCTAGCAGGGAGTTTTGAATTTTTCTTCAGCAAAAACCGATCCAGCTTCGGTTTGAGCTCCGTCGCTCTCAATGTGGCGCCGGGCTGGTCGGCTTGGAAGTGGATCAGCGGGGTGTGCTGGCGGAGGGTGAACTCCAGGGTAAAATCATTATCTCGTGGCATTAGCATCCTTTACGGTGGGATTGGGACAGCGGGGGGTCGACTCTTTGATCGGGTGCATCCAGAGTAGTCCCCCCATTGTGGCCATCAGTGCAAACATCCCAACCAGACGTCCGGTTGGATTTTTGATGGCGACGATTCCATATCCGGCCAGAGCCGATAGGAAGATGGCCGTTATGGCGATGCCTCTATAGAGGGGGTCGCCGGTATCGAAAGGTAGAATGTTCATACCGTAAAGACCCGATAGAAGAGAAGGAGGGAGGAAAACAGCGGCGAGTTTATTCAGTAAAAGCCCCTGTTCGTTGCGCCGGTCTTCCACTTTTAGCTGGATGAAATCGTGCAGTTCGGCGATGTCGTGGTCGAGCTCTTGAAGGTGGGTGTCGAGGCGCATCTGTTTTCTGGCCATGTCGAAAAGCTCGATCCCCTGCTCCTGGGCGGTGACTTCTCTGAAATAGATGCGGTTTTGAAACTCGATGTATTTGCGAAAAAGGGTTTCGCTCTTTTCTTTGCGACTCTTGTCGTTTTTGCCTTCGAGGGCGCTGGTCACCTGATTGGAGAAAACGAGGATCATGGC
>JAMOOM010000182.1 GCA_027065515.1 Campylobacterales bacterium
AATTGAAAAGCAGCTCTCTTGTGCCGAAGGTGGGAATGATCTGCGAATCGTCCAGTTCGATATGAAACCTTCGCTTCACGAACCTCCGCTGGGCCGCTCGAAGCTCAGGCTCTCCCGTGGTCTTGGGGTACTTTTTGAGCAACGGCGCATTTTCACAAAGGGCATCCGTGATAAACGATGGCGTATCAAACTGCGGCTCACCGATCGTCAACGAGATCGGATCATAATCGTCGCCGGGGGTTATATCTTCCAAAAGTTTGGCAAGTTTTTCAAAAGGGTATGTTTCAAACTGCAAAGAAGTGCCTTTTTTTAAATCTATTTTACCATATTGACAGCATCTACAAATCATAATCGCGTTATAATCTTTCCAATCCAACCTCGAAGGTATGGCCAGGATGATCCGCAAACACATTACCGAACAGACCGCAATTTTTTTCAGTGTCACCAAATGGGTATTTCTATCCTCTCTTGTAGGTGTCATCATTGGTGCAATAGTCACCCTCTTTCTCAAAATTCTTCAGATTTCCGAAGAGAGTCGGGCCGATCTTCCATTCCACTACTACTATTTGCTGCCTATCGCCATCCCCTTGACGGTATGGGTCGTCAAAACGTTCGCACCGAGTGCCGAAGGGCATGGAACCGAAAAAGTGATCGAAGCAGTCCACAAAAGATATGGAAAAATCGACGTCAAGGTGATACCGGTCAAGCTTTTAGCAACGGTGATGACGATCTTTGCCGGAGGTTCGGTAGGCAAAGAGGGCCCAGGCGCGCAAATAGGCGCCGGAGTAGCCTCCTCTCTTTCCGATTTACTGAAATTTTCGCCGGAAGATCGCAAAAAATTGGTAATCTGCGGGATCAGCGCGGGATTTGCCGCAGTCTTTGGCACCCCGATCGCCGGCGCAATTTTTGGAGTGGAGGTGCTCATTATCGGCGTCATTTTGTACGATGTCCTGCTCCCCTCCTTCATCGCCGGATTCGCAGCTTTTACGACTGCACAATTTCTCGGAATAGAATATACCTATTTCGATATCAGATTCTATCAAAACGTCGCCCTCGATTTGCCTCTCATTCTTCAGGTAGTCGCCGCCGGTCTGTTTTTTGGAATCGTATCCGATATTCTCGTTACGACAGTCTCGTTCACCCATCGGTCGATCAAAAAAATTCCGCTAAATCCGTATCTTGTCGCTTTTGTCGCCGGTTTGAGCCTTGTGATACTGGCTTGGATTTTCGGGGATCGATATCTTGGGCTCGGACTGGAGACGATCAAAGATACACTCAATCCCGATCCATACTTCAGCAAAGAGTTGCCGTGGTATGCCTTTTTACTTAAAACCCTCTTCACCTCTTTGACGCTGGGGGCGGGCGGAAGCGGCGGTATCGTAACGCCTATTTTCTACATAGGAGCGACGAGCGGGCATCTGTTTGGACAGCTGATAGGCGGCGAACATATTGCACTTTTCGCGGCCCTTGGCTTCGTAAGCGTCCTGGCCGGTGCCACCAACGCTCCCATAGCGGCCACGATCATGGCGGTGGAGCTGTTTGGTCTGGAGATCGCCCATTATGCCGCCTTGAGCGCCGTGATAAGCTTTCTGATCACTGGCCACCGCAGCGTATTTCCTTCCCAGATTCTGGCAATGAAAAAATCGGAAATGCTTGAAGTGAAGGTCGGAGAGGTGATAGAAAAGGCCGAGGTGGATCTTGAAAAAAATGAAATCGGGCGAATCCGGGACATCAAAGAGCGCATAAGAGCCAGAAGAGAGAAGCTCAAAGAGCAAAAAAATCGCAAAAGCGGCACAAGGAAAGGGTCGTAATCGTGGATATAATCATCGCTGGCGCCGGACGCGTAGGATTCAACCTTGCGCGAACACTCTCCATAGGACACAACGTAACCGTCATAGACCGCAACGCCGAAGCGCTGCAGCGCCTCCAGGAGAGCCTGGACATTCTGCCCCTGCATGGCGACATAGAAGATCCTCTCACATACAAAAAACTGATCGACAAAGAGGCCGATCTTTTTATCGCCGTCACGGATATCGATGAAGCCAACCTCATCTCCACCATGATTGCGGACGATACCATAAAAGTGGAACGAAAATTTATTAGGCTTAGAAACTCATTTTTCGCCAAAAGCTCTATTCGGGAAAAACTGGGTATAGACAAGGCGATTTTTCCTATAGAACTCACTTCCAAAACAATCGAAACGCTTCTTGAATATCCCAAAGCCAACAATGTCAAAACCTTTCGATATACCGATTTCAAACTCATATCCGTTCGCGCTACAGCCATCACGGAACCGATCACTCTCGAAGAGCAGGAGCTCAAAAAGTCGTTGGCCATAGTCGGAATAGAGCGCGATAAAAGATTCTTCATTCCAGGCGAACCGGTCATAGAACCTGGAGATCTCGTCTATCTTTTCGGAAAAGAGAGCGATATACGCACTCTTTGCAATACCCTGGAGTCGGAAGCCCCCCGCTCCATATCCAGGTGCGTAATCTTCGGAGCCGGTGATCTGGGCATCGAAATCGCCAAAATCCTGATAGACAACGGCAAAGAGGTGAAGCTGGTCGACAAAGATATCGATCGTTGCGAAATAGCGGACGAGAAGCTCGAAGGAGAGGCGATTGCCATCAGTTGCAAATATGGCACCTCTCCGCTATTCGAAGAGGAAGGATTGGAAAACGCCGATATGATGATCGCCGCCACCGACAACGATGAATACAACATCATCAAGTGCCTCGAAGCCAGGGAGCACGGAATCGGCAAAGTGATCTCCATCAATAACGAAATGGAGTACTACAACCTGATGCACTCTTTGGGTATCGTCGTCGTAAGAGGCCCTAAAACCAGTGCATACAACGCCATACTGGAGAGTATCTATGCCGGAGGAGTCGTGATGGAGCGTAAATTCTGCGGAGGAAAAGCCACAATTTTTCTACGTAAAATCTTTCCCGGCTCCAAGCTTATAGGCAAACGCATCAAACCTCCAAAAATAAAAGCCAATGCAGAAGCATTTTTTATCAGAGACAATACCCTCTTGCCATTGAAAGAGCCTATCGAGGCGCAAGAGGATGACATTTTTGTCACATTCGCCGAGGAGTCGATGGCGCCATCTCTTAAAGTGTGGATATATGGACTATAAAAGTATCGTAAAATTCCTGAGTGTCATCGGCGTAGCACTCGGTCTATTCCTTACATTGGATATTCCAATAGGGATAATATATGGTGAAAATATCACACCGATGCTCATTTTCGCGGCCATTTTCATATCGGTCAACGCCATCTTTTGGTTCCCGCTTCGAAATCATGAGTTTCACCTCAATATTCGCGAAAGTATTCTAACCGTCAATCTTTTGTGGGTTTTAATAGGCATAGCGGGCGGCATACCGCTGCTTCTTTACACTCATGTCACTCCGGCATCGGCTTTTTTTGAAGCGATCAGCGGTTTCACGACTACAGGGGCTACCGTATATACGGATATCGAATCGCTCCCTCGTCTTATCCTTTTTCACCGGAGCCTGATGCATTGGCTGGGAGGAATGGGGATTATCGTCCTTGGCGTAGGATTACTCTCGGTTATCAATCCATCCGGCAGCATGAGTCTGTTCAAGGCCGAATCCACAGGTATACAGGTAGAAAAACTAACGCCAAAAATCAAAGATATGGCCCTGAGTCTTTGGGGAGTGTATCTGTTTCTGACGCTTCTTGATACGCTTTTGCTCAAATGGTTCGGCATGCACTGGTTCGATGCAGTCAATCACGCCTTTTCCACCATCTCCACAGGTGGATTTTCGACCAAAAACAGCTCTCTTGGATATTTCGCCTCCAATGACGGCATCATATGGATTACGACCCTTTTCATGATGCTTTCAGGCGTCAATTTTCTGGCGCACCTGAAGCTTCTGTACAGTGGAGACCCCGAGGGGTATGAGAGCGAAGAGGTGAAGGTCTATTTCGCCGTATTCTTGATTCTTGGAACCGCACTGACGGCCGTTCATATGGATCTATCGCACGATACCTTCTACCATGCGTCGATGCACGCGTATTTCACGATCGCATCGGTAATGACGACGACGGGATTTGCGACGATAGATTATGGCACATGGAGTCATCTGGCTGTAGCGATCATCTTTTTGGCAATGTTTGTCGGAGGAAACGCCGGGTCGACTGCAGGAGGTGTAAAGGTGATCAGATACCTGGTAATCTTCAGGACACTCTTTTCCGAATTTAAAAGAACTCTTCACCCCAACGCCCTGATTTCGGTCTATATCGATGGCAAAAAGCTTGGCACGAGGATTCTCTCTTCGGTTTTTGGCTTTTTCATCCTTTTCACTCTGACCGTCGCGGCCACCGCTATCTACATATATGCCAGAGGATACGATGAAATGACGGCCATTTCCGGCGCTCTTGCTCTGGTTGGAAATATAGGTCCCGGGTTTAGCCAGGTCGGACCGTCTAATAATTTCGGCCTCTTTTCCGATATGGATAAAGTAGTGTTTTCATTCGCCATGATCGTCGGACGTCTGGAGTGTTATACAGTCTTCATTCTCTTCAGCCGGGAATTTTGGAAAAGATTTTGATACACAGGGCACAAAATTATATATAAAGATTCGCTACAATAGAGAAAAAGGAGTTTTAGATGTCCACAATCAATATCGTTTGCCCACATTGTCACAAAGTGAACAGAATTCCGGTAAAAGACCACTACAAAAAGGCCAATTGCGGATATTGCCACCAATCTCTGCTCGACACACATCCTGTAGAACTTACGCCTGAAACTTTCGATATTCATATAAAAAAGAACGATATTCCCGTCGTCGTCGATTTTTGGGCCCCATGGTGCGGACCCTGCCGCATGATGGCTCCGGCCTTCGAGGAGGCAGCATCCAAATTTCCGCTTAAAGCGCAGTTTGCGAAAGTGAACACCGAACAGTATCAGCAACTCGCCGCACCTTTTGGCATCAGGGGTATCCCTACGATTATCGTTTTCAAACATGGACAGGAGGTGGATCGCGTCAGCGGCGCTCTTCCGGCTCAGCAGATCGCCCAACTTGTGGCGCGTCACATCTGACAGATGCCGGCAAAAAACAGACTTTTTCTACTGGAAGACGATACAAATCTGGCTGAAACAGTAGGCGACTTCCTGGAAGAGGAGGGATTCGATGTAGATATTGCATACGAGGGTGAAGAAGCGGAGGATATGTTATATGAAAAGCACTATGATCTGCTGCTTTTGGATGTGAACGTACCCGGCAAAAACGGCTTTTCTTTGCTCAAAGAGGCAAGAGAGAGGGGAGTGGACTCTCCCGCCATTTTCATAACCTCGCTCAATTCGATCGAAAATCTCGAAGAGGGATACAAAAGCGGGGCGGACGACTACATCAGAAAGCCTTTTGCTTTAAAAGAGCTGCTGCTCCGTATTTCGACTCTTCTGAAACGCAACTTCACCCATAAAGAGGGTGAGCGCGTGAAAGTCGCCCCCAGAGTGGAGTTCGACAGCGTAGGCAGCACGCTGTATAAAAACGGTGCGCCCGTGATGCTCCAGCCCAAGGAGATGGCGCTTTTGAAACTCTTTCTCTCTCATCAAGGAGAAGTGCTTACCCATGAAACGATCTACGATCACTTATGGAATTTCGATGAAACGCCGAGTGAATCGGCCCTGCGGACCTACATCAAAAATCTGCGAAAAGTGATAGGAAAAGATAAAATTGTCAGTATCAAGCGCTACGGCTACAAGTATCTCCCATAGCGAAAAGCGCACGCTCCTGCGCTTCCTGGGGCTTTATGCCTTTTTGGCACTGCTTATACTCATACTGGGCAGCACCATCTACTACAAACTTCAAAAAGACCTGATGCTTCAAACCAAGCGCCTGCAGCTTGAAGAGTACTCCAAAGAGTTGATCGATGGCCTTAAACTTCTACATATCTATTTCGACCGCTACCGAACCTACCCTCGCAATCCGCTATATCGTTCAGCTATTTACGACGCCGATAAAATACGCATATTTTCGACTCTCAAACATCCTAAAGGTGTGCAGCTGAACAAAATCATATATACGACCGATCATGTCATTCACTATATCCACGTCCTGGACTCCTATTATCTGGGGGCCAAATATGTGGTGGTCGAGATCGACGACGATCGAAAATGGATGAGGCAGGCCTGGAAAAATATACTTTTTTACGGCGGAGCTTTGCTTGCTCTCTTTATGGTTGCGGGAGCTTTGCTGGTACGCCTTTTCCTTGCGCCGATGCGCAACGCCATTCGCCTGCTCGACAGATTTATAAAAGACACCACCCACGAACTGAATACACCGGTAAGCGCCATTTTGAGCAATATCGAAATGATCGATAGCAGGCAGCTCGATCACAAAGAGGCCAAAAAGATCCGCCGTATAGAGATCGCGGCACGCACGATAAGCCACATCTACCAAGATCTCACCTACCTGGTCTTGCACCACCAGATAGCTTCCCAGGATGAGCGCACGGATATATCCTCGTTGGTAAAGGAGCGAGTCGAATATTTCAAGATTCTGGCCGAATCGAAAAAGATAGAGATCGAGACCGATATTCAGCCTGGTATCACGCTCACCGTAGATCCGGGAAAGATGGCGAGACTGGTCGACAATCTTCTCTCCAACGCCATCAAATACAACCGACGCAAAGGAGAGATATTCATACGTCTGCGCCCAGGCGAACTTCTGATACAAGATAGCGGTATCGGAATGGACGAAAAACAGACGGGAGAG
>JAMOOM010000183.1 GCA_027065515.1 Campylobacterales bacterium
CGGCTTTTGGAATAGGTCTTTTGGAAAAACTTGATGTTGCAAAGTTTTCCATTCAGGCGGCAGTTCTATGCCCGACACGCGAGTTGGCCGACCAGGTAGCCAAGGAGTTGAGACGTTTGGCACGCGGGACTCACAATATCAAAATTCTTACCCTTTCAGGCGGTGTGCCGCTTGGGCCGCAGCGCCATTCACTCGAACATGGTGCACACATTATAGTAGGAACTCCCGGACGCATTCAAGATCACCTGGGCAAAGGAACTCTCGCACTTGACGATTTGAATATACTGGTGTTTGACGAAGCTGACAGAATGCTGGATATGGGTTTTTACGACGCAATCATAAAGATCGTTTCGAATATTCCAAAAAAGCGCCAAACGCTGCTTTTTTCGGCAACGTTTCCGAAAAACATCGAGGCGATCGCAAAAGAGGTGATGCAAAATCCCGTGAGCGTGATGCCCGAAGAGAGCAGGGTGGAAAAGAAGATAGAGCAGCTATATATTCCCGTCGGGCGCTCCCTGGAAGAAAAAATAGAAAAATCGGCGATCCTGCTGCACCATTTGCGCCCCTCTTTGGCGATTCTTTTTTGTAATACGAAATTGAGCGTTGACGAATGTGCCCGCGAACTATGCAAAAAAGGAATCCATGCCAAGGGCCTTCATGGCGATCTCGAACAATCAGATCGCACAGAAACACTGGTGCTGTTTTCAAACGGAAGTATTCCGGTACTCGTAGCCACGGATGTAGCCGCCAGAGGCTTGGACATAAACGATATGGATCTAGTCGTCAATATCGATCTGCCGCACGATCCGGAAGTTTACATGCACCGTATCGGCCGCACAGGAAGGGCCGGCAAAAAAGGTAGAGCGGTCACTCTTCTGTCTCCATACGACGCTAAAAAACGCAGCGCAATCGAAACTTATCAAAAAGCTATGTTGCAACCTTTCGAGCTACCCGAGAAGATCACAGAAAAAACACTCGAACCGCGCATGCAGACACTTTGTATTTTCGGTGGGAAAAAAGAGAAGCTCCGTCCCAGAGATATCCTGGGAGCTTTGATCAAGGATGCGAAAATCAAAGGTGAGCATATCGGAAAGATCGACATTTTTGGTTTTTACAGCTATGTGGCGATTGAAAGATCACAGATAGACGAAGTCATCAGATGGTTCGAGAGAGGCAAAATCAAAAAGCGTTCCTA
>JAMOOM010000184.1 GCA_027065515.1 Campylobacterales bacterium
AGTGCCGTTTTGTCGGTGATAAAGTCGCGAACGGTGTGCGCCTGAACGATACCGTCGCTGTTGACCGGCAGGTATGTCACGCGCACACCCTGCTCTTCGAGCCATCTGCATGTAGCGATAACGGAAGGATGTTCCACTTCGGTCGTGACGATATGATCCTTATCCCCATTTTGTATCAGATCGTAATAGATCCCTTTGAGCACCCAGTTGTTCGATTCGGTGGCGCATGAAGTGACGACGATATCGTCTTCGTCTCTTGCGCCTATCGCCTCATACATCCGATCCATGGCCTTGCGAAGCGCCGGATGGCATGCGGTTCCAAAATCGTGCAAAGAGTTCGGATTTCCATATATTTCGGTAAAATATGGATCCATCTCTTTTTTGACTTCAGGGTCGACCATCGTGGTCGCATTGTTGTCGAGATACACTTTCATCATTTAAGCTCCGTAATTCCAATTGAGACAATATTTGTCTTATTTCAGTTTGTTGTATAATAGATAATTTTATATAATAGTTTGCTTAAACGGAATTTCTAAAGATAGAAATATGGAAGTGCCTTCGGAGCGCCCTTAAGAGGAATTAAGAGCCATTCCTCTATAATTCGCGCCCTTTCGGGCATCCTTGAAATATCCGGTGGCTGAAACTTCAGTGAGCCTCAAATACCAAATATAAAAGGTCATCTATGTTTGCACAACTTCTAAAAGCCTATCCCGGCCATAGTATCAAGAACGATGTACTCTCGGGTATTGTCGTCGCTATAGCCTTGGTTCCGGAAGCGGTCGCTTTTTCTCTTATTGCCGGTGTATCGCCGCTTGTGGGGCTTTATACGGCGTTTATCCTGGGGCTGATTACGGCTCTTTTTGGCGGAAAGCCCGGAATGATCAGCGGGGCTACTGGAAGCGTGGCTGTGGTGATGGTCTCTTTGGTGGCGACACACGGGGTCGAATATCTATTTTTCGCTACCGTTTTGACGGGATTGATACAGGCCGCTTTTGGCCTGTTGAGATTGGCGAAATTTATCCGCCTGGTCCCGCAGCCTGCGATTTTGGGTTTCGTCAACGGGTTGGCGATCGTTATAGCCATGGCCCAATTGCCTATGTTCGAAGGAGAAGGGCCGATAATGTACATATTGGTATTTACGACAATGGCCATAATGGTGGTTTTACCAAAAATTACAAAGGCTGTTCCGGCAGGGCTCGTCGCACTCGTGGCGCTGAGTGTGATAGCGGTCGTTTTCGATCTGGATACCAAGCGCGTCGCAGATCTTGGATCGATAGCCGGCGATCTTCCCAGCTTTCACTGGCCGGATGTTCCTTTTGGTCTGGAAACACTTAAAATCGTCCTTCCGTATGCGCTGGTGATGGCTGCGGTGGGGCTCATCGAGAGCCTTTTGACGCTTTCTGTGCTAGATGAGATGAGCGGCACCAAGGGGAACGCCAACAAGGAGGCGGTAGCGCTGGGCGCAGGAAATGCAACCTGCGGCCTCTTCGGGGGAATGGCCGGATGCGCGATGATCGGACAGAGCATCATCAACTTCTCATCGGGAGGACGGGGACGACTATCGTCGGCAACCGCTGCGGTACTGCTCATTCTTTTCGTCGTTGCGCTTAGCGACTATATCGGACAGGTTCCCATAGCCGTCCTAGTCGGTATAATGTTTATGGTGAGCGTGGAGACGTTCGAATGGGCGAGCCTCGATCGCATTCGCAAAATGCCAAAAACGGATGCGCTGATTTTGATTACCGTCACGGTCGTCACGATCTTCACGGACCTGGCGGTAGCGGTAATCATCGGCGTCGTTATCAGCGCGCTGGTGTTCGCGTGGCAGCATGCCAGAGTCTATACCCGGACATATACGGAGGGCAACCGAAAAATCTATGAATTTGACGGGCCTCTCTTTTTCGGGTCGGTCCAGGGTTTTTTGGACCAGTTCGACGTGGCGGGAGATCCCGATGAAGTGGTCATGGATTTCAAGCGCGCAAGAGTCATGGATTCCAGCGGTGTGGAGGCTATCGACAAAATTACGAAACGTTATGAAGAGGCGGGCAAGAAGATCACGATTCGCCATTTGAGCGAAGATTGCAAAAAACTTCTTAAAGCGGCCGGGAAATATTGTACGTGGGAAGAGGACGATCCGACCTATAAAGTCGCGGTCGATCATGAAGAGTATCAGAAGGTTTACTGATGCCGGTGCCAAAATGGATTTTTCCATTTTGGCTTACGATCTTCTTACATTTTTAGTGAGGCGGAACGCAGCTTGAACACGCTTCGTTCAAGCCATATTCAATGGCCGTTTTTGCCCTCTTTTTCCAGCTCTTTCTCGATCGCCTTTTCGAGATCTTCGAGCAGGCTGGCCGCTTCTTTTTCGATATTCTGCCCACTGCTGTATTCGATTGTATAGCCACTGGAGCTTAGATCGATTTCAGCTGCAATGTTTTTTGTTTCGCTGAAATACTTTTCGGCAATGATTGTCCGTTCCCCAAGCGGAGTCGTCATCCATCCGGCACTTTTTGCCGCTTTTGTGATGGCGTTTTTGAGTTTTTCTATATCGATACGATGGTCAAATCGCTTTTCGATTATCGTATCCGTTCCGCTGCTCGATACGGCGGGGCTTTCTATGCTCTTTTGCGCACACCCTGTCATCAATAACGCGCCTGTCGCGACTGCCAAAACCGTTTTTTTCATCATAAATATGCCTTTTAAACAAATTTGTTCCAATATTACATAAATATTTATTAAAGCTGAATTATAACTGACGCTTTGCGACGTGTGCAATACTTAAAAAGAGATCATAGGCGCGGACAATATTGGCCATGCCAAGATATTATAAAACAATAATGTACTACAATGCGAAAAATTTCAATCAATCAGAAGGAAGCTTTATGTCGGTAGGAAAAATGCTCGGAATCATCTTTTTGGTAGGGTTTATCGCAATCCAGCTGATCCCCGTAGACCGAAGCAATCCGAAAAGCGACCCGGTGCAGGAGGTCAAAGCGCCGACGGAAGTCAAGGAAATTTTTGAGCGATCATGCTATGATTGCCACTCCAACAAAACCCACTGGCCCTGGTATAGCGGCATCGCCCCGATAAAATGGTTTGTCGCACGCGATGTAAAAGTAGGGCGTCAGTGGCTCAACTTCAGCGAGTGGGAAAGCTACGATGAGACGAAAAAGAGAAAGCTAAAAGAGATGATATTTACCGCCGTTGGCCTCGCGATGCCTCTGGGAATGTATGTAAAAGTCCATCCGGATGCAAAGCTGACGCCAAAAGATCGTGATCTGATCCGGAAGTGGACAGGCATAGATCCAGAAGAGATAATGAATCATCCAAAAAGGCATCTGTATTGATCAAAACAATTCTTTATGTTCATATCCTCTCCGCTACGGCATGGGTAGGCGGATCGTTGCTTCTGTTCGCGCTGGGAATTTTGCTGCGTGACAAATCGGCACAAAAAAGCGTCTATGCACATCTGGGACCTATCTATGGGTATTTCGAAACTTTCTGGCTGATTCTCTTGTGGATTACGGGGCTGACGATGTTTTTTCATTTCGGCATCGATGACGCTCTGCGTTATGCGCCGGATTCGGATCTTGCGGTCCTGATGGGAACCAAACTTACGATCGTAGGTGTTTTGACACTGTTGACGGTCATTCATATGTTCATCGCTTTCAAAACCCACACTGTCGATCGCACTCCGCTTCAGAACTTCATCTCCAGGGGAAGCTCGCTGTTGATCTTTTTTTTGAACCTGGTTATCCTATGGTATGCCATCGGTATTCGGGATCTGCTGTAGGGGGTCGGAATGATCTACAAAGATGCCGATATCTATATAGAGTGGGAGGAGAGCGAAATCCCATGGATCAAGATTTTTACCTGCACGCCATATAAAGAGATCACGGAGTGTCCCAAAACTCTTCGTGCAAAACTCTGGAAAACTTACGAAATCGCAGAAGAGATGATGATCGAATATTTCAAGCCTGACAAGATAAATATGGCCTCCTTCGGCAACTATATGCCAAGGGTGCATATCCATGTAATGGCGCGCTTCGAAAACGACAGCTTCTTTCCTGAGCCGATGTGGGGAGAAAGGCAAAGAGAGGGCAATGTAGTGCTGCCCGATTTCGCTTTGTTCGAAGCGATTCTCTTGGAAAAGCTCAGGCGCATTTAGAGGCTTTCGGCATCGGCTACGAATTGACGATACTCTTCAGCATAGCCACCGTCCGTTCGAACGGAATCGATTCTTCGGCATGCTGTTTTAGAAAATCTTCCATCCGATCTTTTTTTGCCAGCGCCTCATCGAGCCGTTGGTCGGTGCCCGGAGTGTAGGCGCCGATTCTTACCAGCATTTCGTTCTCTTTGAGCAAAGATAGAAGATATCTGAATTTTCTGGCCGCCTCGAGGTGATCAGGGGCGGTGACGTCATCTATTACGCGTGAAGCGGAGGATAGGACATCCACGGGGGGATAGATTCCTCTGTCGGTGAGTTCGCGACTCAGTACGATGTGCCCATCCAGGATGCTTCTGCTCTGGTCGGCGATGGGATCGCTGAGATCGTCTCCTTCCACGAGCACCGTAAAAAAGGCCGTAATGGAGCCTTGCCCCTCCTCTTTGCCGGCCCTCTCCATCAGTTGCGGCAGGATGGTCAGCGACGAGGGAGGGTATCCTTTGGAGGTAGGCGGCTCCCCAAGAGAGAGGCCTATCTCTCTTTGCGCCATCGCGAAGCGAGTCACCGAATCCATCATGAAAAGCACATCCCGTCCCTGGCGCTTGAAATACTCCGCCACACTCATTGCGCTGAAGGCGCCATATTTTCGCATAAGGGAGCTGTCGTCGCTGGTGGCGACTACGATGACGGTGTTCGTCAGATCTCCGCCGAGGTTTTTGGCGATAAATTCCGGCACTTCCCTGCCTCTTTCGCCGATCAGGGCGACCACTTTTATCGGCGCTTCGCTTCCTCTTACGATCATCCCCATCAAGGTGGACTTTCCTACGCCGCTACCCGCGAAAATGCCTACTTTTTGCCCTTTTCCGCTGGTGAGAAGCCCGTCTATGCTCTTTATCCCGACACTGAAGCGCTCGTTTATGAGTCCTCTTTTCATCGCGTCCATCGGGGGTTTCATGATCGGTTCGTACGAATCGAGACGGATGGCTCCTTTGCCGTCTATCGGGTTCATGAAAGGGTCCACTACGCGCCCAAGCAGTCCTTCTCCTACGGGAATATCGAGAGAGCGGCTATTGAGCAGCACATGGTCGCCAACCTTCATCCCCTCGATAAACCCGAAAGGTGTTACCGTGAAGCTCTTCGGCCCAAGAGAGGTGACCATCCCAAGTCTCTTTTCGCCTTTGGTGAGTATGGTCACGCTCTGGCCTATGCTCGCTTTGAGTCCCGTCACTACGATAGCGTTGGCCTGGATGCTTTCGATCGTACCGTAGGAGGGGGAGAGCGAGACTTTTTTGGCGCGGTTTCTAAGAGACTTGAGCGGCATCAGTAGCGGGGGCGCAGCGGGGCGTTGACTATGCTCATGAACTCTTCGCGGGTTTTGGCATCACTCTTGAACAGCCCGCGAAGGGCGGAGCTGATGGTGGTGGAGTTGATCTTTTCCACGCCTCGCATCTCCATGCACATATGGCGAGCTTCGACTACGACCCCGACCCCTTTGGGATGGATCGTCTCGATAATGGCATCCGCGATCTGTTCTGTCATGCGCTCTTGGATCTGAAGTCGCCGGGCGTAGATATTGACCATCCTTGGAATCTTGCTCAGCCCAACCACGCGTCCGTCGGGAATGTATGCCACATGCGCACGCCCGATGATCGGGAGCATATGGTGCTCGCACATCGAATAGAATTCGATATCGCGTACCAGCACCATCTCGTCGTTGCCGCTTTCAAAAAGCGCGTCGTTTAGCACCTTTTTTGGATCTTGCTTGTATCCTTCGCATAGATGCTCGAAAGCTTTATAGACACGATGAGGCGTTTTTACGAGCCCTTCGCGTTCTGGGTCTTCACCGATCAGCTCCAAAATCGTGCGAATCGCATCTTCGAATCTTTTCTCTTTGCTTGCCATAGGAAAATCTTGCCTTTTTCTAAAATTATATCAAATTTGCTCGAACGCGTATGATGTTTTGGTTATGAAGAGAGTTTTGGGTAAAATATTGCACTAATTTATTTGAAGGAATGTAATTTTATGGAAGTAAATGCCAAAAAGAGCAATGATGCAAATGTGCAGGTAGAAGCCAAAATCGCCAAAAGCGATATAGAAAAAAGAGCCGACAAAATCGCCAAAGAGGCTGCCAAACAGATGAAGATCGACGGGTTCCGCCCGGGCAAAGCACCGGTCTCTGTCGTGAAAAAACGTCTCGGCGAGCGCCTTGAGCAGGATGCCGAAGCAGAAGCGCTGCGCGAAGTGCTGAATACCGCCTCCAAAGAGCTCGAGCTCGATGCGGATAAAATCATTGGAGAGCCGGCTGTTACCAAATTCGACCGCGGTGAAGAGTTCATCGAGGTGGAGCTGAAGCTGAGCCTGCGCCCGGAGATCGAAGTCGGAGACATAAGTGGGCTGATCCCGGAGGTGCAAAAGCCGGAAGTGAGCGACGAAGAGGTTGAAGAGCGTAT
>JAMOOM010000185.1 GCA_027065515.1 Campylobacterales bacterium
TTTTACGAAGAAATTCTCAATAACGAAGTCCAGCTTGCGGAGTGGAAGCGGCTCTACGGTGTCGATGCGGACTCTGTGGAGACGCTCAAGGAGGAGAAATACCTCGTCCTCGATACGAAGTTTTTTGATAGAGAGTTCAAAGACAGGCTTCTTGAGACATTTGACGATCTGGATGAGGCGATCGACGGGGTGCTTGTAAAGAGTGAGAATTTCGGGGCGCTCAATCTGATGCAGGAGAGATATGGGGAGCAGGTGAAGTGCATCTATATCGATCCGCCTTACAATACGGGAGGAAACGATTTCCTCTATAAAGATAGCTATCGCAACTCCTCATGGATGACAATGCTCCACGATCGCATCACTCTGCTTGGGCGATTGATGCGGCAAGATGGCGTCTTTTTCTCCAGCATCGACGATAAAGACGACGAAAACCGTGTCTCTCACAGACTTATGCAACTAACGGAAGATATTTTTGGCAAAAAAAATTATCTCGATAACCTTATATGGGTCAAAAATACGACCCACAACGATGCCAAAACCTTCTCGCACAATCACGAATATATCCTCTCATTTGCCAAAAACAGAGACCAAGCGGCTGAAGAGCATACGATGTTTCGCCAAAACAAACCCGGTTTTTCCGAAGTGATGGAGCTTGTTCACAGGCTTCAGCCTCACTATCCTTCTATCGAAGAGATCGAAAAATCGCTTCGAGAGCTTTACAGGAAAAAAAGCGAAGCGTACAAAGAGAGCGTGTTGGCACAAGGGCTGGAGTGGAACGACGAGACCAAGCGAAACGATCCTTGGAAAGGGATCAAGCAATACAAATATGCCGAATACCGCCTCGAAGACGGCACCTGGGTGGATGAAAAAGAGGCGAAAGAGAAAAAAGCGAAGATTTGGATATATCGTGAATCAGATCCTTCATGGCCTAATGCAAGTTCATTGACCGCAGAGCATAAAGACACTAATAGCGACGATTACCGATTTTACCATCCTATCCATCCTGTAACAGGCAGACCGTGTCCTGCTCCTAAAACAGGATGGCGTTGGCGTCAACATCCCAACCCTAACAAATCCGATACTCTTTCATTCGAAGAGCTCGACAAAAAACATCTTATCGCTTACGGTAAAGATGAAAAGAAAATTCCGCAGATCAAACGCTTTTT
>JAMOOM010000186.1 GCA_027065515.1 Campylobacterales bacterium
TCGGTATCTCCAATCTCGGGATGACGGGAATCGAGAGATTCGATGCACTGATCAACAAAAACGATGCGGGAATAGCCGCTGTCGGCGCTGAGACACAGGGATTGATCAGTGTAACTCTGACGATCGATCATCGCTTGATCAATGGATGGCAGGCGGCCGAATTTATGCAGACGCTCAAAAGTTTGGCGGAAGATCCGGTACTTTTTAAAACATGGGCCAACAAGGATTTGAAATGAACTACGACTACGATATCATATTTTTGGGCGGAGGACTCAACTACGCAGGAGCCGTTGTAGCATCCAAGGCTGGGCTCAAATGCGCGTTGGTGGAGAAGAATCCGCAGCATCTGGGGGGCACTTGCCTGCACAACGGATGCATCCCTTCAAAAATGTATATTGCCGCGGCAGAGAGCGTGCGTGCATCGAAAAAGAGGCATTTCAAAGGGAAGATATCAATCGATATGGAGACTTTGGAAAAAGAGAAAGAGGAGCTGCTCGAGCAAGCTACAAAAGCGATCACGAAGCAGTGCGAACGAGTCGATATCATAGATGCGGAAGGTATTTTGAGCGCCCCATACACCATCGACGCGGAAGGAAAAACTTTGACGGGGCGTCATATCGTCATAGGAACGGGATCTAAGCCCTTCATTCCCGATGGTATCGCATATGACGAAAAATCGATCATAACGAGCGATGAAGTGCTGAATATGAAGGAGTTCCCCGAGGGTATGGCAGTCTATGGTGATGGCGCCATTGGCCTGGAGATGGCGAGCTTCTTCGCGGCATCCGGTATAAAAACGGAACTGATATGGCGGCACGATACGCTTCTTCGCAGAGCCCATCCTTCAATCGGTGCCAATATGGCCAAACAGATGGAGCAGATCGGTGTGACGCTTTCTCCGAACCGTTCTATACAATCTGCCAAGACGACAAAGCGCGGTGTGCATATCGTGTATATCGATGGATCTGAAAGCTATGTGCCAAAATTGCTGGTAGCTACGGGGCGACGCGCGAATGTCGCTGTGATTCAGACTGATGAGGTGAAGGTGGACAGACACGGTATCGTTACGGACGAGCATTTCGAGACGACCTGTCCGGACCATTATGCGGTGGGCGACTGCAATGGCAAGCTAATGCTAGCGCATGCTGCGAGGGCCGAAGTGCTAT
>JAMOOM010000187.1 GCA_027065515.1 Campylobacterales bacterium
ATGACCGCGACCCAGGAAGAGGGTCTCACGATCGCGCCTGCCAGTACGAAACTCGACGATGAGGGCAATATCGTAGAAGATCTGCTCGAAGCCCGTCGTGACGGCGAGATTTTGCTCGTCGATAGAAATGAAATCGACTATATAGACCTCAATCCATTGATGGTCGTGGGTGTCGCAGCGAGTCTCATTCCTTTCCTTGAGCATGACGATGCAAACCGTGCATTGATGGGATCGAACATGCAACGCCAGGGTGTGCCTCTTTTGATTCCGGATGCTCCGGTGGTAGGGACCGGCGTAGAGAAGCTTATCGCCCGTGATGCCTGGGTGAGTATCAAGGCCAGACGCGGCGGCGTCGTGGAGAAAGTCGATTCCAAAAACATCTATATTATGGGTGAAGATGAAAACGGCGCTTTCATCGACCACTATCTGCTTCAGAAGAATATGCGCACAAACCAAAACACCACATTCACGCAGCATCCTATCGTAAAAAAAGGTGAGAGTGTAGATGCGGGACAGGTGATTGCGGATGGCCCGAACATGGATAATGGGGAGCTCGCGATCGGTAAGAATATCATGGTCGCATTCATGCCGTGGAACGGATACAACTTCGAGGATGCGATCGTCGTAAGCGAAAAACTGATCAGAGACGATACCTTCACCTCCGTCCATATATATGAAAAAGAGATCGAAGCACGCGAGCTCAAGCATGGAGTGGAGGAGATCACTAGAGACCTGCCCGGGGTGCGCGAAGAGGATATCGGCCATCTGGACGAGAGTGGAATCGTGAAGATCGGTACATATGTCAAGCCGGGTATGATCATGGTCGGCAAGGTTTCGCCAAAAGGGGAAGTTAAGCCTACGCCAGAAGAGCGTCTCTTGCGCGCGATATTCGGCGAAAAAGCCGGACACGTGGTCAACAAATCTCTCTACTGCCCTCCATCGATGGAGGGGGTCGTCGTGGATGTGAAGATTTTCACCAAAAAGGGTTATGAAAAAGATCAGCGCGCAATCAGGGCTTACGAAGAGGAGAAGGCGGAGCTCGATCGCGAGCACCACGACAAACTTCTGATGCTCGATCGCGAAGAGATGCTGAGAATTCACGCTCTGCTCGGAGATGCCGAAGTTCAAAGCGATGTCGAGATAAACGGTACCGTTTACAAAGCCGGCACGAAGATCGGCAAGGAGGTTTTCGAAGGAATCAACCGTTTTGCGCTAAATACGATAGCGAAACACTTCAGCGAAGAGATCCAGCAGCGGTACGAATCACTGAAAAACTACTTCCAGAGACAAAAACGTAAGCTTCGCGACGAGCATGAAGAGAAACTCAGCATCCTTGAAAAAGACGATATTCTGCCAAACGGCGTAACTAAACTGGTCAAGGTCTATATCGCAACGAAGCGAAAGCTGAAAGTCGGCGACAAGATGGCTGGACGCCACGGTAACAAAGGTATCGTCTCCAATATCGTGCCGGAGATGGATATGCCGTATCTTGAAGACGGTACTCCCGTCGAGATCATACTGAACCCGCTCGGCGTTCCTTCCCGTATGAATATCGGTCAGATTCTCGAAGTGCACCTGGGGCTCGTCGGCAAGCGCCTTGGACGACAGATTCAGGATATTTTCGATGAAAAAAAGGAAGATTTCATCAAGCAGCTCAGAGCCAAAATGGCCGAAATCGCCGATGTCGCCAAGCTGATGAGAGGAAAAGAGACGCTCGATGCGATGAGTGACGAAGAGCTGATCGCTTACGCCCGCGACTGGGCGAAAGGTGTGCGCTTCGCCACGCCGGTTTTCGAGAGCGTAAACGCGGAAGAGTTCGCGAAACTTTTCGAAATGGCCAAGATCGACAGCGATGGAAAATGTGTCCTTTACGACGGTATGACGGGAGAGCGCATGAGAGAACGCGTAAATGTGGGCTATATGTATATGCTCAAACTCCATCACCTTGTTGACGAGAAGATGCACGCACGATCCACCGGACCTTACAGTCTCGTTACACAGCAGCCAGTCGGCGGTAAGGCACTGTTTGGCGGACAGCGCTTTGGTGAGATGGAAGTATGGGCGCTCGAGGCGTATGGCGCAGCCAATGTGCTGAAAGAGATGCTTACGATCAAGTCCGACGACGTCGAAGGCCGCGTTCGGGCATACAAAGCCATTACACGTGGTGAAACCGTTCCGGCAGCGGGAATACCGGAAACTCTGTTCGTTCTGACCAAAGAACTACAGTCACTCGCACTTGATGTCGAGCTTTTAGATGAGGAAGAAGAGAATGAAGAAACTGATACCCATTGAAGTCACAGAAGAGAGTCGCCCGAAAGATATCAAGGCGATTCAACTCAGACTCGCCTCTCCGGAGAAAGTGCTCTCATGGAGCTTCGGTGAAGTCAAAAAGCCCGAAACGATCAACTACCGGACACTGAAGCCGGAGCGCGACGGCCTTTTCTGTGCCAAGATCTTCGGACCGGTTCGCGATTATGAATGTTTATGTGGTAAGTACAAGAAGATGCGCTATAAAGGCGTAGTCTGCGAGAAGTGCGGTGTGGAAGTGACGACTTCGAAGGTGCGCCGCTACCGAATGGGGCATATCGATCTTGTGACCCCTGTAGCGCACATCTGGTATGTCAATTCGCTGCCGAGCCGTATAGGCACGCTTCTTGGCATCAAGATGAAAGATTTGGAGCGAGTGCTCTATTATGAAGCGTATATTGTCGAAAACCCTGGTGAAGCCAGCTATGACAATGAAGGCAAGTCTCCTGTGCTCAAATACGATATTCTCAACGAAGAGCAGTATCAGTCGCTGTTGCAGCGTTTCGGCGAAAGCGGTTTCCATGCCGAAATGGGTGGAGAAGTGATAAAGCGTTTGCTGGCCGATCTGGATATCATGGAGCTTTTTCACACTCTGAAAGAGGAGATCGAAAAGACAGGCTCCGAAGCGAAGCGCAAGACATATGTCAAGCGTCTAAAGGTGATAGAAGCCTTTTTGAATTCGGACAACCGTCCGGAGTGGATGATGCTGGATGTTTTGCCGGTACTTCCCCCAGATCTTCGTCCGCTTGTCGCTCTCGATGGTGGCAAATTCGCGGTTTCCGATGTAAACGATCTGTACCGAAGGGTCATCAACCGCAACCAGCGTCTCAAGCGCCTTATGGAGTTGGATGCGCCTGAAATCATTATCCGTAACGAAAAACGTATGCTTCAAGAGTCGGTAGATGCGCTTTTCGACAATGGACGTCGCGGCAATGCCGTAAAGGGAGCGAACAAACGCCCTCTCAAATCCTTGAGCGAAGTGATCAAAGGTAAATCGGGACGTTTCAGGCAGAACCTTCTGGGTAAACGTGTCGACTTTTCGGGACGTTCCGTTATCGTAGTCGGTCCAAACCTCAGAATGGATCAGTGCGGGTTGCCTAAAAATATGGCTCTCGAACTCTTCAAGCCACATCTTCTTGCAAAGCTCGAGGAAAAAGGGTACGCCACGACACTCAAGGCGGCGAAGAATATGATCGATCAGAAGAGCAATGAGGTGTGGGAGTGTCTGCAGGAGATCGTCGATGAATATCCCGTCATGCTCAACCGTGCGCCGACACTGCACAAACTCTCCATTCAGGCTTTTCATCCGGTATTGATCGAAGGTAAGGCCATTCAGCTTCACCCGCTTGTGTGTGCTGCCTTCAACGCCGACTTCGACGGAGACCAGATGGCGGTTCACGTACCGCTGGGACAGGAGGCTATCGCGGAGTGCAAGCTTTTGATGCTGAGCTCCATGAATATCCTGCTTCCAGCAAGCGGAAAAGCGATCACCGTTCCAAGTCAGGATATGGTTCTGGGTCTTTACTATCTCTCTTTGGAGCGCAAAGGAGTCAGAGGCTCGAACAAGATTTTCGCCAACGTCAAAGAGGTGCTTACGGCGCTAGATGGAGAGCATCTGGATATAAATGCGCGTGTGCGTACGATCGTCGACGGTCGTGTGGTCTATACGACAGCGGGAAGATTGATTCTGAAATCGATATTGCCCGATTTCGTGCCGGAGCATATGTGGAACAAGATTCTGAAGAAAAAAGATATCGGTCTGTTGATCGATCACGTATATAAATATGGTGGTCTGGAGATTACGGCGGAATTTCTCGACAACCTGAAAGATCTGGGTTTCAAATACGCTACGAAAGCGGGTATTTCGATCTCTGCGGACGATATACGTATTCCGGACGAGAAGTATCGACTTGTGGACGAGGCCAAGAAGCGAGTGCGTGAAATTCAGCAGCAGTACGGCGCCGGGCTTTTGACAGAGCAGGAGAGGTACAACAAGATCGTCGATGTCTGGACGGATACGAACAATGCAGTTGCCGAGGCGATGATGAAGCTTGTACGCGAAGACAAAGACGGTTTCAACTCTATCTTCATGATGGCGGACTCGGGAGCTAGGGGTTCGGCGGCGCAGATTCGTCAGTTGGCGGGTATGCGTGGATTGATGGCGAAGCCGGATGGTTCGATTATCGAAACACCGATCGTTTCGAACTTCAAAGAGGGTCTGAACGTTTTGGAGTACTTCATCTCCACCCACGGTGCGCGTAAAGGTCTGGCCGATACCGCACTCAAAACCGCAAATGCCGGTTATTTGACCCGAAAACTGATCGATGTGGCGCAAAATGTCAAGATCACGATGGAGGATTGCGGCACACACGAAGGGGTGGAAGTCTCGGATATCACGATCGGTTCGGAGATGATCGAGCCGCTCGAAGACCGCGTTCATGGCCGCGTACTTGCCGATGACGTGATCGATCCTATCAGCAACGAAATCCTGATATCGGAAGGTACGCTGATCGATGACGAGAAAGCACAACTGATCAAAGAAGCGGGAGTGCGCGCCGTGACGATCCGTACGCCTATCACATGTAAAGCCCAAGGCGGCGTATGTTCAAAATGTTATGGCCTCAACATGGGCGAAGGAAAGCATGTCAAAGTCGGCGAGGCGATCGGAATTATCGCAGCCCAGTCTATCGGCGAGCCGGGTACTCAACTTACACTGAGAACCTTCCACATCGGTGGTACCGCATCGAGTGAAAAAGCCGAACGTCAGGCGATCGCGACAAAAGAGGGATTTATCCGATATTACAATCTCAAAACATATGTCAATAGCGAAGGCAAGATGCTCGTTGCAAACCGCAGAAATGCCGGTATTCTTCTCGTGGAGCCGAAAATAAAGGCACCTTTCGAGGGAGAATTGACGGTGCAGACAATTCACGACGAAGTGATTTTGACACTTGAGAATGGGGACCGGAAAGTTCGTTACGCACTCAGAAAAAGCGACGTGGCGCGCCCGAACGAGCTTGCGGGTGTCAGCGGAAAGATCGAAGGAAAATTCTATCTTCCATATGCATCCGGCACGAAAGTTTCGGAGCACGATTCCATCGTAGAGGTAATAAAAGATGGTTGGAATGTGCCTAACCGGATCCCGTATGCAGCCGAACTGCGCGTCAAAGATGGTGCTCCGGTCACACAGACGATAAAAGCCGAGGAAGAGGGAACTTTGAAATACTATCTTCTCGTCGGCGATTATCTCGAGCGCTACAAAGATGTAAAAGAGGGGCACAAAGTCGAAGAAAAAGGTCTCTTCGCCGTCATTGCCGACGATGAGGGGCGCGAGGCCAACCGCCACTATCTTGCACGTGGTTCGATCGTCACGGTAGGCGATGATGAAAAAGTGGATGCCGATACGGTTATAGCCAAGCCAAGCAGCGGTGAACATACGATTATCGCCGAGTGGGATCCATATACGGATCCGATCATAGCGGAAGCCAACGGAAAAGTCTCGTTCGAAGATATCATTCCCGGAATCACAGCCAGCGAACAGTTTGACGAGATTACCGGTCAGACGCGACTCGAGATCAACGAATATACGCCTCCGGGCTATAAGCCGGCCATCGTTCTGGCTACAGAAAGTGGAGATATCATTCGCTATTCCATGGAGCCAAAAACAGCTATCTATGTCCATGATGGCCAAGAGGTTCAGATGGCCGATATTATCGCCAAAACCCCAAAAGCCGTCGCCAAATCTCGCGATATTACCGGGGGTCTTCCCAGGGTTAGCGAACTTTTCGAAGCGAGGAGACCCAAAGATCCGGCTCTCATCGCAGAGATTGATGGTATCGTTTCATTCGGAAAACCGCTCCGCGGCAAAGAGCGAATCATCATTACTGGTGAAAATGGACAGGTCGGTGAATATTTCGTAGATAAAAACCGGCAGATTCTCGTGCACAACGGCGAGTATGTACATGCCGGCGAGAAGCTGACAGACGGAACTGTAAGTAGCCACGATATTCTCAGGGTGCTTGGAGAAAAGGCGCTGCATTACTATATGGTCAGCGAAATCCAGCAGGTGTATCGCCGACAGGGGGTCAACATCTCCGACAAACATATCGAGATCATCTACTCCCAGATGCTTCGGCAAGTACGTATCGTAGATAGCGGTA
>JAMOOM010000188.1 GCA_027065515.1 Campylobacterales bacterium
AGAGACTTCGCCAGCAGATCGTTTTGGGAATCGGTGGCTATAGAATGCTCGAGATTCTTGGAATTGAATATTCGATTTTGCACCTGAACGAGGGGCATCCCGCTTTCGCTCTTTTTGAAGTGGTTCGTAGCTGTATGGAAAACGATGGGATGAGTCTCGAGGATGCCATCGCGCATGTCAAAGCCACGTCGATCTTCACCACCCATACTCCACTGCAGGCCGCAACCGATGTTTACAGTTTCGATATGATGAGCCAATATTTCAGTGATTATTGGCAGCGCCTTCAGATGGACAAAGAGCGTTTTATGAGCTTTGGCATCAATCCAGACAGGCCATCGGATGGTTTCAATATGACTGTTTTCGGGCTTAAAATGTGCGATTATCGTAATGCCGTGAGCAAGAAACATCGGGATGTGACACGCAAGATATGGAAAAATATCTTCGATCACGACAATCCTTCGCAAATCCCTATAGATTATGTAACCAATGGTGTTCATCTTCCGACGTGGCTTGGGGACGAATTGGCGGGTGAGATAGATAAGACACTGGGAGAAGAGTGGCAAAAACTTCAGCACAATCCGGATATATGGCTGCGTTTGGATGAAATGAGTGACGAATCTATATGGGATTTGCACTATGCATACAAAGTGAGAATGGTGAATTTTATCCGTGAAAGAGTCAGGAGAAAATGGGCTGACGAAGGGATCGATCCGCTGGTGGCGATGGCCGAAGGAGTTATGCTCGATCCAGATGTGCTCACGATCTGTTTTGCCAGACGAATGACGGCATATAAAAGACCGGATCTCATCTTGCACGATCTCGACAGGCTGGATAAAATCATCAACAACTTCGCTCGCCCGGTGCAGATAATTTTTGCCGGAAAAGCGCATCCGGCCGATATGGAAGGAAAAAAAATTCTTCAGCGCATCTTCAAGACGGCACAGGACCCCCGCTTTAGGGGACGGATCGGATTTGTAGAGGATTATGGTGAAGAGGTCGCGAAATATCTGGTAAGAGGAGCCGATGTCTGGCTCAACACCCCTCTTATTCCCATGGAAGCATGCGGTACAAGCGGCATGAAGGCCAGCGTCAACGGAACGATTCACTGCTCAACCCTCGATGGATGGTGGCCCGAGGGATATAATGGAAAAAATGGCTGGGCTTTTGGCGGAGACACCTCCAGTGACGAAGCCGATGCAAACGCTTTGTACGATACGATCGAGAACAGAATCGTTCCACTTTTCTACGAATTGGACGAGCGGGGAGTACCTTCAGGATGGATCGGAATGATGAAAGAGGCTATAAAAAGTGTCTCTCCGCATTTCAGCGCCCGGCGTATGATGAGAGACTATCTTGAAAAATTCTATCTTCCAATTTCGGATAAATTTGCAGACCCCATCAAGGAGAGGAAATGATGAAAATATCGAAATTGATACTTCTGCGCCATGGAGAGAGTTTATATAACAAAGAGAATCTTTTTACAGGCTGGACAGATATAGATCTGAGTGAAAAAGGGGTCGAAGAGGCGAAAGAGGCGGGTAGAATACTCGAGAAAAACGATCTTTTTCCTAATATATGTTTTGCATCGTGGCTTAAGCGCTCCATACATACAGCACAGATCGCGTTACATGAGATGGAGTGGGAACACATAGATTGCATCAAGCACTGGAAACTCAATGAGCGGCACTATGGAGCATGGCAAAGACACAACAAGGATGCGATCAGAAAAGAGGTGGGAGAGGAGATGTTCGTAGCGATTCGTCGCGGCTACGATACGCCCCCGCCACCGCTTCCGGACGGCGATCCCAGGCTTGTGGAAAAGGACCCCAAATATGCCGGTATCGATCCGGCGCTACTCCCACGGAGCGAATCGCTCAAAGATACACGAAGACGCACGCTTAACTATTTTGCCGAAACGATCGTCCCCGAGCTGGCGCGGGGCAAGACGGTTCTTGTCAGTGCTCATGGAAATTCATTGCGAGCTTTGACGATGGCGATCGAGCATTTGACGCCTGCTGAAATCGTCAAAGTGGAGATACCCACGGGGGTTCCGATTGTCTATACATTCGACGAGACTCTCCATCTTTTGAAAAAAGACCTTCCGGCCTGAGCTACCCTGTTTTTGTAAAAATATGTTATAATAATTAAGATTTGGTGGATTTACATACTCATCAAACCAGCCTGCAAGGACGCAACAAAAATTAGCGCCTGTTTCTATGCGATCTTTCAAAGAGAGGATTGGCAATGAAAATAACAGGTTATGAATGTTTCTCGAATGGAACTATCAAGGCAAAAAAGATGAATATCAGTGATCGGCATCTGATTGAGGAGATCAAAAAAATATGTGCAGGCTATCGAATACGGTCCAAACTTCGATATTTCAAATATTTCAATGAAAAGTTGAAAAGGACCAGCGAATAGACGAAGATCGCGTAGAATTGCAGGCGTAACGTAAATTGCCGATAACGAATATTCGCCGGATATTTGGATTGTTCCTGTATTTATCGGTAAACTTCTTCACTTTACTCATAACTCATATTATAGTCTTTTGTTCCTGTGCGCGGTTGCCTGGAATTTTCTCTTCTCTCATCATGTTTTGGTATATCGACTCCTCAACCTCGGCCATATGCCAGGCCTACATGAACCGTAACGAATACCAAAACTCATTGAAGCCCCATTCGGACAAGCCGAAAAAGTTTAAAGAGGAATGGATTTGTGATATTGTGAAACAGATATTGTATAAATGGAGAAAAATGTGCAGAAAAAAATATTTGAACAGATAAAGCGCTTGCCCGCCGGTACGAAAAGAAAATTTTACGAAAGATTGCGCAAAAAAGCGTTGATTCGCACGAGAGCCAGGTTGGTGGAGAGTAGGGTGGATATAGACAAGCTTACAGATGAAGAACTTGAGATCATTATCGCGGACGAAGAGGATAAGTTGATGGGCGAGTACAAGAGTCGTGGACTAATTGCGCTTCTTGCGCTTTTGGGAATATCCTGGATATAACGGATGTACCATTATTTCAAATGGGCGGCACTTTCGCTCTTTTTCAGGCGCAATCTCCGTTATATCGTTATGATTGTCGTCGGAATTTTCGGCATCTATCTGGCTGATGCCGTCTATGACGATATGGCGCAATATGCACTTATAACAAAAAAGAGTAGTGCAATTGCCAAATATCTGTGGATAAAATGGACGGCGATATCGATCTTTTTTATTATGATCGTGTGGTCCGTGACACGCTTGGGTTTTGCTGGAAAAAAAGTCAGCAAAAAAAAATCCGCCAAAATGGGCTTCAAACCAAAAACCGGAAAAGAAAACAATAAAGAAGATCCCTATATGAAGCGGCTGAAAAAATTTGAAAACAAAGAAAGATTGCGATCCAGATCGGATATTATCTTAGAAAAGAGAGGTCGAAAAAAATAGTTACGAAGATGGTGGGTCCACCAGGACTCGAACCTGGGACCATCCGGTTATGAGCCGGATGCTCTAACCAACTGAGCTATGGACCCTACAAGAAAGTAACTTTGGAGCCGGAATTATACAAAAAATTGAAACGAAAAGCAATAAGATTCTCTAAAATTCCAAAAAGTACCATGAAATTTATAAAACTGCTGCCTCCATGGCTTACAAAAGGCAGGGGAACACCGACAACCGGAGCCAGTCCGATTGTCATCAAAATATTGACGCTGGTATAGACAAACAACAAAAATGCGATGCCATATGCGGTAACCTGGATGAGATAATCACCGCGCGCATGGATACCAAGGCTCAAAATATGCAGTATAAGCAGAATATAGACCAAAATCAGCCCCGCGGCACCGAGAAATCCAAAACGTTCGACAAGATATGCAAATATGAAGTCACTGGAAGCGATCGGTAAAAATTTCAATTGTGTTTGAGTCGCCTCCTCTTTCGGTTTGCCTGTCATTCCTCCTGATCCTATAGCGATGATCGATTGTTGAACATGGTAGCTGGGTTTTTCAGCCAGAAAGTCGTGAATGCGTTTTTTCTGGTAATCATGCATATTGCTATACAAAAAGGGGGCGGATATCGTCAGCACAGTTAAGATCGAGACCCATATTCTCCAGTTTACTCCCACCAAAAAGAGTATGCCGTAGCCGATAATCAGCAAGACGGTCGCCGTTCCAAGATCGGGCTCTTTGGATATGAGTATAAAAGGGAGCAGGATGTAGAAAGAGAATTTAAAAAACTCTTTGATGCCATATCCCTCTTTTGGTGGTGGATTTTCCTGGACAAGATATCCCATCATCAAAATAAAAGCGGGTTTGAACAATTCTGACGGCTGTATCGTCAGTCCGACAAGAGGTACTTGCAGCCATCGCTGGGCCCCCAGTTTGCTGATACCAAAGATATCTACACTTATAAGCAAAAGAATCGTAGCCCAATAGAATATGGGTATCATCCATCTAAGAGATCGCCAAGGAATCAGGAAAAAGATAAAAAATACGATAAATCCAAGTCCAATATAGAAAAGTTCTTTTTTAAAAAGAGCGGGACTGATCTCTTTGACCAGCATCAAAGATACAAAAATCAGTGGTAATATCAGCAGAATGAGGAAGAAATCGAAATGTGTTACAATGCGCCGATCGAACATCCATATATGTTTACGGGATCTGCCATGGGAATTGCTGCTATAGTGTTTCATGAAAAGATCCAAAAATAAATTTCAACCCGAATACTTTGATGAAAGAATTGTATCCAACGAATGAGCAAAAACAGTTTAATAGCCTGCAGTGATGAGCGTCTCGACAAGTTGTTGCATCGGCATATTGGAGGTTCTCGCAACCAGATAGAGCATCTTATCAAAAGAGGTTTTGTCGAAGTGGGTGGTAAAAAGACAACCAAAGCAGGCCATAAAGTCAGAATCGGAGAGATGGTTGCATGGCAGATTCCACCCGAGCCATCATACGAGAGAGGGGAGGTGGATTTCGATATCCCCATTATCTACGAAGATGACGATATTTTGGTGATCAACAAGCCCTCCGGAGTGATCGTGCATCCGGCCCCAAGCGTAAAAGAGGCTACTTTGGTGGATTGGCTGAAATTCAAAGGAGTCAGTCTTTCTACAATCAGCGGAGAAGAGCGGCATGGGATAGTGCACAGGCTGGATAAAGAGACGAGCGGGGCGATGGTCGTAGCCAAAAACAATGCGGCACACGAAAAGTTGTCCAGACAGTTGCAGGACAAGTCGATGGGGCGTTACTATATAGCGATTGTCGATTATCCTCTTAAAGATTCCACCATTGTGGAAGGGCCGATCGCACGTAATCGCGCCAACAGATTGAAAATGGGAATCGTAAGCGGTGGGAAACCGGCCAAAACCGCTTTTTTGAAGCTTTTGGGCGGGACTGGTTCTTTTGAGCTGGTTGGAGCGAAACTCTTTAGCGGGCGTACTCACCAGATACGTGTGCACCTGGAATCGATAGGCCGTCATATAGCGGGTGACCATTTATACGGGTTTAAGAGCCATGAAGGTAAAATGAAACCAAAAATAGAACGTATTTTATTGCACGCTTATATACTCTACCTAAGACACCCTGCAACGGGTGAAACGATGCGGTTTGTCGCTGAAACACCATTGGATATGATGACCGCATGCGAAACATATTTCGAGAAGGAGAAACTGGATGAAGTACTGGATCCGCGCGCTCTTCCTGGGCGTTTTGACGATGTTTGTAGCAGGGTGCGCACCAAAAGGATTGAGCCAGAGCGCTCCTAAAATATCACCGAATCTTCCAACTGTTACATCGATCAAAACCATTTCATCGATGACGGCCGTGGGTTTCGAGTGGAAAATGATTCCTTCTGCCAATATCGAAGGCTATCGGCTGTATCGTATGCAGTCCGGCAAAGCCAAAGCCAAGCTCAAGCGTGTCGCACAGATAGATGATAGATACAGTTCGCACTATGTCGATACGGGACTGAAGCCGGGAGTTGAATATCTATACCAGATGTCCACTTATGATGCGAAGGGTTTTGAATCCCGTCAATCCCAGCCTGTAAGCGTCAAAACGTTGCCGATGATACCTTCGGTCAGTTTTGTGCGTGCCATCGCCAATCTCCCTAATAGAATCAAAATCATTTGGCGACCCCATCGGGACTTGCGAGTGGTGGGCTATGTCATAGAGCGTGCACGCGTAACGGAACCCGAAAAATGGAAGAGATTGACTATAGTGAAAAATCGTCTGAGCGCAGAATATATCGACAAAGATCTTGGTGAAAAAGAGGTCTATCTCTATCGTATTCGCGTGAAACTGTGCAACGGCCTAGTTTCTGAGCCTAGCACCGAGGTCAAAGCGATTACCAAGCCGTTGCCAAGGCCTCCTGTGGATGTGAAAGCTACGACAGGCCTGCCGCGTATGATCCATCTGCAGTGGAGGGCGAGCCCGACTCCGGATGTCGTTTACTAT
>JAMOOM010000189.1 GCA_027065515.1 Campylobacterales bacterium
GCATGCGGCGGAATGGCCAGAAAAAATATCACGACCAAAAAAACCGCGAAAAACGGTGTCACAATCATATGGTAGAGCACGGCTTTTACCTTTTTGCTTTGTAGATGCTCTTTTTCAAGCAATCGCATTGCCTCAAAAGCATCCTGAATCGCATAGGCCCTGACTCCTTCAAAGACCGACGTCAGGATTTTGGGCTTGAATCCCTCCAGGGTTCGCACTCTCGGTTTTTTTTCAACGACAAGCCCTTTGCCACCCAGCTTCCTGGCATTTGGCTTCCTGACAACCCTTGCCTGTTCTACAACCCAGCCTTTTCCGTCGAAAACGGCACTGGGGCCGTAGATAATCTCCAACTCTCTATCGGGCAGTATACGATAAATACGAATCTTTTTAGCCAGTTTGCGAGAGGGTATGATTTCGGAAATATAGATAAAGGAGTCGTTGTATTTTACGAAAATGTTATGGGTTACACTGTGGCTCTTTTTTCCTTCCAGGAGCTGTTTTGCCGAAATTTCAGCATTTACGAAGGATGTGAAATGGATACCTACATAAAAAAGCGTCAACAGAAACGATATCAGAAAAAATGGCCTCAATACCGCTTTTCTCGAGTATCCCAGCGCATAGAAACTGACCAGGGCATTGGATCGTATCAATACCATTTTGGAAACGATCATCGAAAGCACGAGAGCGATCGGAAAGAGGAGATTCAGCGCGTGAGAACCTTTGTAAAACAGATAAAGTACTTTGATATTGAAACTTGAAAGCTTCGCTGCGTGTTGCATATAATCCAGCCCTGCAAAGAAAAAAGCGAGTGCGAAGGCGATGATCACAAAATGTTTCAGGTAGAGCCGGCTTATGTATCGAAACATCCTCATATAGCTGGCCACTGGGGATTTTTGACGGTATAACGGGATGAGACATATTCAAGAGAGTGTCGCACCAATTCGAGCGTTGCTTTCGCCGCATGCTCGATCCATGGTTCAAGCCGTGCCTGCTCCTCTTTCAGGAACGGCTGCAACACGTAATCTGCCACCTGGGATCTGAAGGCGGGTTTTCCGACGCCCATACGGACGCGGATATAGTCGTTTCCGACCATCGCATCGATCGACTTGAGGCCATTATGCCCTCCGCTTCCTCCCCCTCTTT
>JAMOOM010000190.1 GCA_027065515.1 Campylobacterales bacterium
TTGCGGATCACATAGGCATATCGTAGATGACTGTGCCAACGAACTATCGCAAAACACTTTTCATGAGTGTACTGGTCGCCATCTGAGACAATGCGCAAATGAAGGCCTTCTGTAAACGGCTCAGGCAAAACGGCAAGCATGGCGCCGCCGTACAGATTGCAGTGGTGAGAAAATCGATCCAAACGACTCATTCGCTTTATAAAAACGATGAACGTTATGATCTGCAAAAATATCTACAAAATCAGGCGAAAAAGAAAAACGGCATAATCATCAAAAAGGGGAAATATTCATGTTTTAGAGGGTTAACGGGGAGGCTCGCACCGTCAAAAACAAAGTGTGCTTCGGCTACCCGACCAATGACATCTTCGTGAAGATAGAAGGTTGCACGATATCACAACGATATAAACCGCTATCGCTCCCCGGCACCCCACCTGCGAGGCATTGGGCACCTACAAGAGCTCATGACCGTCAAAACCAAAGGCCACGCTGCTCATCATGACCCTGTACCCATGCGACTATTCGATCCCCTTCCCGAGCGAGACAAAGTCTTTCGGCACACCTTTTACAAAGCGCTCGGAAACGCCGTGGCGATCCGTATTTTTTCGTTCGAATCAAAAACAGACAACGGCTTTGCGCCAGTGAATTGAGGCAATGTAAAATCAGATATTTTCACCTAGGGCCGCTTCAGCATCCTCGATATCTACAGAAGGCAGCAATCCCCCTTCTACATGAACCTTGACCACGCCATTCTTGTCCTGTTTTGCAACATATTCGGGAAATCCGGTAACACGGGAAGCTATCTCCGCTGAACGATTATGCTCCAGGTCACTCACGCGCACTACTCTGTTATTACCCTCCTTGGTAATAGAGAAAATATTTCTCTTTCCTTTGAACCATTGAATGTTCCAATAATAGTGGTTGAAGTTCTTCAAGCCATTGGGCTGATAGAGACTCTTTTTGGTTTCCATCGAATCGCAAATTCTCACATACCGATTCTGCTGCCTGCATTGAGAGAGGAGGGCAACTTCTTTTTCTCCCAGGGTTACATTGATCATTTTTCGCTGGGCAGGATTTTTCATACTGACCAACATATAGTCACTTTTGGTGGATATTCCCAGGGCATTGCCAAGCTCCGCTGTCGATTTCATCAAATTGCTGAAAGGGTTTCTCGTTTCACTTTCGCCATCTCGTTCGAGCAGAATAAATCCTGTGGTTGCAACATCGCCATTTTGAAAAGCGGCAATATGCCAGCCTTCAGGGGCTATAAATGTAACGGGACGCTTGCCTACCTCATACACGAAAGCGGTTTTTTCTCTCACCACCACAAAACCTTTGGAAGTGGGAATAATATTTCGTCCATTGAAGCGCTTGCCCGTAACCGTTTCGACATGCAAGCTCAATCCGTCTCTCTTAATAAGGCCCACAGATATAGGATCTCGGCCACTCAACATTTTTTGATATTTGATGCGATATGTGTCGCTGGAAAGTTTGACGATATAAAAAGCATCACCACTTTGCCAATCGTATCCGAGCCGGACGATCGGGCCTTCGAAATCGACATACATCCTTTCTCCATTGAGAGAAAAACCATCCGATTTCCTCTCTAGATGAACACCGGTAACAGGAGAAGGATACTCTCCGATTTTAGCCAAAAGCTCCTCTTCATCTAGGGTTTTGGTCACATTTTCCACCGTATGATGTAACGATGTATTTTTTTGAGCGGTACCGGGAGAGGGTTGTTGCATCTTATGCATCAACGCCTGAAACAATGCTTGTTTCTGCTCCG
>JAMOOM010000191.1 GCA_027065515.1 Campylobacterales bacterium
TTTCATTTTGAAATGTAAAAGAGAGCAATTCATGGCTTTCAAGATAGAAAGTTTTATGGAAAATGGCGAAATGCCGATGGGTATCACCAATGGCAAGATTACACAAAGAAGGACTTTTGGAGGACTGATCGATGGACGATATTTTCACACAGTTTGCTTACGCCCTACGCGAAGAACGTATTATATAAATTACGCAGCAAGAGGCCTCATTGAGCCTACTTCAAGGAACGGCCTTTGAGCAAGAGGGTGATTTTAGAGGCCTTCTCGGGACTCATTTTCGACAATATTTTTCCAACTATTTTTGGTTTGAGGGCGGATAGGATATTGGCGGCGTCTTCGGGTTTCATCTGCTCGAGGATGGCTGCGGCCGCGGAAGCTTTCATTTTGGCATATGTCTGCGCGACTTTATCGGCTTTGGCCTCTTTGATCGCTTTTAGGAGTTTTTCGTTTTTGGCGATCAGCTCTTCAATGCTCTTGCGCTCCTCTTCGAGTTTCTCTTTCGTGGCATTCAGCTCCCGCTCTTTTGCTTTCAGTGCAGCCTCTTTTTTCCTGAACATCTCTTCTGTAGCATTTTTGAGAGCCTCGTAAGCCTGGCGCGCTTCGTCGATCTCTTCGAGCTTCAGTTCGAGCTCCTGTTTGCGCTCTTCGAATATTTTATTGCATTCAAGTATCTGCGATGTATTGGCTTGCGCAAAAACGGATATGGACAAAACGATAAGCCAAAAAAGGTTTTTCAAAAGGATTCATCCTCCGTATGAGCGTCGCGCCAGAAGCGTTGCGAGGCGATCTCGTCCAGGCTCCCTTGCTCCAGGCGCTTGGTCTTTGCAAGACGCTTTTGCATAATCTGGGCTTCGATACTCTTCGCCTGCTCGTAGGCTACATGCGCGGCCATCAGCTCCTCTTGACGCCTGGTGCAAAGTTCGGCAGCCGCCTGAATACGATAATCGAGCGCTTCGATCGCCGATTTGATCGCGCTCCTTTGATTCACTACGAGCCCCAGCTCTCTACCAAATCCGCTACCTGGGATTTCAAGCTCCCTGGCATCGGATCTTAGCCGCTCTTTTTCGGCCTCGAGGTGCTGGCGCTGGGAGTTTGCCGAAGCCAATGCCTGTTCCGCGCGCTCGAATTGCTGCTTCCGCAGCTTGGTGAGCGCGCGGTAATTTTTCGGCATGGTCCCGGCTCCTATCTTATGATCGTATCGTCACGATCGGGGCTTGTGGAAATTATGCCCACTTTCACTCCGCTTACCCGTTCGATCGTCTCTATATAGGCTTTTGCCGAGTCTGGCAGCTTTTCGTAATCACTGATCCCTTCGACCTTTTCCCAGCCTGGAAAAGTTTCGTAAACCGGCTCGACCTTCTCGAGATCATACGGAACATAATCGATCAGCTCCCCTTCAAAGCGGTACCCTACGCAGATTTTTATCTCTTCGAAACCGTCGAGAACATCCAGTTTCATCAACGAAATCTGGTCGCAGCCATTGAGTGCGCAGGCATAGCGGATCGCCACGGCATCAAACCAGCCGCAGCGCCTTGGGCGTCCGGTAGTCGTGCCAAACTCATGTCCTTGCTGCCGCAACCTCTCTCCATAGGGCCCGAAATCTTCGCTTGGGAACGGGCCGTTGCCCACTCGCGTACAGTACGCTTTGGCGATACCGGTGACATGACCTACCTGTTTGGTAGAGAGCCCCATGCCTGTACATGCGCCGCCGGCGATCGTGTTGGAGCTGGTCACGAAAGGGTATGTGCCGTGGTCGATATCGAGCATCGTTCCCTGCGCCCCCTCGAGCAGCACTTTTTTTCCATCTTCCAGCAGTTTCCAGATCATCTGGGTCGTATCCGCGATATAAGGCATCAATCCGTCACGATAGCGGATCAGATCCTCTTTAAGCGCCGTCTCATCGGGCATTTCTATCTTCATGGCTTCGAATATCGGGCGGTTTTGATGCAGATATTCGACAATTTTTTTAAAAAGCTTCTCCGTATCTTTCAACTCCCCGACACGGTGGCCAAGACGCGAAATCTTGTCCGCATATGCAGGCCCTATGCCGCGGCCCGTCGTTCCGATCGCCTTGGCGCCGCGCATCCTCTCTCTCGCCTGGTCGATCATCTGATGATAAGGGAGTATTAGGTGCGCTTTGTCGCTAAGCCATAGCCTACCTTTCAGGTTGTCAAACTGCGACATCTCCTTCATCAGATTGGCAGGACAGACTACGACTCCGTTACCTATTATATTGATCGCATCGGGATTGAGAATCCCCGAAGGGATCAGATGAAGCGCATATGTCTTTCCATTGGTCACGATCGTGTGCCCAGCATTATGGCCGCCGGCAAAACGTGCTACGGCCTCGTATTTTTGCGCCAGCATATCGACGATCTTTCCTTTGCCCTCGTCTCCCCACTGCAAACCCACGATAAGGTCGGCAGTCGGCATAGTACCTATCTCTCTTTTCATCTTTTATCCCCTTTGATGCGCATCTCGATCAGTGCGTCGGTATAGAGCGCGAAACCTGCTGCAGATATGTCGTCGTCGATAAAATGGCCTCCACTTGCAAGCGGGGTGTTGCCCTTGAAACACTGAAAGAAAAGCCCGTCGTAATAGCGCATTTTCGCATAGTACAAAGGGGCTAGAATGCACTGTTTGCAGCGGCACTCCTGCATCAGTGTTTTCATCTTTTCCAATTGCGGGCGAATAACCTCCGGAACATTGGCGATAGCCGAATCGAGCTGATCCATATGCTGTACTTGCGCCAGCTCCGCCAGCCACGCATGGCCTGCGCCCAGGAGCTTTTCCACCTGCATCGACGCGAACCATTCAAGCGGTATGCCAAACTGCGAAGATATCAGCACCGGGATCTGGATATTGGACACCTGCAGTATGGGCTCGACATCCAGCTCTTCAAGCAGCGACATCGTAACGTCCATCACATCGGCCAAAGACCCATCCAGCCATTCGGCACCGACCTGGTTTATCTCCCTGGTCGGGTATCGAAATACCGGCTGAATGTAAAACCACTTCTTCTGCTGCGTCGTTCTTCCCAGGCGCTTTGTTACAAGCCGCACCACATCTATCGAGCTGTCTGCCCTCAATGTCACTTCGCGGTTTTGCGGATCGCCAAGACGGATCAGCTCGCGAACATCCCGCACGCTTTGATGTTGGTGGTACGAAAAGTGAGGAGTGACGATCTCTTCGAAACCCTCCGATTCCAAAAGATCGCTGGCGATACGTTCTATCCGCCTCTTCTCTTTGGCGCTTTGGCCAAAATAGAGCCTACTGCCCGATGGTATTTCATGCTCGAATATCATACGCTTTGGCCCATATTGGCATAATACACTTCATTGAATATGCGCGATGCCGTACCGTCATACGCTCTTCGGTCCAGCTTGTCGTATGCCCATTCGACGGCATTGACGACCCATGCGCTCTCATGCACTCCGATCAGACCCATTTGATTGATGCGAAAGAGTTTGCCTTTTAGGTGGTCCTGTCCCCCGGCTATATTTACATCGAACTCGCTTTTCAAAATATCGCGTACGGCATTTGACTCTTCGTCATATACCGCGCTCATCGAAAGAGCGGGGGTGCGCGGAAAGAGCTGGCATCCTATCGCTTCAAGCGCGGCACGGGTAGCCAAAGCGCGGGCGCGCGTTTGAAGATAAAATATATCCTCCCCCTTCTCTTCGATCATTCCGAGCATCTTGTTCAGCCCGATAACGAGCGTCGTGGGGGCGGTATAGGCGGTGGTGTTTTGGCGCTGCTTTTTTATCTCGCTTGCGAGGTTGAAATAATAACCTCTCCCTTCGCCGACCCTTTTTACGGCTGCGTCACTGAAACCAATCATCGCCATACCGGGAGGCAGCATCAGCGCTTTCTGGCTTCCGGCGATCAACGCATCGATATTCGTCGTATCGATCGGCTCGACACCCACGGCGGTGATGCCGTCGGCTATTATCATAATATCCGGATTTATGGCTTTCGCGGCCGCTGCGATCTTCTCTACCGGGTGGCGAAGCCCTCCGGCACTCTCGCACACCTGTATGCAAAGAGCGTCGATATCCGGATCGTCCATCAGCGCGGCCTGCACATCCTCTACGCTAGCGGGCGTATCCCATGCATACTTGAGCTCCACATGATCGAGGCCGAACGCTTCTACGATCTTGCCGAAACGCTCACCGAATTTTCCGGCATTTACAGTCAGAGCTTTTTTAAAGCAGAGGTTCGTAACGCACGCCTCCATGGCTCCGGTACCGCTGGATGCGAGCATGACACACTCGTCCATGCCAAAAAGCCTCATCAGACGCGCTCTCGCCTCTTTGAATATCGCCTCGAATTCCGGAGTCCTGTGGTGAATCGTGGGGCCCGCCATCGCCATACGGACAGCTTCTGGCACCGGCGTAGGGCCGGGAGTAAAAAGCAGCATGTGCCTACCTTTGCATATAGAAATTTTCGCTGATTATATCAAAT
>JAMOOM010000192.1 GCA_027065515.1 Campylobacterales bacterium
GGCCACATATCCAAAATTCCGCTTCTCCAATACCGCCTACGCATTGATGAGTGTATGGATATATATGCACACGATCGGCGGCCACTACACTTTCTCCAAAGTCCCTTTCGACATAGTCAACGAATTTTTCGGATGGGAGAGAAACAATTACGACAGAGTGGCTCACTTCTCGGTAGGCTTTTACGCTTTCGCCATCGCCGAATTGCTGGAGAGAAAACGGCTCGTGGCAAACCGGGTAATGCTCTTTTTGTTTCCGATCTTCGCCATAAGCACCGTAGCTGCACTCTACGAGATCATCGAATGGATCGCCGCCATCTCCTTGGACCCAAAAGCGGGTGCGGACTACGTTGGCGCCCAAGGCGATATATGGGATGCCCAGAAAGATATGTGCTGCGATATATCCGGAGCTCTTTTTGCCACGATACTCTATTTTTTACTGCGTAAGCCGAAATTGAAGCCATAGATCCGACTTGTGGATATTTCGGCTACCTTCTGCTGAACACTACGGTGCAACACCCCGAAAAGATCCACTCTTTTTCGTTTCTTTCTAGACGGCAACCCAATCACCGCTTTTAACTTTCCAAATTCTATTCAAGCCAAAAGGTGCATCGAAAATCGGCATTGTTCAATTACCGTTACTCTATTTTAAACATGAATCTTTGATGTGTTTTGACGACACTTTTCTTTCGCTTGTCGATTTGTCACTGTACACTTTATCGTCATCCGTATTTCTGGCAATCTTACTTCCCATTCCAATTATATTGTTTCGACCAATAACTACATTTTGCTTAACGGTTGAATTCAAACCCAGAAAGGAATTGTCTCCAATTTTTACATTTCCCCCCAAATAACAACAACTCAACAGAACGTTATTGCCAATTTTTGAATGATGCCCGATCTTCGATCCTATCAGAATTGTATTATCACCGATGGAGACAAATGGCTGTATTCCCGTATCCTCGCTTATAAAAACATTTTTTCCGTATCTTAAATCTTCCCAAACGATCGCTTTTGATGACAAATAACTTACGAACGAGTAACCTTTGCGTTTCAATATTTTAAAAATTCTTTCTCTTGCCCAGTTGTTGCCGACCGCAACAAAAAGCCGATATTCATCCGGTG
>JAMOOM010000193.1 GCA_027065515.1 Campylobacterales bacterium
AGCAAGAAAGCTGCAATGATGGAGTTGAACTTCAGTTTTGCCAGCGGGTTGTCGGTGGTGCTGAAGCCGTCCACTTTTTCATGAAGTCCAAGGTTTTCGATCGTATCGACGACGGGAGCGAAGTCGGCATTGTGTCTGGGTGTGGTCTCCAAAGTGATGTAACTCTTCTTTGGATCGTGAAGTTTTTCTATCAATGTTTCGAACATGATCGTTATCTGCCTGTTATTTTGATTTGGATATTATATCAATTTAAAAAGGATGCCTGATGAAACTTGCCGTATTCGATTTCGATTCGACTCTGATGGATGGCGAAACGATCGATTTTCTGGCCGAGCCACTGGGGCTCAAGGAGAAGGTAGCCGTCATTACCGAGATGGCCATGCGCGGAGAGCTCGACTTTTTTGAAAGCCTCACTACGCGGGTGCAGCTTCTGGAGGGATTGCCTGAAAAGAAAGTGGATGAAATATGTCGCAATCTCCCATTCATGCCGGGAGCGAAAAAGACGATACAGACTCTCAAAAACCAAGGATACAGGGTCGTCGTGTTCAGCGGAGGTTTCAGAAACGCCACAAGCCATGCGGAGAAAGTTTTGGGATTCGATGCCGACTTTTCCAATATTCTGCATGCCAAAGATGGACGCCTTACGGGGCTTGTGGGCGGTGAGATGATGTTCGACTTTTCCAAAGGGGATATGTTGAAGCGCCTGCAGCGGCTTATCGGAGCCACTGCGGAAGAGACAGTCGTGGTAGGTGACGGAGCCAATGATCGCAGTATGTTCGCCTATGCGGAAAAGAGAATAGCTTTTTGCGCCAAAGAGATCTTGAAAAAAGAGGCCAATATTGTTATAGACACCAAGGATCTGACCAAGATACTGCCATATGTCTCTTAGCCTCTCTTCGATTTTCAATACGGTAAAAAGATATAAAAAAGCGCTGATAGCAGGAAATATGGTCGCGGTTTTGGCTACGCTCGTAAGCGTACCAACGCCTCTTTTGATTCCTGTGCTTGTGGATGAAGTGCTTTTGAAAAAGAGCCATACTCTAACGCGATGGATCGATACCCATATCATGCCGATGGATACATTCGGATATGTGATTACGGTTCTTTTGGTGACTGTA
>JAMOOM010000194.1 GCA_027065515.1 Campylobacterales bacterium
ATAGCGATAGACCTTGGCTCAAATACGTTTCGTGCTGTCGATATGGATTGTAATAGCCTGGAGCGTATTGCGGAATATGAAAAGATTGTCCGTACCGCCGATGGATTGTCGGAAAGCGGGTGTATCGGTGAAGATGCAATCGCGCGTATCGTTCAAGCGGCAAAAGAGGCCAGGGAGGTGTTGGATTTTTCCAAGCCGGTTACGGCTGTAGCCACAGAGGCGATTCGCCAAGCCTCCAATGGAGCTGAAGTTTTGGATGCGATCGAAAAAAAGAGTGGTTTGAAATTTCGCGTGCTTACGGGTGAGCAAGAGGCAGGATATACGCAACTGGCGGTAAAAGCCAGGCTCGAAAAGATGGGGATCGGAAGCGATAGCTTCGTACTGGCGGATATCGGCGGGGGATCGACGGAGATTGTCTTTTTTCGTGAAGGAGAGACGCGCATGATGAGTTTTTCCGTGGGCATAGTGACGATTGCCCAGCGTTATAAAACTCCCGAAACGATTGAAAGAGCACTGAAAGCAGAGATGGAGCCGATTCAAAAATGGGTACAAACGAGGCGGATGGAGGGGTTTGACGCATCCCGTTTCGTGGCGACCGCGGGCACGCCTACCACTGTGGCGGCGATGAAGCTAGGGATGGATTATGCCAGCTATGATGCCCAAAAGATCAATGGAGTGAAGCTTTTGCGAAAGGATCTCTCTTTGCAGCTAAAAAGGCTTCTGGCGCTGGATAATGCTGCAAGAAAGAGACTGGTCGGCGTGGGTCGTGAAGATTTGATAGTGGCGGGAATTTTGATTTTCGATAAGCTGTACGAGATTTTAGGAGTGGGTGAAGCGATAGTGGTCGACGATGGGCTGCGCGAGGGTGTAGCTATTGCCGAGTGCAAAGGGTTGAAGGGTGACGAAATATTTTAGAGGTTTCCTTAATTAACTTTAATGTATAATCGGCAAATTTCTAAGCATAGGAGATGCGGCCATGGAGATGACCGGTGCACAGATGGTGATCGAAGCGATGAAGCTGGAGGGTGTCGATACGGTTTTCGGCTATCCCGGCGGAGCCATCATGAATGTTTATGACGAGATCTACAAACAAAAAGAGTTCAGGCATATACTTACCCGTCATGAGCAGGCAGCCGTTCATGCGGCGGATGGATATGCGCGCGCTACAGGAAAGGTGGGTGTGGCTTTTGTGACCAGCGGGCCGGGCTTTACAAATGCCGTTACAGGACTTGCAACAGCTTATATGGATTCGGTTCCGATCGTCGTCGTTAGTGGGCAGGTGCCCATTTCGCTGATAGGTACGGACGCTTTTCAGGAGATAGACGCCACCGGCATCAGCCGATCCTGCACGAAACACAACTTTCTTGTCCGCAGCGCCAAGGAGCTTCCCAGAATTTTGAAAGAGGCATTCTATCTCGCAGCGAGCGGGCGCCCGGGTCCTGTTCATGTGGATATTCCCAAAGATGTCACGGCCGAGACGGCGAAATTCGACTATCCCGCCAGAATAGATATCCCTACATATCGTCCCACGACCAAGGGCAACTTACGTCAGATCAAAAAGGCGGCAGAGGTTATCTGCAAAGCCAAGCGGCCGGTATTTTACCTCGGCGGCGGTATTGTTCACTCAAACAGCGCCGAGTTGGTTAGGGAATTGGTTGCGGAAACGAAGATTCCGGCGGTCGAGACATTGATGGCAAGGGGGGTGCTGGAGCACGACAATCCGTTGCTTCTTGGTATGGTGGGGATGCACGGAAGCTATCAGGCCAATATGGCCATGAGCGAGGCCGACTTGATGATCGCGCTTGGGCCGCGCTTCGATGACCGGGTTACCGGCAAAGTTAGTGAGTTTGGCAAACACGCCAAGATCATTCATGTGGATATCGATCCAAGCAGTATCGGCAAACTCGTAGATGTGGACTATCCAATCGTAGGAGATCTCAAAGAGGTGCTTGAAGTGATGATCCCGAAAGTCAAAGAGTGTGTCGATCCCGACAGGTATCAGGCGTGGAGGGATATTCTGAAGCGTTACAACGAGATTCATCCGCTCGCATACGAAGATAGCGACAAAGTGATCAAGCCTCAATGGGTGATAGAAAGAGTAGGGCAGGTTTTAGGTGATAAGGCGGTTATATCTACAGATGTCGGACAGCACCAGATGTGGACAGCGCAGTTTTATCCCTTTTCGTTTCCCAGGCAGTTTGTAACGAGCGGAGGCCTTGGAACGATGGGATTTGGTTTTCCGGCGGCGGTTGGAGTAAAGCGTGCATGTCCTGACAAGATCAGCGTCAATTTCACCGGTGACGGATCGATTTTGATGAATATCCAAGAGCTTGTAACCGCCGTAGAGAGCAGACTGCCGGTAATCAATATCGTACTCAACAATCACTATCTGGGAATGGTCCGCCAATGGCAGACCTTCTTTTACGAAAAACGTTATGCCGAGACCGATCTGAGTTTTCAGCCGGATTTCGTCCGTCTCGCCGAGGCGTGTGGCGGCATAGGCTACCGCGTGGAGACAAAAGAGGAGTTCGACGAGGCGCTGAACGACGCTATAGAAAAAGGGGTAGTCGCGATGATCGATGTTATCGTCGATCGCGAAGAGAATGTGCTTCCGATGGTGCCTAGCGGCGGAACTCTTTACAATATGTTGCTCGAATACAAGGATTGATGATGAAGGTGGAACGACGGGTAATCTCCGTAATAGTACAGAATGAACACAGTGTCCTTTCGCGCATTACAGGACTTTTCGCTGCCAGAGGCTACAATATCGAAACATTGACAGTCGCACCGATCCCCGAGTCCGGCATGTCACGCCTCACAATCGAAACACGTGGAAACGTTCGAGTCATCGAGCAGATCATAAAGCAGCTGCACAAACTGATACCTACCTATAAAGTCATCGAACACGAAGAGATGATCGAAAAAGAGATGGTTATGATGAAATTTCCGATAAACGAATCTCTTTCCAATATTCAGGCGCTATGCGAGGCGTATAACGGCGGTATCGCCAATGTCAGCAGCCAACATATAATAACGATGATCGCCGACGAACCCAAGCGGGTAAGGCACTTTATCGAAGCGGCCCAGCGTTTTCACCCGATCGAGATCGTTCGCGGCGGCGTAGTTGCCATGGAGCGCGAATGAAACTGTCGGATTTGGCGAAAATCGCCGGCATCGACTATAAAGGAAAAGAGATAGAGATCGAAGGGATCGGCACGCTCGAGAAAGCGACTCCTTCGCAAATCTCTTTTCTGGACAATCCCAAATATCTTGAGATCTTGGACAGGACTAATGCCGGTGCCGTTATCCTGGCGAAAAAGTATGCCGATAGAGTTCCCGAAAGCACGATACCCCTGATCGACGAAGAGCCGTATCTCAAGCTGGCATACATTAGTGCACTGTTCGCCCCCTCTTTGATGAAAGAAGAAGGAGAGCCACCCCTTTTGAAGAGAGGATGCCGTATTGGCGAGAATGTAAGTTTCGGCAAAGATGTGGTTGTTGGCGAACGGGTGATGATCATGCCCGGATGCAGTATCGGAGACGATGTGATCATCGGTGACGACACCATTGTTCATCCCAATGTCACTATCTACCATGGATGCGAGATAGGAAAATCGTGTATTATCCACTCCGGTACGGTTATAGGAAGCGACGGTTTTGGTTTTGCCCATACCAAAACCGGCGAGCACGTAAAGCTTTATCAACTCGGAAATGTCGTCGTGGAGGACGATGTGGAGATAGGCGCCAATTGCACGATAGACCGGGGGGCGATCGATTCCACGATCATCAGGCATGGAACGAAGATCGACAATCTGGTGCATATCGCCCATAACTGCGATATAGGAGAGCACTGCATCATTGTAGGACAGGCAGGCATTTCTGGCTCTACCACGCTGGAGCGAAACGTGGTTATGGGTGGACAAAGCGGCACGGCCGGCCATCTGAAAATAGGAGCATTCGCTACCATCGCAGCGCGCGGGGGAGTAACCAAATCGATACCGGGCGGAAAAGTATATGCGGGCTTTCCATTGATGGAGCACAAGCGCTGGCTTAGGCTGAATGCGATGCTTTCAAGGCTTCTTGAAAAAAAATCGTGATAGAATTGACTACAACCTAATTATCGTAAAGGAGTGATGATGAAAGAGGCACATCTTATAAAAGAGATCCCGCTGGCCGGCACCAAAGATGGAGCTTTGACGGTAGCCACCGTCAAAGAGCCCTATGGCGAGAAAACTGATCCTATCGTGAGCATCGGTGTGTGGCTGAGTAAAACCAGCGAAGAGCCGGACTGGAAAGTCCATGTGCCTGTCGCAAACCTGGATGAGCTTATCGAAGCATTACAGGAAGCCAAAAAAGAGATTTGATTATATTTTTGGTATCATTGCGCTTTTAAACATTATTTAAAGGACTGCAATGAAATTTGCCAAAGGTTTCAAAGGCCGATACTTTTCTCTTGCCGCTATTGCCGCGACTGTGAGCTGCGTACACCTGCATGCGCAAAATACCCAGGCGATTCAGCTTGAGAAAATCATCGTATCTGCCGCAAACACGGAACAGGAGGAGGATGACGTTACAGAAGATGTGACGGTCATTACCGCAGACGAAATTCAGGAGCGTGGCTACAAAACGCTCAAAGATGCGCTCGCATCGGTTCCTGGGATCTCTTTCACTTCCAACGGCGGCTTCGGCCAACCCACTTCTGTTTATCTAAGAGGATTGAATTCCGATCATACGCTGGTTTTGATCGACGGGATTCGTGTCAACGATGTCACCGGCCTTCTCGGTGCACAATTTGAACAGTATCTTCTCGACAATGTCGAACGCATCGAAGTCATCAAAGGTCCGCAAAGCGGAATATGGGGTGCGGATGCCAGTGCCGGCGTGATCAATATCATCACCAAATATCCCAGAAAAAAGAGGATTTCATTCGCCTTGAAGGGCGGTACGTACAATACCAAACAGCTGAGTCTCGCGTTTGGAAACAAAATCGGGGCGTTCGATTTTCTCTTTTCACTCGACCATTTCGATACGGACGGTTTTTCCGCCGCGGAGCCGGGAAAAAATTCTGCAGATTACGGTAAACGCGGAGACGACCTGGGCTGGGAAGAAGATCCTTACAAAAACACGACGTACAGAATTAAAACGGGTTACGACCTTTCGTCACACGACCGTCTTGAAGCTTCGGCGACGATTTTGGATGCGAGAGTCCATTTCGACGCAGCCGGCGGTGTGGATGCGAAGGATCTGGACGATCCCTTCGGATACGGGCCCACATCGTATGTCAACGACATAAAAAACCGCTATTTCAATATCAATTACCAGCGCAAGGACGCGCAAAACAGGGCCAGGATATTCTACAACGTTTCGACATTCAAGCGCAGTCAATATGGTGGATACAGTGGACATACGAAAGAGCTTGGACTGAACGACCGGTTCGATTATTCGAAAGATGACTTTGTGCAAGGTGGCATCGGATATCAAAAATTCCATCAAGGGGATTCAGCAGGTGTTGATCTTGGAAAAAAGTATGACGACCATTATTTTTACGCTTCCAACTATAACAAATTTTTCGGTGGCGGAACCATTCTTTCGGAAGCTGTACGTTACGACAATTATAGCAGTTTTGATAATAAACTGACGTACAAAGTCGGTCTTAAACAGCATCTTTATGGATCACTCTATTTGAGTGGAAATTATGCGACGGGATATAACATCCCTACTCTCTATCGCCTTTATGACAGTTATGCGGGAAACCCTAATCTAAAACCGGAAAGTACGAAAGGATACGATATTGCGCTTGCGTATAATGTCCTGAAAGTAGGGTACTTCAACCTAAAAACCGATGATTTGATCGATTACAATTATAACACTTGGAAGTTTTACAATGTTGAAGGCAGATCGAAGTTCGAAGGAATCGAAGTGGGGTATTCGGAGTCATTCTTCGATGTTTTGAAACTTGATTTAGGCTATACGCACTTCATCAAAGCTCAGAGTGAAGCCGGTGATCTTGCAAGACGGGCGAAAGATATGTTCGATTACTCTCTGAGCTGGTATCCAACCGATAAGCACATGATCAATATCAACGGTAACTATGTCGGTGAGCGATACGATGATGCAGCTAAAACAATTCAGACCGGAAAATATAATGTGACCAATCTTGCACTTCGCCACAACTTCGCCAAAGGCTTTACGGGTGA
>JAMOOM010000195.1 GCA_027065515.1 Campylobacterales bacterium
GGTAGGGGCACTCAAGACCGCAAAAAGAGCCAATGCCGTTTCGAAGATTCATGAAAAAGTGGCCAACGAGATGTGGAAAGATGTGCCAGGAAAGTGTGAAATTATCAGTATCACAAACGCTCAGAATATGCGTTATTGGGCTGACAAGCAGTTGCTTAGCTGGATGCAGGAGCATGAAGACTATCAGATGGTGGGAAGAAAAAAACACTTGAAGCATAAACTCTTCGCGGAGGTAGCGGACCAGACAGGGAAGCTATTCGATCCCAATATCCTAACACTTGTGTGGGCGAGGCGTTTTGCCGAATACAAAAGACCAAATCTGTTGGTGCGAGATATGGAGCGTTTCAGAAGGCTTGTAACAAACACCGAACACCCAATTCAGATCATTTGGGCGGGTAAACCATTTCCACTTGACTATCGGGCGGTACAGATGTTCAACGAACTTGTAACGATGAGCCGTGAGTTTGCAAATGTCGCGGTGCTTACCGGCTACGAGCTGCATTTATCCAAGCTACTCAAGCAGGGATCGGATGTGTGGCTCAATACGCCCAGATGGGGGCGCGAGGCCAGCGGCACGAGCGGCATGACTGCGGGAGTGAACGCATCGATTCACTTCTCCATTGCCGATGGATGGCATGCCGAATTTGCCAAGGATCAGATCAACTCTTTCACGATCGAGCATGCAGATCCTTCGCTGCCCGTTGAGGAGCGTGACGATTTTGCCTACAAATCGATGATGGACAAATTGGAAAATACGATCCTTCCGATCTATTATGAAGATGAAAAGAAGTGGCTGCAAATAGCCAAAAACGGAATGAACGACATTCTGGCATATTTCAGTTCCTCTAGAATGGTTGTAGAGTATTATGAAAAACTATACAATTATCATCCCTACGAAGCTAAAAGAGTTACAGATCACCTGATACGTACCGAAGATATATCTTTGGCGTAACAAAACAAAAGGCGCCCCTGACATCCATACAGGAGTTTTGGAGGCGCTCATACGCTGCCGTTTACATTTTGCGATCATCCGGTCGGATGTAGCGGACGCTTTTACCAAGAGATATCATCTCACCCAGATGGCCGGTTACCAGCAAAAAGGCATTGGGTTGGCAGCAGGCGTGTGAGAGAAATTTATCCACCAGCTCTTTTTCTGTGCTAAAACTTTTAATCGTGACAGTCGTATCCACGCCCCAGACGATCGTGGTTTTTCTCACCAAAGAATCGTTTGGAGTGATGCAAAAGATCGGATTTTCGGGTCGAAATTTGCTGACATGGCAAAGAGTGTATCCGGAAAGAGTCAATGCGCAAATGAAATCGTGCTCGAGCGTTCTGGAGAGCTCCACCGCCGCATGAGGGAAAGCCTCCCTGGCTACAGGTATGAAATGTGCATAATATGGGTAGGCCCGCTGGGATTGCATAATCGTATCTACCAGTATCGAAACGGCTTCGAGTGGATAGTTTCCCACCGCTGTTTCGTCCGAAAGCATCACCGCATCGGTACCATCGAGAACCGCATTGGCAATATCTGAAACTTCCGCGCGTGTAGGGTAGGGCGAAGATAGCATAGAGCTTAGCATCTGTGTCGCCGTAACGACCGGTTTTCCCGCTTCATTGCAGGCGTGAATGATCTCTTTTTGCAGCATAGGAACACGGCATATACCGGCTTCTGCTCCCAGATCTCCTCGTGCCACCATCACGGCATCGCTCTCGTCGATGATAGCTTCAAGATGCTCTATGGCGCTTTTTCGTTCAATCTTTGCTACAATCCACGCATCGCTTTTTGCATCCTGCAAGATGGAGCGCGCCTCTTTTATATCTTTTTCGCTCCCCACAAAAGATATAGCGACAAAATCCACCCCCTCTTTTGCACCGAAAACCAGATCGGAGCGATCTTTTTTTGTCAGCGCAGGTAGCCGGATCGATGCCTTGGGAAGGTTAACTCCTTTGCCGTCAAGCAGGCGACCCGAAGTGTATACCTTTAAAACAATCTCCTCGTTCCGTTTTTCGACAACCTTCGTCTGTATAGATCCATCTGCGAAAAAAATTTCGTCTTCCGGTTCGAGATCGTCGATAATCTGAGGGTAGGTCAGGGTTATGGCGCCACTGGATGGCTCTTTGCTTAGACGAATCAGATCTCCCGTTTTTAAATCGAGAGGATTTCTAAGTCCTTTCACTCTTATTTTGGGTCCGCAGATATCCTGAAGGATTCCTATATTTGCACCCTTTCTTTGCGCCACTTTGCGTATAGTACGAATCGTGGCCCGATGAGAATCGTAATCTGCATAGGAGAAGTTGAGGCGGAATATATTTACCCCTGCATCTATTAAATCAGCGATCGAATTTTCTGAATTGCTTGCGGGTCCGAGTGTCGCAATGATTTTTACTTTTATATGTTCCATACTCGCCAATCCTTTATCTTTTGGGGGTTATCTTGCAATGTTTTAGCTTGTTAATGGTAACATATGATTACTAGAACCCATCTCAAAGCATCCTCAAGAGGAGACAGTAAAAAGAGAAGCGTTTCTATCCATGAGGGTTTTCGGGATGGGTTCTGTCTGTTTGCAAAAAAGGGAGAAAATGGCACTCGCGATCATGTGTTCTGGCGGTGACGCGCCGGGAATGAATCCGGCTATCAAGAAATTCGTAGATTATGTATATGAAAAAGGGGATATTCCATATTTTGTATATAACGGTCTCGAAGGGCTCATAGATGGAAAAATATCGAAAGCGCTGCATAAAGATGTAGCCGGCATACTTCACCGCGGCGGGGCTATTATTCGCTCGTCACGCTCGAAAAGATTTTATGAATACAAATATAGAAAACAGGCATATGAAAACCTGAAAAAGTACGACATTCACGGGCTTGTAGTGCTTGGTGGCGATGGGTCGTTTCGTGCGATGGATCTGCTAAGCGATGAGTTTCCGCTCAACTTCGTAGGCATACCGACTACGATCGACAATGACATTTACGGCACCGATACGTGTCTTGGGGTGGATACAGCGCTCAATGTAATACGAGATGCGCTGGACAAGATACGTGATACCGCTTCGACCTTCAGTCGCGCTTTCGTGGTGGAAGTGATGGGGCGCGAGTGTGGCTATCTTGCCGTAGTCTCCGCTATCACGAGCGGTGCCGAGGTATGTATAATTCCCGAAGTAGATTTCAATATGCCGGTGGCACAGGAGCATCTGATAAGAGAGATCGAAAATGGACGCAGTTATATTCTCTCGGTAGTAGCAGAGGGAACGAAAAAGACGAAGCGGATCGCCGAATGGCTGGAGAACGATATAGGGATGGAGACGCGGGTTACCGTGCTGGGCCACATCCAAAGAGGCGGCTCGCCGACTGTCTTTGACAGAATGCTCGCTTTTGAATTTACGATTCGTGCTGTGGATCATCTTTTTGTCTCCAAAGGTTCGAATAAAGTGGTTGTTTTCAAAGATGGCGAATACGACATGCGCGAGATCGACGAGATCGTAAACAATAACTATGAGCTGGATCCTGAACTTTTGGGCATGTTGAATCGTCTCGATTAAAATCTATTTATAAATAATTGAGTTACAATATATCGTGACTTCAAATAAGTGATAATAAAACTGATAATAATAAATAAAAAGGAGTGGATTGTGGTGAAAATTACCAAAAAAGGGAAAAAGGCATGGGTGACCTTTACTATCAGCACGGACGAATCGGATGAGATGGCAATCAAGGGAGAGTGGAGCGGCTGGGAAGCCGAACCAATGAGGCGCAAGAAAAACGGTGATTTTTATATCATGAAAATACTTCCTTTGGGAAAATCATACCGTTTTGGATATGAAAACAAAAAAGGGGAGTGGATAGCAGACGATACACTACCCAAAGAAGCCAGCCCTTTCGGAAGTGAAAATTCGATACTCGAGCTCTAACAGGTCAGGTACTCTTTTTTGAAATTATGATTTAAACTATAAAAAGGTGAATAGATTATGGCAAGAAAAATCAAAGCGGTTATGATGGCAGGCGGTTTCGGAACACGTATTCAACCTCTTACAAACTCGATTCCAAAACCGATGCTTCCTGTGGTAAATCTTCCGATGATGGAGCATACGCTAAATAAGTTGGCAGAAACCGGGATAGACGAAATTGTGATACTCCTTTATTTTAAACCCGAAGTGATAAAGAACTATTTCGAAGATGGCAAAAAATGGGGAGTGAAAATTCACTATGTACTTCCTGACGATGATTATGGAACCGCCGGTGCAGTGGGTTTTGGACGTGAATATCTCGATACCACGTTCATGATCGTAAGCGGTGACCTGGTGACCGATTTCGATTTCAAAAAGATCATAGAGTGCCACGAAGAAAAAAAAGCCAAAATCACCATCACTCTCACATCCGTGGAAAATCCTTTGCAGTTTGGTGTCGTTATAGCCAATGAAGAGGGGAAGATCGAAAAATTCCTGGAAAAGCCAAGCTGGGGAGAGGTTTTCAGCGATACGATCAATACCGGTATCTATCTGATCGAACCGGAGATTTTGGATTATATCCCTGTGGGTGAAAATTTCGATTTCGCCAAAGACCTGTTTCCTCTTCTGATGAAAGAGGGAATCGACCTTATGGGATACAATGCCAAAGGATATTGGCGGGATGTGGGCAACCCCGAGAGTTATCGTGAAGTGCATGACGATATTCTCAATCACCGTCTCGACTTCAAGATTCCAGGCAAAAAGATCGACTATCCTGACGGAACACTCTATCTTACGGGCGAGAGCGAGATAGACCCGAGCGTGGAAATTATAGATACCGTAGTGATCGGAAACAATGTAAAAATAGGAAAACGCACCCGTCTACACAATGTGGTCATCGGCGACAATGTCAGGATGGGGGGCGAGTGTCGGCTTCGAAACTCCGTATTGTGGCACGATATCGAAATGGGAAAAAAGATCGTGCTGGACAATGCTGTTATCTGCAACAATACGAAAATAGACGATGGAGTGACGGCCAAAGCGGGCTTGATTCTCGCTGAAGAGTGCGTGGTGGGGAAACTGGCCACTTTCGAGCAGGATGTAACCGTATGGCCAGGCAAAGAGATAGAGCCTGCAGCGATCGTCAACAACAATGTCATCTGGGGTACGCGCTACAGGAACGCTCTTTTTGAAAACGGCAGCATTGCCGGCAAAGGTAACGTCGAGATCAGTTGTGACATGGCGTGTAAGATCGGAGAGGCTTTCGGATCGCAGCTTCCTGTCGGCGCCAAGGTGCTGGTGGGCCGCGATTACGATAAAAGCCCTCGCATGATCAAGCGGGCGTTTGTCGGAGGCCTTTTAGCTACAGGTATCGATGTGATCGACCTAAAAGCGATCCCACCCGCGGTGCTGAGATTCAATATATTCAAAGATAGTGAAGTTATGGGTGGCGCCTATTTCAGAAAGAGCCTGGACGATCCGGCGAGTGTGGAGATAAATATCTATACCGAGGAGGGGCTGAGACTCGATATCAATGGCTCCAAAACGGTGGAAAAGAGTTTCTTCAAAGAGGATTTCAGGCGAGTGGGATATGCGCAGATCGGTTCCATTCACGAGAACGATTTCTTCAGAAATGACGAGTGTCGCAACTACAAAAGCGCCATCGAAAGCACGATAGATCATAGAATCGTAAAAAAGAGCGGATTCCGGGTAGCGGTGGACCTGATGTATGGGATCACCAAAGATATACTCCCTTATATTATGACCGATCTGCAAATCGACAATATCACGCTCAATGCCTATGCAGATCCCCGTAAACTCAACAATATTCAACACCACAAGAGCAAAGCCAAAGAGGATATACGCTCCATTGTGAAAAACCTGAAACTTTCGATGGGTGTGATGATATATCCGCATGGACAGAGATTGACCTTGATAGCGGATGATGGCGAAGTGCTGGACAAGGTGGACGCTCTTATGGCCGTATTGGAGCTGATGAACATGGAAGCCACTTTAGAAAACAGAAAGATGCGCGTCTTTTTGCCCACATGGGCTCCTGATCTTATGGATGACAGGTTCGAGCATCTGCTTATCAAACGGGGCAAATACGCCAACTTCAAAGTCTCGACTTTCGAGAAGTTCGATCTGATCGCGACGATCGACGGCAACTATGCTTTTACCGAGTTTTCATACCACAGGGACGCGATGTATGCAATGCTGAAAATCATGGAATTGCTATCAAAGCA
>JAMOOM010000196.1 GCA_027065515.1 Campylobacterales bacterium
CTTCAAAATCAGCTTATGCAGGTGAAAATGCAATACGGCGCCACCTCCAGGCAGCTGGCAGGTAAATACGGCGTGCGAAAGTTTTTGGCCTATTTTCAGTCGTTCACCAATACCTACGCCCCGATAGAGACATTAAAGGCTCTTTACGAAGAAGCACTCGCCCAGCCTGGCTGCATCGGCCTTTCGATCGGCACCCGAAGCGACAGTGTGACCGAAGAGATACTCGATTATCTGGCGGAAATATCCCGAAAATATGAGATTTGGATCGAATATGGCATTCAATCTGTTTACGATGAAACGCTTGAATCGATCAACCGCGGGCACGATAGCGCCAATGTGAAAGAGTGGATAGAAAAGAGTAAAGCCAGGGATCTGAACGTTTGTGGACATGTCATTTTCGGATTGCCGCAGGAGACGGATGAGATGATGCTCGATACTGTCCGTGAATCGATCGGGTGGGGTATCGATTCGATCAAGATCCATCCTTTGTATGTGGTGAAAAATACGGCATTGGCTATAGATTACATCAAGGGCAGGTTCGAGCCGATCGAAGAGGATCGTTACATCAGGTTGCTGGTCGAATCGATCAAAATGCTTCCGCCGACGATCAGTGTGCAGCGCGTGACGGCGGGAATCGAAGACGATTCACTGCTGGCGCCCAAATGGTGCCAGAGCAAACATACCCAGATGCGCCATATCCGCACAGCGCTGAAAGAGGCCGGATATCTCTATTGATGCCCATTAGTGGCAATAGAGGTGATAGATAAGGCGCGTTTTTGAGAAATATGGCGGATAGTGCATTCGAACCGTGAAGGATTGTACCTCTTTTGGTTTGAGCATTTTGGCTACGACAAACTCTTTTTCAACGGTATTGGGCCGCTCTTTTTTGCCCTCTTTCTTTTTGAAAATTGAAAGGCCTGAGGGTTTGAATATCTGCGAGCCGCTCAGTTTTCCGGATTCAATGGGATTGTTGATCATTTTGATCTTCAATTTACACTCTCCGATCGTAAATTTTCCGACATTTGCCACTTTGCCTCTGAATACAATCTCTTCCGTTCTCAGGATTCTATGATTTTCTATAGAGAGAAGTTTGCCTTTTTTGGTATATTTATCCAAGACGAAAATACTGAAAACAGCCGCCGTGGAAGTGACCAGAAACGATGCAAAGACCATGGACCAGAAAACATTGGGTCGGCTCTCTTTTCTCGATACGATTACAAGAAGTATGAAAAGGGCCAGAAAAAAAAGTAGCGTAAGCCAGTGTAAAATCGTGAAATATATCATGGGTAGCACCTTGCGAGAGAAGTCAGTTTAAATGGTGTTTTGTCGTATCCATCTATAAGTATGGAAAAGGATCTCTTTTCCCCTTTTGGAAGATGGAAACCAAGTTTCTCGATATGAACAGCGTATGGATTCATAAATGACTTGACTGCCGAGAGCCCATTATGAGCCGGTGCATGAAATATCAGCACAAGGTCACAGTGGGAGAAATCGAGTTTGCCACTGTTTTTGATGATGCCCTCGACGGCCGCGGCATGGCTGTAGCTAAGAGTTTTTGCCGAAGTGATCGAGACCTCGGCACTCCTGAGGTAGTTGTCCAAAAAAAATTTGATTATAGGAGGGCCTGCGAAAAAGAGAGTCAATCCGATGAAAAGAAGAGAGAAAGAGATACTTCGTTTGCGCACGAAAATACCCAAAAGAATCAATAAAAGCGATAGAAATAGAATCCAGCCGATCGCCATATAATCATATTTGCTCATCGAGTGGAACGTGTAGTAAAAATAGTGCCTAAGCAGTTCAGACATCGGTTCTGCTGTTTTTCTCTTCTATGCCGCTTATTCCAAAGCGTCTGGCCAGTTCCTGTTTGATACGATCGGGAGAGATCTCCTTTTTGCCGAGTGCCACCAGAACGTGGTAAGCCAAATCGGCGCACTCATAGACGATCTCCTCTTCATTGTCGTCTTTGACGGCAAAACAGAACTCCGCAGCCTCCTCCGCTACCTTTTTAAGCATGCTGTTTTCTTTGCCCTGAAGAAGTTTGGCGGTATAGGAGCTTTTCGGGTCGGCATTTTTGCGCTCTAAAATTGTATGGTACAAAGTATCTATAATGCCATAGACAGCGGTCGTATCCACTTGCGGCTTGCCGGTTGTCTTGCCGGCGCCGATATCGGTGAAGAAGCAGCTTTTGCGTCCTGTATGACATGCCACGCCTTGCTGGTGGACACGCAGCAGCAAGGTATCGCCGTCGCAATCGAGCAGCATCTGCACGATCTGCTGTGTATGCCCGCTAGTCTCTCCTTTTTTCCAAAGCCTCTTGCGGCTTCGGGAGTAGTAGTGCGCATATCCGCTCTCCCGGCTCTTTTTGAACGCTTCTTCGTTCATGTAGGCGAGCATCAATACCTCGTCCGTATCCGCATCCTGTACGACGACAGGAATCAAAGGGGTCTTTTGCCAGTCGATTTCAATCATTTTCAATGCCCTACGGAAGAGGTTTTTTGCCTATCTTTGGTGTCGAGCCAGATGTTGGGTACGGCACCGCCTGGGGTCAGGAACACTTTTGTATCTTTGTTGACTTTGAGCGCTTCGTTGAATTTGCCCTGAACCTGAATCTGCTTGAGTACGAGGAGCTTGTCGCTGAGAGACTCGCTTATCAACCTGTTGGCTTTGGCCTGGGCGTCCGCTTCGATACGGATTTTATCTGCCTCTCCCTGTGCCTGGATCTTTTTCGCTTCGGCTGTACCTTTTGCGAGGGCGGCTCTTTTTTCGGCCTCCTGCTTGGCTCTTAGGACCTCATATTTTACGCGCTCGGCTTCTTGCTTGGCGATCTGGACACGCTCGATCTGGTCTTTGATCTTGGGTGGGAGCATAATGGAGCGCAGCTGTACGGCTACCAGCTCGACGGGTTTGCCTTCGAGCTTGTCGATCTCTTTGGCGATAGCCGTTTGGATTTTGATGGCGATTTCATTACGTTTTACAGGCAGATCTTCGGCTTTGTATCGGCCAATGACGTTTCTGACCACATCGCGTACGACCGGATTGATGATCTTCTCTTCCCAGTTCAAGCCCCATTCGGCGATCGTTTGCGGTGCTCGCATAGGGTTGAGGCGGTACTGGACCGTCAGCTCGATGTTCACGGGAAGTCCCCTGGCATCGAGCACTTCTATCGCAGGTTTGATCAAAACTCCCCCGCGTCGGTTGAAATCACCTTCACCGGCATGGGTTTTGTAGTTGACGATACGCACGCGTGTATCGACGACGATGACATCCTGAATGCCGGGGATAAAGAAGTGAATACCGGGTTGCAGAGGGGCCGGATCGAATTTACCCGCTGTTTTCAAAATACCCACTTCACCCGAGTTGATCACGACGAAAGGCTTGAAAAAGATGAGCAGAGCGGCTACGATGATAAGTACGTAGAGCATCGTAGCTTTTTTGCTGAAATCTTGAATGAACTGTGGAGGCTTTGGTGGTTTGTTTTCGCCGCCCCCGCGCTGTTTGTTGAAGTAGTCGTTCATGTCTGCTGGCATATGATAGTCCCTTTTGTTTTTTGGATTTGTCAGATATAGGTTAGATAGTGTTCGAAATCTTTATTGCGTCCATAGACGACATCGAAGTATTCTCTTTGTAGATGCTCTGTTATCGGGCCGCGTTTTCCTTCGCCTATAATGCGCCCATCCACTTCGCGCACCGGTGTAACCTCCGCTGCGGTGCCCGTGAAAAAAGCTTCGTCGGCGATATACACTTCATCGCGCGTTATGCGGCGAAACTCGACCTCGTAGCCCAGTTTTTCGGCCAGTTCGATAACGGTAGCCTGGGTGATCGATTCGAGGCTGTTGTCGTGAGGAGGAGTGACGATCTTTTTGTCACGCACGATGAAAAAGCACTCTCCGCTTCCTTCGGCCACGAAACCTTCGTCGTCGAGAAGCAGAGCCTCTTCGTAGCCCGCTTCCAACGCTTCGAATTTGGCCATCTGGCTGTTTAGGTAGTTGGCAACTGCTTTGGCTTTTCCCATCGTGGATTTGACCGAATTTCTGGCGAATGAGGAGATCTTTACACGGATACCGTTCTGTAGCCCTTCATCACCCAGGTAGCTGCCCCACTCCCATGCGGCAACCGCCACTTCGACCGGCGCATTTACATGGTAAAGGCCCATGACTCCGTATCCGAGATAGATGATAGGCCTGATATAGACATTGCCTTCGAAGTGGTTTTCGCGCAGCAATTCGATCTGTACCGCTTCGAGCTCCTCGAGCGAATAGGGGCACTTTATCATCGTAATTTTGGCGGAATTGAGCAGGCGCCTCGTATGGTCGCGCAACCTGAATATAGCGAGCCCTCTGTCGGTTTTGTAGGCGCGCGTGCCTTCAAATACTCCATTACCGTAGTGCAGGGTGTGCGTAAGAACGTGGACTTTCGCCTCATCCCAGGGCATCAGTTTGCCATTCATCCAGATGGTGTCGGCTTTGTTCATAGATCTCTCCAGTATATTGGGAATTTTTCACTGCATCGGCGCAGTTTCAATAAAAAGTGGTTGATTTTATCTTATAATAGATTAAACGCAGTTTTCAAACGATAGGAGCAGAGATGGTCGAAGCGAAACTTTTCATTGGCAGTGACAGAGTGGACAAATCTGAAAAAGGTGAGCGTAGGTCCCCTTATGACGGACGGGTAGTGTCCACCTATCCAGTGTGCGGCACCGACGATGCCGAAGCGGCATTGGTCGTGGCGCAGAAAGCTTTCGAAAACGCCAAAAAAACGCCTCTATCGCAGAGGATTTCCTGGTTGCGGGATGTGGCCAGGCGGATCGAGAAGGAGAAAGAGCTTTTTGCGCGCACGATCACCGACGAAATAGGTAAGCCGATCATGTTCAGTCGCATCGAAGTGGATCGCTGTATCGAAACCGTCGAGCTGACAGCCGATGCATTGACTCATATGCGGGGAGAAACGATTCCCACCGACGCAACCTGCAGCGGTAAAAAATCGACAGCTTTCTGGCGGCGGATCCCCGCTGGCGTAGTGGTGGCGATAACTCCTTTCAACTTTCCTCTGAATCTGGCTGCACATAAGCTGGCCCCTGCACTTGGGGCCGGATGCAGCGTCGTGCTCAAGCCGACCCCCGAAGCGCCCGCGACAGCGTATCTGTTCGCCAAAGCCTTCATCGAAAGCGAGTATGCCGCCAAGGACGCGCTCAGCGTCGTCTATGGTGATGCCGAAGTGGGAGGCGCACTGGTTTCAAGCCCGATCCCACGCGTCGTCAGCTTTACAGGCAGCGTGCCCGTTGGCAACATCATCACCAAAACGGCCGGCATAAAGAGAGTGAGCCTGGAGCTTGGAGGCAATGCCGCTACATTTGTGGAAAAGAGTGCGGATATATCCCATGCGGCAACTCGTTGCGCTTTTGGAGCCTTTGTCAACAGCGGGCAGGTCTGCATCTCTTTACAACGCATCTATGTGGATGCTTCCATCTATGACCGCTTCGCCGAAGCTATGGCCAAAGAGACCGGAAAACTCAAAGTCGCAAGCCCCTATGAAGACGATACGTTCATGGGCCCGCTCATAAACGAAGAGGCCGGCGAGAGGGCTTTGAGATGGATCCAAAGCGCCAAAAAAGAGGGTGCGCGCGTGATCGCCGGAGGAGAGCTCGTAGATGGCATGTTCGCTCCGACGGTAATGGCCGATGTGCGCGACGATATGGCTATAGTATGCGAAGAGGTCTTCGCTCCCATCGTGAGCCTGGTGAAAGTGGATAGCTTCGACGAGGCGGTAAAAAAGATGAACGACTCTCCCTATGGGTTGCAGTTTTCGATCTTCACCAACGATTTGAAGATGACCCAAAGAGCGATGGAAGAGTTCGAGTGCGGCGGTATCGTCGTCAACGACGTGCCAACTGTGCGATTCGATATACAGCCATATGGGGGCGTAAAGCTTAGCGGCATAGGAAGAGAAGGGCCGGATTTTGCCCTCGAAGAGTTTACGGAGATCCAGTCTGTGGTGATTTTCTGATGGCCAAGAAAATAGCCCTCAGCGCCTGTCTGGCTGGAAAAAACTGCCGCTACAACGGTGAGCGCAAAGGCAACCCCGAGCTTATCGAAAAACTCGAAAAAGAGGGGTGTGA
>JAMOOM010000197.1 GCA_027065515.1 Campylobacterales bacterium
CTACGGTGCCGATATCGATTCTGTCTGCACCGAGTGTGGGTAGTATTTTGTTGAATCTTTCGATCTCTTCTTGTGTATCGTTGAGACTGTGAACCATCAAGATCTCAAGAATCATTTTGCCTTTGTAATTTTTTCTAAATTGGCGAATACCTTCGATAATGTCAGAAAGTTTGACATTTTCCGTCGGTCTGTCAAGTTTTTTGAAACATTTTTCCGTAACACAATCCAAAGAGAGCTTGACGGTATCGAGTTTTGCCAGGGTGCGTTGTATCTTGGTGTCGGCAATGGTGGATGCATTTGTGAGAATAAGAGTTTCATAACCATTTTTAATCTTTTCGATTCGATCGACAAGCTCGTCCAAAAAAGGGTAGAGGGTCGGTTCACCGTTGGCGGTAATCGTAATGACGTCGATATCTGGATGTTCCTGTAGCGCAGATTCAAGCTCCTCGATCACTTCATTCACCGCAGGAGGGTTGTGGATCGTATCGATCGCCTTGGCAGCTGCCAGTTCGCAATAGAGGCAATCGAAATTGCACTGCTTCTTTTCGGGGCTTAAATCGATGCCAAGAGATTTGCCAAATCGTCTTGAGGGTACAGGACCAAAGATTAACTGGCTCACTTGTCTCGTGTAACCTCGTGAACTAGATCGACGAAATATTTGGCATTTTCCACTGGTACGTCAGGCAGGATACCGTGACCGAGATTGAAAATATGACCGCGATTTCGCATGAGTGCGTAGAGTGATTCGACACACTCTTTCGTCGCCTCTTTAGAGTACAGGCGGCATGGTTCCATATTCCCCTGCAGGACATATCTGTCGCCCAGTTTCTCCTTGGCAAGAGCCATCGGAGTGCTCCAATCCACGCCAAAAACATCGAAATCTCCATCGATATCGTCGAGATAGGCAGGGATTCCTTTTGGGAACATGATGATAGGGATATGGGGGTATTTCCCCTTGATATAAGCCGCGATCTCTTTCATATAGTTCCAGCTGAATTCGAAATATTTCGTCTTTTCCAAGGCTGCGGCCCAACTGTCGAATATCTGCACGGCATCTACGCCCGATTCGATCTGTTTTT
>JAMOOM010000198.1 GCA_027065515.1 Campylobacterales bacterium
CACTGGTTCGATCTCGCCGTTCCTAGGGATATCGATCTGATATCGGATGCAAATGTGCATGTATATGCGGTGGACGATCTGCAAGAGCAGGTCAACACCAACCTGGCTCTGCGCAGGGAGCATGCGAAAAAAGCTTATGAAATCGTAGGTCGTTATACGATGGAGTTTTTCAAGTGGCTGCAGTCTTTGATGATCGATCCTTTGATAAAAGAGATACGGCTGCAGGCAAAAGAGGCTGCGATGACGGAGATCGAAAGAGCTGTAAAAAAGGGTTTTATCGACGAAGCTTCCCGAGCAAATGTCGAAAGAGCCATGCATAACGCTTTCAACAAATTTCTTCATACTCCGACCAAACAGCTAAGAGAGGTGGCCGATCAACCGCGCGCCGATACGATCATAGAGGCGATGAAATATCTGTTCAAAGCCGATACAGATGTACGGATGATGGACAAATACAAATGCGAGTTTATCATGAAAGATGATATCAAATAAAAATTGAACAAAAGGTTGTCGATGAAATTTTCAAAAATCTTGATCCCGACTCTCAAAGAGGCGCCCAAAGATGCGGTGCTTGCAAGCCATATATATCTGGTAAGGGGCGGTTTTATCCATCAGGTCTCCAGCGGTATTTACGATTATCTGCCTCTTGGAAAGAGGGTGCTTGACAAAGTGCGCTCCATCGTGAAAGAGGAGCTCGATGCTGCAGGATGCCAGGAGGTGCAGCTGGGATTCGTGACGCCTGCCGAGCTTTGGAAAAAGAGTGGGCGCTACGAAAAGTATGGAGCGGAACTCCTACGCTTCAACGACCGCAAAGGAAACGAATTTGTGCTTGGTCCGACCCATGAAGAGATGATGGTGGAGATGGTCAAACAGTTTGTCGGCAGCTACAAGCAGCTTCCTGTAAATCTATACCAGATCAATCTCAAGTTCCGCGATGAGGCCAGGCCCAGGTTTGGACTGATGCGCGGGCGCGAGTTTATCATGAAGGATGGGTACAGCTTTCATGCCGATCGCGAAGATATGGCCAGAGAATTTGGGTCGATGGAGGAGACATATCGTAAAATATTTACCC
>JAMOOM010000199.1 GCA_027065515.1 Campylobacterales bacterium
TAGGGATCTTGCAAAAAGAGGCGGTAGTGGCGGCCGCGTTCCCACCTCTCTGGAAGCAAGAGTGCGGCGTCGAAATCGTCCAGGTCGGCGTCGTCATCGATCGCTACGCCGTGTTCGTCATAGCGTATCCATATATATTCGGTACCGTAACGCATCACGAGCGGTACTTTTTTCGTCTCGTTTAGCGCCACTATTACGGAGATTGGACGGTATGGCTCGCACTTTTTATAGATACGGTAGCAGCCCCCTTCTATATTGACACGAACGATATCTTTGTATCCTGCCCTACGATAAAGGGCGGATATTCGCTCTTGTTTCTCTTTTTCGATCTCCAGTTGGCGCATCCGCTCTTCATGGCGATGGCGCTCTGCCGCAAGCTTCAATCGTGCATCTATCTGAGCCTGTTTGGCTTGTAGTTTCGCCCGTTCGGATGGCGGGAGAGCCTGCCACGTCTTTTCGTCCAACCCCATAGGATATCGCGTTGCACATCCGCCAAAGATCAAAATTATAATGGCCGCAAGAGACTTGATGATCGTTTTCATGGTGAAAGTTTAACCAAAAATCGTGGATTATTCGTGGGTGGGCGGATTTTTTTCGTGCTATCATTGTAGTTTCAAAAAAGGACAAAAGATGATGGCTGAGTGGGGGAAATTTCTTTTGCGTTTGGCGACAGGATCTCTGTTGCTGTTTCACGGTATTCATAAGATTATCTATGGGATCGGTGGGGTCAAGGCGTTACTGGTGGCGCATTCGCTACCTGCATGGCTCGGTTATGGTGTATATATCGGGGAGGTGCTCGCACCGGTGGCGTTGATCGTCGGCCTTCGCTCCCGTATCGCGGCGTTGGTGATCGCTTTCAATATGGTCGTTGCGATCGCTCTGGCTTATGGCGACAAGCTTTTTGTGCTGGGAAGTCATGGTGGATGGATTATCGAAACTCCACTTCTTTACCTCTCGAGCGCGCTGGCGATCGCGATGATCGGAGGAGGAAGAATCGGCCTGAAGTGGTGATATGGCTTCCGTTTCAGACTGCCGCCAATCCGCTCCGCCGCAGCCTGGCGGCTTCCT
>JAMOOM010000200.1 GCA_027065515.1 Campylobacterales bacterium
GCCATCAAAGCGATCATCCCACCGCTTCTTCTCATAGTGGCGGTGCTTGGATCCATATTCGCAGGAATCGCCAGCCCTACCGAATCTGCGGCCGTAGGCGTAGTCGGTGCGGTATTGCTCAGTGTGGCCAAGCGCACCTTCGCTTTCGATACACTCCGCTACGCGGCGCTGGAGACGGTGAAACTAAGCTCCATGATCTTTATGATTCTCATCGGGGCCACCGCTTTCAGCCTTGTGTTCAACGCATTCGATGGCGGAGATTTCGTCCATACCTTTTTTACCGAAGAGCTAGGAAGCAAATGGACATTTGTTCTCGTAACTATGGCAGTCATTTTCGTGCTCGGTTTTTTCGTGGATTTTATAGAAATATCTTTCATAGTCGTGCCGATACTGGTCCCGATCGCCGCGAGCTTTGGAATAGATCCTATATGGTTTGCGATACTCATCGCGATGAACCTGCAGGCATCGTTTCTAACGCCGCCATTTGGTTTCGCACTCTTTTATCTAAAAGGGGCGGCGGGCGACAAAGTAACGACAGGCCAGATATACAAAGGAGTCACTCCATTCATACTCTTGCAGCTGACAGCCCTGGCGATCGTGATGCTTTGGCCAAATATAATCTATCTAATAGGATAAATCATGCAATACCTTTATGCCCCCTGGAGAACCGACTACATCACAGGCAAAAAGGATGAAAAGATCGACGGGTGTGTCTTTTGTCATATATCCAGCCATCCCGAGCTGGATGAAAAAAATCACGTGTTGTATCGCGACGATTTTTGCTTCGTTGTGATGAATCGATATCCATATACACCGGGTCACTTCATGATCATTCCCCATGAGCATACCGATGCACTCGAAACTGTGGAGCCGGATATCTGGTTGCGGATGAGCGCACTGGCCCAACAGGGAGTGGCGATGCTAAAAGAGGGGTTCGGTGCCGAAGGAGTGAATTTGGGCATGAACCTAGGAGCTGCCGCCGGAGCAGGTATCGCGGAACATATCCATCTGCATCTGGTTCCAAGATTCTCACGTGACACCAACTTTATCACCACCATCGGTCATAC
>JAMOOM010000201.1 GCA_027065515.1 Campylobacterales bacterium
GCTTTGGTAAAACAGTACAAAAAACTTTTTGCCATCGATGATGTCGAGCTCACTTTTGAGCCTGCGGCACTCGAGGCCATCGCCCAACGGGCTATCGAGAGAAAAACTGGTGCGCGCGGCCTTAGATCGATTATAGAAGAGGTGATGGTCGATATCATGTTCGATCTTCCCGAGTTTGGCGGTTACGAGGTGATCGTAACAGAAGATGTCGTCAAGAGTGGAGCTAAGCCGCTACGTATCAAGAAAAATAAAAAGAGCGCGTAATTATGATTTTTGATAAATTGATAGGTCTCTTTTCCAACGATATGGCTATAGATCTGGGTACTGCAAACACGCTGGTCCTTGTCAAAGGAGAGGGGATAATCATCAACGAGCCCTCCGTCGTGGCTATACAGAGCAACCGCATGGGAAGTGAAAAAGTATTGGCGGTGGGCCATGAAGCAAAGGAGATGGTAGGAAAGACCCCCGGCAACATCAGGGCTGTGCGCCCATTGAAAGACGGTGTGATCGCGGACTTCGATATTACTGAAAAGATGATTCGCTATTTTATCGAAAAAGCGCACCATCGTACCACTTTCATTCGTCCGCGTATCATCGTCTGCGTTCCGTTCGGGCTTACGCAAGTGGAGCGTAAAGCTGTGCGCGAGTCTGCGCTGAGCGCAGGTGCAAGAGAGGTTTTTTTGATCGAAGAGCCGATGGCTGCTGCAATCGGTGCTGGCTTGCCTGTAAAGGAGCCTCACGGTAATCTCGTAGTCGATATCGGAGGCGGCACGACGGAGATCGGCGTTGTGTCGCTCGGCGGCCTGGTGATCAGTAAATCGATCCGAACCGCAGGTGATACGATCGATCAGGCGATTGCGGACTATGTCAAACGCAAATACAATCTCTTGATTGGTGATAGAGTTGCGGAGGAGATCAAAATAGAAGTGGGTAGCGCCCTTCCGCTTTCCGAAGAGCTTTTGACAGTGATAAACGGACGCGACCAGAGTGGGTTTTTAAGTTCTGTGGAGCTTAGTAGTGAAGATACCAGAGAAGCGATGAAGGAGCCTCTAAGAGAAATTGCGGAAGCCCTAAAAGACATTCTGGAGCAGACACCTCCCGATCTTGCAGGAGATATCGTCGAAAACGGCATCGTGTTGACTGGCGGGGGTGCCTTGATCCGCATGCTCGATAAATATCTCTCAGACATAGTAAAGTTGCCGATCTATGTTGCGGAAGAGCCTCTTCTTGCAGTAGCCAAAGGAACCGGACGAGCACTGGAAGAGATCGATATTCTCCAGCAACTGGCGTATGATTAGACGGAAGGTTTTTCTCTTCCTGATTGCTTTGGGTGCAACGGGCCTAATCCTCTATAGCCCGGCGATACGAACATTTTTTCTATCTTTCTCCCAGGCATTTCAATCTTTTTTTATCGACTCCAAAGTAGCTATAGAAAAGAGTATAGAGCGCCATATCTCACAGGCCGAGAGGATTGACCGGCTGCGCGAGCAGATTCGCCAACTCGAGCATCGCTTTTTGCGATACAGAAGCGATGCGGAAAACTTTAAAGCGATATCCTCTGCGCTCGGACTCTCAAAAGACTTCAACACGACTTTCAAAGTGGCGCATGCCAGAGGTTATGTAAAGCTGGGTAATTTCCAGCAACTCTGGCTGGACAAGTTCAAAGATTACGATCCCCGGATCAATTATGGGGTAATACGCGATAAAATGGCCATAGGTATCGTTGTCGAAAAAATGCAACGTCCATTGATGATTCTTGCAGGCGACAAAGAGTGCAACTTCGCAGTATATGTCGGCGACAAAAGGGCTCCCGGTATCGCAACCGGACTGGATGCACGCCATATGATCGTAAAGTACATTCCAGAATGGATGCCTCTAAATATCGGAGACAAAGTGCTGACCAGCGGCCTCGATCATATTTTTCCAGCCGGCATACCGGTAGGGAGGGTCTTGTCGGTACGGAAGATGCAGGGTTTCAAAAATGCCAGGATCGAGCTTTTCGGTGATACGCTGCATCCCGAATTTGTCTGGTTGAGCGCGCCCTGAAAGCACACTGTAAGAGCACATTGAGTAAAATATAAAAATTTCTCCAAGGAGCGCTTCCATATGCCAAAACGCGAAGATATCCAGACGATTTTATTGATCGGATCGGGACCGATCGTCATCGGTCAGGCGTGCGAATTCGATTATTCCGGCACACAGGCAGCCAAAACCCTGAAAGAGCTCGGATACCGGGTCGTGCTGATCAACTCGAACCCAGCCACGATCATGACGGATCCGGAGTTTGCCGATCGTACATATATCGAACCGATCAGCGAAGAGGTGATCGATCGCATTATAAAAAAAGAGGGTGTCGATGCGATACTCCCCACAATGGGCGGGCAGACAGCTCTCAATGTGGCTATGAGTATGCATGAAAAAGGGATGCTCGAGGGTATCGAATTTTTGGGAGCCAATCCCGAAGCGATCAAGAAGGGCGAAGACAGGCAGGCTTTCAAGGAGGCTATGCTCAAAATCGGCATGGATCTTCCAAAGAGCCAGTATGCCTATTCGATGGACGAGGCAGTAAAAGCAGCCGAAAATATCGGATTCCCTCTTATTATTCGTGCATCCTACACTCTTGCCGGTGGCGGCAGCGGTGTGGCGTACAATATGGACGAATTCAAATCGTTGGCCGCTACGGGCCTGGAAGCTAGCCCGATCAGCGAAATTCTGATCGAAGAGAGCCTTCTTGGGTGGAAAGAGTACGAGATGGAGGTCATAAGAGACCGCGCCGACAACTGCATCATCGTCTGCTCTATCGAAAACGTCGATCCTATGGGCGTGCATACGGGAGATTCGATTACAGTCGCCCCGGCGCTCACTCTTACCGATAAAGAGTACCAGCGAATGCGTGACGACAGTTTCAGGATTCTAAGAGAGATCGGCGTCGATACGGGCGGCTCCAACGTACAGTTTTCCGTGAACCCGAAAACGGGACGGATGATCGTCATCGAAATGAATCCACGCGTAAGCAGGTCTTCCGCGCTGGCTTCCAAGGCTACGGGTTATCCGATAGCCAAAGTCGCCACACTTCTGGCCGTAGGATTTACACTCGATGAGATAAAAAACGATATTACGGGCACACCCGCAAGTTTCGAGCCCGTCATAGATTACGTAGTCACCAAGATTCCACGATTTACTTTCGAGAAATTCCCGCAAGCCGATTCGACACTGACGACCTCCATGAAGAGCGTGGGAGAGGTGATGGCGATCGGGCGAACATTCAAAGAGTCCGTACAAAAGGCACTCTGCTCGCTCGAGACAGGCCTTGTGGGATTCGATCCGGTTACCTGTGACGACGATACGCTCAGGCGTGAAATCAGACGCGCGAACGAAAATCGCCTGCTCTATGTTGCACAGGCATTCAGAAAAGGATTCGATGTGGACGAAATCTTTTCGCTATGTAATATCGATCCGTGGTTTTTGCGCCAGATCCGCGATATCGTAAAGCTCGAAGGTTTTATAGATATCGATACCCTTCAGGATCCAAAGCTTTTAAGAAGAGTGAAGGCCGATGGTTTCAGCGATGCGATGATCGCCAAGATCATCAACGACAAAGAGCATATGGATCTTAGTGAAAACGATATATACACTGCAAGAAAGCGTCATGGTGTGGAGCTCGAATATCATGAAGTGGACACCTGTGCAGCCGAATTCAAGGCTTTGACGCCATATCTGTACTCATCGACAAATGTTATGACACCGCCACAAAAGAGTGGTTTGAAATCCGGTGGCGGCGAAGGGCGAAAAGTGCTCATTATCGGCGGCGGACCAAACCGTATCGGGCAGGGTATAGAGTTTGACTACTGCTGTGTTCACGCCTCTTTCGCGCTCGAAGATATGGAGATCACTTCGATCATGTACAACTGCAATCCCGAAACCGTATCCACAGATTACGACACCAGTGACATTCTCTATTTCGATCCGATCGATTTCGAGCATGTGCGACAGGTGATAGAGACGGAAAATCCCGATGGCATTATCGTTCATTTCGGTGGACAGACCCCGTTGAAACTGGCCAAAAAGATCACATCCATTGGCGGAAAGATCATAGGAACGAGCGCAAAAGTGATCGACGAAGCCGAAGATCGGGAAAAATTTTCGGCATTTATCGCCGATCTTGGCCTAAAGCAACCCGAAAACGGCACCGCATTCGCCAAAGAAGAGGCATTCGCCATCGCATCGCGCATCGGATATCCGGTGCTTGTGCGCCCAAGCTACGTTCTCGGGGGCAGGGCCATGCGCATCGTTTACGGCGAAGAGGAGCTCCGGACATATATGGACGAAGCGGTCAGCGTAAGCAATGAGTCGCCTGTTCTGATCGACAAGTTTCTAGATCATGCGATCGAGCTCGATGTGGATGCGATCAGCGACGGCAAAGATGTCTATATAGGCGCCATCATGCAGCATATCGAAGAAGCGGGCATCCATTCCGGCGACAGCGCCTGCTCTTTGCCGACCATTTCGATTTCTGACAAGCTTCTTGAAGATGTGGAAAACCAGACGAAGGCGATAGCGCTTGGACTTGGCGTAAAGGGCCTGCTCAATATCCAGTACGCGATCTTTAGAAATGAAGTCTATCTCATAGAGGTAAATCCAAGAGCGAGCCGAACGGTGCCTTTCGTATCCAAAGCTACCGGCGTTCCATTGGCGAAAGTCGCTACACGCGTCATGGTGAAAGGTGACTTGCGTGAAGCGCTTGCATTTTACGATACCTTCAATGTGGTCATGGACGACGGCAATGTCCTAAAGCCAAAGCTCAAAAACCATATCGCGGTCAAAGAGGCGGTATTTCCTTTCAGCAAGCTGATCGGTTCGGATGTGATACTCGGTCCCGAGATGAAATCGACCGGCGAAGTGATGGGCATCAGCCGTACGTTTGGCATATCGTTCGCGAAGAGCCAGTTCGCTTCCAAAAACCGGATCCCCCAAAGCGGTACGATCTTCATCTCTCTCACGGATCACGACAAGGGTGAGGGGCCCGCCATAGGGCGTCTTTTCAGGGAGCTTGGCTTCAAGATCGTGGCCACTTCCGGCACGCACCGTGTTCTTCAGGAAGCCGGCGTAGAGAGCGAAGTGGTTCTCAAGATTTCCGAAGGACGCCCCAATGTCGAAGATCTGCTCAAAAACGGTGATATCGATATGGTGCTGAACACTTCTGACAACAAATCGAGCAAAGACGATGCTAAGCGGATTCGCCAGGCGGTATTGCGATTCAACGTGCCGTATTTCACGACACTCGCCGCCGCGCGTGCAGCTGCGGCAGCTATCGAAGAGATAGAAAACGACAGTGCGCTCGAGCCTATAGCCATTCAGGACTATCTTGGCGAGTGATGCATCCTGAACTGGTCTATCTGGCGCAAACCGATACGACTGTAGGGTTTCTTTCTCAGTCGGCACGCAGATTGGCCAAAGTGAAGGGTAGGTCTTTGAAGCGCCCGTTTCTAATGGCTTTTGCGCGTTTTGAAGATATCGCCATGATCGGTCGTGTGCCCGCAGCTCATCGACGATTCGTGCGGCGCAGTGTAAAAACCTCTTTTATTCTTCCTTCAGGTCTTTCATTCCGCGTGGTATGCGATGAGCGACACAAAGATTTCATTGAAAAGTGTGGATGGTGCTATACGACATCCGCAAATCTTCACGGCAAGCCTTTCGATGAGCCTACAGCCAGAGATCTATGCGATGTCGTGGTAGAATCGAAAGAGGGCTTCAGCGACAAAGCGCCCTCATCCATCTGGCGCCTGAAAAGATGGAAGAAGGAGAGAGTGCGATGATGGTGAGAATTTTATCCATATTGTTTTTCGGTACGCTTTTTTGGCAGCTGTTTAGTTTCATTTTTTACAGTGGTCTTTTCGTCAACTATATCGAAGCCAACGGCATCAAGGTATTTTTTAATCAGTTTTTCGTCGATTCCCAGATCTGGTGGTTGTGGATTGTCGGTATTGTG
>JAMOOM010000202.1 GCA_027065515.1 Campylobacterales bacterium
CAAGGAGGCTCAGATAGCCATCTCTTTTCTGTCTCCCGACGAACAGAGCGCACGTCAAAAGATCGAAAAGATCGAAACGATGTTGGCATCCCGTTTTCCGGATATCGAAGCGGTAATCGATTATGAATCGCTTTGATATCACCATAATCCATCGACAATCCAAGTCGATCGAAGCAAGTTTTCTATCCATTTTCCATATTTCATTATAATATGAAGAAATTTTAATCATATTGCGCTAAAATTTCCTATCAAATTTATCAGGAGTAACAAATGGATATATCCAAAATCGGACACGGTGATTTTCCCGACAAAGTACACGCGCTGATCGAAATCCCTTATGGATCGAACATCAAATATGAAGTGGAAAAAGATAGCGGCGCTATATTTGTAGACAGAGTGCTCTATTCGGCGATGTTCTATCCGGCCAACTACGGTTTTGTGCCAAACACTTTGGCGGACGATGGCGATCCGATCGACATTTTAGTATTGAACGACTATCCTGTGCAGGCAGGCGCTGTCATCAAATGCCGACTGATTGGCGTATTGATCATGGAAGATGAAGCGGGTATGGACGAAAAGCTTCTTGCGGTACCTGTCACCAAAATCGATCCTTCATACGAAAACATTCAAAACTACGAAGATCTCCCGAAAGCTACTTTGAATAAAATCAAAAACTTTTTCGAAACATATAAAATGCTCGAACCAAACAAATGGGTCAAAGTCAAAGATTTCAAAGGAAAAGATGTAGCCATTTCTCTTCTTGAGAGTGCCATCAAAAACTACAAATAGACAAAAGGGCGCGATTACTGCCGCCCTTCTTTGCTACTCTTTGTTTCTATAGATGTAGTTCGCAATTCCGTTTGCGATACCTTGAGCCAAAAGCTTTCTGTAGTATGGGTTAAAAAGCCGCTTCGCCTCCGTAGGGTTGGTGATAAATCCAGTCTCTATAAGAACCGCTGGCATCTGCGCGCCTACAAGCACCCAGAAAGGCCCATTGCGAACGCCATTATCCAAGACATTCCTATATTTTTTTCTTACCGATTTGAGCATCTGATCTTGAATATCCATCGCAAGCTTGTTGGATTTGATAATCTTTTCTCTATTGAGCATATGCAGATAGTCGTTTTTAGTAAAATAGTCGATGTTGGCGATATCCGCTCTGTTCTCCAATGCGGCAACCCGTTTGGCTCTGGCGGTTCTTGCGGGGGAGAGAAAATATGTTTCGATACCTTTGCTTTTTAGAAAATCCCGCCTCTTTGGCACGGCGTTGGCATGTATAGAGATAAAAAAGTCCGCGTTTTTTCTATTTGCCATGCGCGTCCTCTCTTTGAGGGAGATGAAGCGATCGCTGTTTCGCGTAAGATAGACACGAAAACCGCGTTTTTTAAGTATTTTTGCCAAATCTTTCGCTATTGCCAACACGGCATCTTTTTCCATTTTTCTGTGGTAGCCGACAGCGCCGGAATCTTTGCCACCATGGCCAGGGTCGATCACCACGGTATATATGCGCATGGGTATATGGCTCCTCTTTCTGTCCGCCTTGCCGGGAGCCTTTTTCTTTTGCGTATAATGCGTAGTTTTCACTCTTTTTTTATGTGCTGGAAGCGAAATCGTCATTTTTCGATCTTTAATATCTACCGACGGTTTATATTTTTTCTTCGTTTCGATGACGATTCGCACCTTTTTTGGATCGTATTGGGCGATTCTCACCTCTTTGACGGCGCCGCCTTTGTATCGTTTGATAGAAAATGGAGCGCGAACGGGAGCGATATCGAACACATATAGATAACGGGCTTTTCGTTTCAATACGAAATGGTGTACATTTTTTTTGGAAAATGGGCGGGAGAGAGTGACATTCAAAGCCTTGTCGCCCATTGTCAAACCTGCAATTTTGGCGATTTTTTTCATATCGTATTCAAGAAGATGAACGACCCTGTCACGTTTTTGTGTTTCTGATTTTTTTTCTTTGGCGGATCTGGAGCTTTTGGCTGCCTTGCTCTTCTTTTTTTGTGGATTTTTTGGCTCGATAAGCCTGAGGGCATTTTTGTATCTCGTAGGATCGAGGCCCAGCTTGGAAGAGGCCTTGACAAGACCCCTGAGCGCTTCGATCTGAAGAGTTTTGTTGTTCTCCAAAAGTCCCTTCATATAAAGGGACTGGTATTGATGATATCCCTTCCAGACTGTCGATTTGGAGACCGAATCTATCGAACGGGCAGCATTTTGAAGTTTCTGCCCATAAGGCTGAGCACTAAGACCCGCAATGAGGATCAAAAGTACAAAAAGAGCTCTTTTTATAATATTCACTCTCCGTTAACGAGTCTATCCATCAGCTCTTTGACACTGATTAGACCATCGATTCGGTAGCCGTTGGAGCCGGTAAAGTAGAGCCCCAGCTCTTTATTTCCCATATAGGCGTCGCTCAGCCTGTCGGCGATACAGTACCCCACCTGCTTGGCTTCTACGCCTCTTTTGCAAGGGGCCACGCAGTTGCTTATGCACTTGATCGCCGGTCCTTCGCGCTTTTCCACCAAATCGATCAAATTGGTTCGCACCCCTCTTGCCGGATAGCCGACGGGCGACTTGAGAAGAAGAATATCCTCTTTTTTGGCATTGATAAGCACATCTTTGAAATTCTGGTGCGCGTCGCATTCGTATGTACCGATAAACCTGGTTCCCATCTGGACACCGGAGGCCCCGAGCTCGATACATCTTTCTATATCGCTTTTGTCCCATATGCCCCCGGCAGCGAAAACGGGAATGCCTCCCCAGTTTTTAGCTTCTTCAACTACGGGTCCGATCAGATTTTCGAGCTGATACTCCTCCATCTGGCACTGCTCATATGTAAATCCCTGATGGCCGCCGCTCAAGGGTCCCTCCAGTATGACTCCATCCGGAATTCGGCCATAGCGTTTCTCCCATCGCCTGCATATCAGGCGCAAAGCCTTGGGAGAAGAGACGATCGGAATCAGCGCGACATCCGGAAAATTGGCTGTAAATTCCGGCATGTTCGTAGGGAGTCCAGCTCCGGTAATAATCATATCGGCGCCAGCTTCACAAGAGTCTTCGACTACGCGACCATAATCGTTGATGGCATACAAAACATTCGACGCCAAAGGTGCATCGCCACATATTTTGCGGGCATTCTCGAAGATTTTCATAAGTGCTTTTTTCGAGTAGAAATTCTCCACCTCCAGCGGCCTGCCGGCGACCTGTTTGTCAACATATGCCTGATTTTCGTAGTAGCCTGTACCGACACTGCTTATCACGCCAAGCCCGCCTTCTAGGCTTACGTGCCCCGCCAATCTGTCCCAGCTGACACCTACACCCATCCCGCCCTGAATGATCGGATATTTCAGGGTATATTTTCCGATTTTTACAGGCTTTAGTTCCACTATTTCACCTTCACTTTCGCAAATTTTTTCTTTCCTACCTGAAGTATATACTCTCCAGCCTCCAATTGCAAGTCCTTATCCTCCACTTTCTTCTGGTCGATTCGTACGGCACCTGCGGCAAGATCGCGTCTAGCCTGCGAGGTAGAAGGCTCGAGTCCTGCCTCCACCAGCGCTTTGGCTATCCAGATCGGCCCTTCTATCTCGTATTGGGGCATATCGGTCGGAAGGTCCTTTTGTTTAAAAACCTTGTTGAACTCTTCACGCGCCTCCGAGGCCGCCTCTTTGGAGTGAAAGCGCTCGACTATCTCTTCGGCGAGCATCTCTTTGGCGCGCTTTGGATGCAGTGTTCCGTTTGCTACATCCTCTTTCATCTTTTCGATCTGCGGAATTGTGCGTGCACTCAAAAGATCGTAATAGCGCCACATCAAATCGTCGCTGATACTCATAATTTTGGCAAACATAGTATTTGGGTCTTCGGTAACGCCTATGAAGTTGCCCAACGATTTGCTCATCTTTTGCACACCATCGAGACCCTCGAGTATAGGCATCATCATTACGACCTGCTCTTTACCCACATTATAGGCGCGCTGCAGATGCCGGCCCATCAGAAGATTGAATTTCTGGTCGGTACCGCCAATCTCGATATCGCTTTTGAGCACTACGCTGTCGTAACCCTGGAACAACGGATAGAAAAATTCGTAAATAGAGATATCCTGCCCGCTTTTGAAGCGTTTTTCAAAATCGTCCCTCTCGAGCATTCTCGCTACCGTGCGCTTTGAGGCGAGTTCGATCATTTCATAACTTGTTAGTTTCCCCAGCCAGTCACTGTTGAAAACCACAACAGTCTTTTCAGGATCCAAAATCTTGAAAACCTGCTTTTCGTAACTCTTGGCGTTGGCTTTAACCTCTTCTTGCGTCAATTTTTTACGCGTCTGGCTTTTTCCCGTAGGGTCTCCGATCATCCCTGTGAAATCGCCAATCAGAAACTGCACGATGCCGCCATATTTTTGAAATGCCGCCAGTTTTTGCAGCAATACCGTATGCCCCAGATGAAGATCCGGTGCCGTTGGATCAAACCCGGCTTTGACATAATACGGCTCTCCTGTCTCGTAATAGCGAGTCAGAAGTTTCTCGATCTGTTCATCCGTGATGATTTCCGCACTTCCGCGTCTTATTTCGCTCAAAGCTGTCTGGATTTTTTCTGTATGTGGCATCTATTTTCTCTTCTCCTGTCGAATTAATTTTTTCTCAATGCATATATGCGTCTGTCAAATTTACGAGCTCGATCACCTTGAAATGGCGCTCTATAACCGTTTTCAGATGGCCAAGATCTCTGTCGTTGCTTTCGAAGATCACTTCACAGTAATTGCTCTGCGCCATTCCGTCCCCAAGCCTTAAAGATACGATATTGGCATCGATTCGCCCCAGATGCGAAAGCAGTTTGGCCAATGCACCCTTTTCATCCTTCAGTGAAACCAAAAGACGATACCTCTGCGCTTTCGATTCGTTCCAGTCGATGAAAATCATAGGCTCATGGCGTTGAAGGAGAGTGTACGCTTTCTCGCAGAATTTATGGTGCACTATCGCGCGCGAACCCTCTTTGAAGGCGAGAATCGGATCGTTTCGCTTGGGATGGCAGCAGTAATCGAACTCTACGCTCTCTATGCTCTCCGTAGAATAGACGACAAAGTTTTCGAAATCGAATCGCTTCAGGCGCTTTCGTGGGCGATGGAAGATCGTCGTAAGTATCGATTTCTCTTCTCTGTTTTTTTCGATAAATTTCCTCAATATCTCTTTGTAGTAGCTGAGCTCACGGGTCACTCGGTAAAGCTGATCGACCAGTTTTTCATTTTCGACCCACTCTTCAACTTTTCCATACGGCACGTCCAGGGCGGCCGAAAGGATATTGAGCGCGCTGATTCTATCGATCTCTTTAAGTCGCTGCTTGCATCGGTATCTCATATGGCTTTTTGCCCGTGAGGTCTTGACCGCATCGATCCATGTGCAGTGGTAGATCGGTCTATCGGACGTGATAATGCGGACCAGATCTCCATTTTTAAGCTCACTCAAAAGTGAAGTCGGCTGCTTGTTCACCAGTGCGGTGGATGCTCTTTCACCCACTTGCGTATGAACGGCATAGGCAAAATCGAGCACCGTAGCGCCTCTGGGCAACGATATCTGATCGCCCGCCGGTGTAAATACGTTGATGTCTTCGGTATACAGGTCGTTTTTCACCAACTCGTAAAACTCTTCGATCGATGCATTTTGATAAGAGAGGTTTTTAAGCCACTCTATGTTTATCAAAGACTCGCCCAGCTTGTATTTCCAGTGTGCCGCAATCCCGAGCTCAGCCGTTTTATGCATCTTGAACGTTCGAATCTGCGCCTCTATGATCGACGTATCGTCGAATACCGTGGTATGAAGCGTCTGATATCCATTCTCCTTGGGGAGTGCTACATAATCTTTAAAGCGCGCGATCAGTGGCTTGAAATTGAGATGCAAAACACCTAGCGCCCTGTAACACTCTATTGGCTCTGCAACGAGAATACGAATAGCGAGCAGGTCGAGAATTTCATCAATGGAGATTCCCTTGC
>JAMOOM010000203.1 GCA_027065515.1 Campylobacterales bacterium
TTCGGCTCCGAAATCGGCGACGATCAGTTCGCCGCCAAGGCGCTTGGCGTCCTCTTCGGTCAACTCTCCCTGGTTTTTGGGATTGTTCATCAAATCCTGTACTTTTTGGCTGTACTCTTCCCAGATGCTTCCGCCAATCAGATCGTTCTTAGCCATTATGTGCTCCTTCTGTCGTTTTCATATTTTCTGGCATATACGCGTAAGAGCTCGATATACTCCTTAGGCGCTCCACCGCTTTTTTGAACTGTTCGATCGTGTAGTCTATCTCCTCTTCGGTCGTGAAACGACTCAGGCTCAACCTGACGGCAGTATGCGCCAGCTCGCTGTCTGCGCCTATGGCCGACATGATCGGATTGGCTTCGAGATCTTCGCTTGCGCAGGCGCTTCCGGTGCTGGCTGCAATGCCGGCTCTGTTGAGATCCCAAAGCATCGCTTCTCCCTCGACGCCGCGTACGGAGACCAGTACCGTATTTGGAGTGCGCTGTTCGCGCGGCCCGACACTGTAGATGTCAGGAATTTCCAAAATCGCATCTTCGAGTTTGTCGCGCAGGCGCCTGACATTTTGCTCCTCGAATTTCAGATAGTATGTAGCCAGCTCCATCGCTTTTCCCATGCCTACGATACCAGGGACATTCAGTGTGCCCGAACGCCGTCCTCCCATATGCTCTCCCCCATGCAGCAGCGATGTAAGCGGATGCCCATCTTTTATATACAGGCCTCCGACACCTTTTGGTCCGTGAAATTTGTGGGCCGAAAAACTCATGAAATCGACACCGGCATGCGTGACGTCCACCGGAATTTTCCCCACGGCCTGAACTCCGTCGGTGTGAAAGAGCACGCTCTTCTCTTTGCAGATTTCCGCTATCTCTTCGATGGGGAAAATCGCTCCCGTTTCGTTGTTGGCCCACATGATCGAGACAAGTGCCGTTTTGTCGGTGATAAAGTCGCGAACGGTGTGCGCCTGAACGATACCGTCGCTGTTGACCGGCAGGTATGTCACGCGCACACCCTGCTCTTCGAGCCATCTGCATGTAGCGATAACGGAAG
>JAMOOM010000204.1 GCA_027065515.1 Campylobacterales bacterium
GTGCCGGACATCACCATGGACCATACGATCAATGCGGCAGCCAATGCCGCCAAACCAAGGCCTATAGCCCCATAAACAGTGTTGCCTATGGAAGGGTCGTATGCTCCGCCTCCGATCCACCTCAGCATCGCCTCGATGCTCTCTTTTTGGGTGAAAGTTTCGATCTTCAAAGGCTTTCCCGTGGCCAGGGCGGCAATGAGAAATGCGACCCCTACGGTGAGTACGGCTGTAAAAAAGGAGAGAAAGAGCGCCCAGCCCTTCTTTTTGGCAAGCCGTGCGACAGCAGGGGTCTTCGTTTCCGCCATCTCTATCAGCGGCTCGGACTGTTCGATAAAAAGAGTGTCGCTCAATGGCGGCAACTCCGCAGGCGGTTCGTTTCTCATTCGCTTCAGCAGATTTTGAAATTTGACGATCGATTTTTTGCCGATTCGTTCCCTGATGTTGTCGCTGCGTGAGACAGCTTCGACAAATCTCTCTTTTGCCCTATCGATCCTGGCAGTGGCCTCTTCGATCGTTTCGTGAGCCTTTTGAATCAACTCGGTAGCTTTGGATTGGTTTTTCAGTGTGGAAAACATGATCTCTCCTTTTTTGATATAGACTGCATCAATGGTTTTTCATTGCAGCACGCGCTTCTCTTTCCGCTGTTTTACGTTTGAGGGTTTCACGTTTGTCGTGCTCTTTTTTGCCTTTGGCCAGAGCGATTTGGAGTTTGGCCCTGTTGCGTTCGTTGAAATAGAGCATCAACGGCACGATCGTCAAACCCTCTCTTTTGATGCGTCCCATCCACTTGTCGATCTGCTTGCGATGCAAAAGAAGTTTTCTTGGACGTTTCTCGTCGGGCTTGTAGTGCGGGTTCGTGCTGTCGAGCAAAGAGATGTGCATACCAAATACCCACGCTTCACCTTTGATGATGCGCACATAACTATCTTTGAGGTTCACGCGACCCATGCGGATCGATTTTACCTCGCTTCCCAAAAGCTCTATGCCCGCTTCGAGCTTTTCGAGAATTTCATAGTCGTGAAACGCTTTTTTGTTTTTGGCGACGATTTTGATAGACATCTCTCTCTTTCAAAGGTGAAGTTTCCAACAGGCAGCTCTAAGGCCGACTTGAAGCTTTTATTATACCTAACCTCATGTCGCTTTGGAAAAGAGTGTGCTGCCGCTGCCGCTGAAGAATTGCATGGGAGAGCGAAGCTGTTTCAGCTCCGGATACAATGCGAGCGCAGCCTCGAAAAGGTCGTTGGCTTCGATTGGATCCAGATTTTTCAGCAACTCTTCGCTTTTTGTCTCTTTCCATGAGCGTGCGGCATCCGGATCGATCGAAGTGGCAAATCTCTCTCTGAAAGTTCTGTAAACCGCTGCCGTGTCACAATGGATGGCGGGCGTGAAGAGATTCAGTTTCGGCACATTCTCTTCAAAAGGCGTGATTATCTCCCCGATTCCTTCCACATTGGCGCTTGGGTATCCATAGATGAAAAAAGGAACATCCGCGCCGATCTTTTCTCCCAAAGAGGCCAATATGGGAAGATCCAGCCCTAGTTCGCATACTTCGTTGCACAGATGCAAAAATGCTGCAGCGTCCGAGCTTCCGCCTCCTAAGCCGGCTCCTTGCGGAATCTTTTTGTCCAGCTTCACTGCATACTCTTTGAAAAAGGTTTCAACCGACGGTGATCGCTCTTTTAGTAGAGTATAGGCTTTAAACAGGGTATTGTTCGACGGCAGAGGCGATGATGAGCGTAGTTCGAATCGATCCGAAGGAGACGCTTTTTCGACGAATGTGATGGTGTCGTAGAGTGAATCTATGCGGACGAAGCGGGAGCGAAGCTCATGGTAGTTTCCCCGGACTCCTGTGATTTTCAGAAAAATGTTGACTTTAGCTGGGGCGTGGATCGTCATCTGCCGCATCCTTGCTCATGAGTCTCTCCTTGAGTTTCGCCAATATCTCGTCCGTAGTCTCTTTGGCCGCTTTGATATTCTCTTCGCTGACAGCCAGTGCCAGCTCTTCGCGCAGTATCGTCATATCTTTTGGAGCTTCTATGCCGATGCGCACACTGTTTTTGTCGATCGAGACGATACGTATGACGATATCGCTGCCTATCCTGATCGCTTCGTCTTTTTTGCGGGTCAGTACGAGCATAGTTTTACCTTGTTCAGCAGATAGCGCACTCTTTCGCCTTCATCGATCGATACGATCGCAAAACAGTCATCGAAAACGATGGTGTATTCACCTTTTTCTTGAATGCTGAAATCACTTTTTCGAAGTTTTTTGCCAAGCATCAGATCCTGTGGATCTTTCAGGTAGTGATTCAAAGGAGGCTCCAGGTAATCCAAAGGATTGAGCGCTTTCTCGTTTTCGTAAACGAATTTTCCCTCCCTGAGTCGCTCCAGGTAACTCAGCGCACCGTCGCATCCAAGCTTTTTCGCGATCGATTCGCCCAGCGAACGGATATACGTCCCTTCTGAAACATCGGCTTCGAAAGTGACGAAGGGGTGGCGGTAGTGCAGATATCTGATGGCGTCGATTCGGGAGCGGCAGGGTTTCATTTCGATCTTTTCGCCCTCCCTGGCCATTTCGTAGGCGCGCCTGCCTTCGATCTTTTTGGCGCTGTATCTTGGCGGAACATAATCATAATCTCCCACGAACGATTCTACCGCTTCACGAACTTTCGCTTCGTCCAAAGGCGGGATATCCTCGATACGCTCCACTTTTTCGATATCAAGAGTTTCGCTTATAGCGCCGAGCCACAATACTGCACGATATGTTTTTGGCGTCTTTTTGAGAAATCTGAAAAGTTTGGTGTATTGCCCGAAAGCGATAATCAGCACTCCGCACGCGAAAGGATCGAGCGTGCCGGAAAAACCGGCCTTCTTGACTTTGTAGCGGCGCTTTATCTGTGAAAGAAAGGTATTGGAACCTATAAACATCGGTTTTTTGGCCACGAAAAGGCGGTTGGGGCATTTTTGCATGCTATATCTTTTCGACGAACGATGAAAGAATTTCACGACGATTGCCGCCGAAATTGATTTTCAGTTTGAAATCACGACCCGCGCGGGCCACCTCGAGTACGCGTCCCATACCGAAAAGCTTGTGTTTGACCAGATCTCCTTTTTTGAAACCTGTACTCTTCTCGATCGAGAGAGCGCCTTTCAAAAGTCCCGCTTCGGTCAGGAAACGGCTCTTTTCCAGATGTTTCCTGCGACCTTTGTGAAAACGGCTTTGGACCGTAGAGAGTGTCAGTGTCTTTTTTGCTCTTGTCATAGCCACATAACCGAGCCTTCGCTCCTCTTCCATGTCACAGCCATCGCCTAGCAGCGGAAAGAACTCCTCCTCCATTCCGATCACGAAAAGATGGGTAAACTCCAATCCCTTGGAGGCGTGGACGCTCATGATGGAGATCTGCTCCCCTTTGATCTGGTCCTGGTCGCTTTGAAGCGATATCTCGTTGAGAAACGCATCCAGTGAGATATCTGGTGATTTTTTGACCATATCGCGGAAAAGCCCATAGAATTCATCCAGGTTCAACACCCGCTCCATTCCATCCGGCAGTGCGGCATAGAATGCCTTGAGCCCGATAGTGCGATCGAAAGCTTCCATGAATTCCATCGTGGATCTCTCCAGTGTCTCTTGCAGTATTTCAAGATCGTTTATGAAACGGTTGATCGATGCATATGCCTTTTTGCTCAGCAGCTTGGATAGCTCCTCTTTGGGGCTTTCGCTCAAAAATCTATAGAGAGACTGGCGTTTTTCGAATGCCGCCTTTTCGATCTTGTCGATCGTCGCTTTTCCTATGCCGCGTTTGGGGCGGTTGATAACCCGTTTGAGACTGAAGTCGTCGTGGTTGTTGGCGATAATCCGCAGATAGCTGATGGCATCTTTTATCTCGGCCCGCTCATAAAAGCGTACTCCCCCCACGAGCTGATATGCGATGCCTGCGCGGCCTAGACCCTCTTCGAGCGAGCGAGACAGGGCGTTTACGCGGTAAAGCACAGCGATTTCGCCAGCCGGCACTCCGCTGTCGATCAACTGTTTTACAGCCCGTGCGATCTTGTCGGACTCTTCGTTTTCATCCGAGCTTTGAAAAATCGTGACAGTCTCGCCTTTTCCGCATGTACTGATGAGAGTCTTGCCAAGTCTTCCTCTGTTGTGCTGAATCAGCAGATTTGCCGCTTTGAGAATCTCTTCGGTGGAGCGGTAGTTGTTTTCGAGTTTGACCACCTTTGTGTTTTCGAACATGTTTGAAAACTCGAGAATATTTTTGATATTCGCTCCGCGCCATCCGTAGATACTCTGGTCGTCGTCGCCGACTACGCACAGGTTGGTATGGCTGTCGCACAGCTTTTTGAGCAGTTGCAGCTGAAGTTCGTTAGTGTCTTGATATTCATCGACCATGATGTAGCGGTATCGTTCGCTCGTGGCTTTGCGCAGTTCATCGTCTTTCTCGAGCAGTTCGTGCGTAAGCATTAGCAGGTCGTCGAAATCGACAAGGTTGTTCTCGACGATATACTCTTGGTATGTCTTGTAGATAGCCGCGATCTTTTTGTATTGCGGATGTTCGGCTTGGGCGATAGCCTGATCCGGCTTTATCAGCGAGTTTTTGTAGCGTGAAATTTCACTTGCCACAAGAGATGCAGGCAGCTCTTTGTCGATCTGTTTGACGATCCGCTTTTTGTCGTCGGTATCGATGATTACAAAATCGTTTTTGCGACCGAGCTTCTCGATATTGAACTTCAAAAACAGAAGTCCGAATTTGTGAAAGGTGCAAAGAAGTGGAGGGTAGAGAGGATTCTCGATCATAGAGAGGGCGCGCTCGCGCATCTGGGTGGCGGCCTTGTTGGTAAATGTGAGCGTAAGAGTATTGGCGGGATCTATGCCCAAAGAGAGCAGGTAAGCAAGCCTCGTCGTGATCGTTTTGGTTTTTCCGCTACCGGCCCCTGCAAGAATCAGCATCGGTCCGTCGATATGGCGAGCAGCTTCCTGCTGCGCGGGATTTAGTTGGTCCAGTATTTTATCCATGCCTCGTTTTCTAAAATTAGATAATTATTTAGTATATCAAAAATTATATAGCAAATCGCTGAATGAGCATGTTTATAACGCAAAATAATAAAATATTATTGCTTTTGCGAATAGTGTTATGTTAAAATAAGAAATAAAAATATTAAGGATAGATTATGTTGAAAGATTTTGCGAAACTTGAGACTTTTTTGACCGTCGTTCGTGAAAAAAGCTTTTCGAAAGCTTCGGCCAAGCTGGGTATCTCCCAGCCGGCTGTGACGCAGCAGATCAAATTCATCGAAAAATACCTCGATTGCAAGGTGATCGAACGAAAAAAGAATGGTGTCATTTTGACCAAGGAGGGAGAAGATCTATATAAAATAGCGTTAAGGCTTGAAAAATGTATCAACAATGCCGAGAAGGATCTGATCAAAATCATAAGCAAAGAGATCACATTCCGTATCGGCGCCTCTTTTACGATCGGAAACTTCATCATTCCTGGCAAATGCCTCAATAACATCAAAGATGTGATCCATAACGACGTTCAGATCAAGGTGGAAGTATCCTCGCAGGTGATCGAGGATATTTTAAACAAAAAGGTCGATCTGGGCTTGATCGAAACTCCGATTTTCAAAGAGGATATAATCTACCGTGAATGGCTTGAAGACGAGTTGGTGGTGTTTAGCAATAGTCCGATTCCAAAATCGCTCAAGCCCGAAGAGATAGAGAAATTCAGATGGATATGTCGCGATGAAGCCTCCTATACGCGCCGTTTGGCCAAAGAGGTTTTCGAAGAGATCGGGCTGGAATGTAAAAATCTGAACGTGCTTTACGAGGTGGATAGTTCATCTACCCTCAAAGCTGCGATAATGAAAGCGGACAAAGATGATAGATCCCCGGTCGTTTCGATTATCTCCCATGCGGCAATCGCCGACGAGGTGGAGGC
>JAMOOM010000205.1 GCA_027065515.1 Campylobacterales bacterium
CTTTTTTCGCCTCTATTTCCGCTTTTCTGGTTTCGATCAGCTTTTCGAGACGCCCTATCTCTTCATGGGCGAAATCGAGCTGCTCTTTGGCTATCTCCTCTTCGAGCTGCAAAGCCTTGATCTCTTTTTCCGTTTTGGCTTCCGCCATCTTTTTTTTGTTGGCTTCGAGCTTTTCATTGAGCTCTTTAATGTGCAGATCGTTTTTCGCTTTTTTCAGCTCGGCATCTCTTATATCGTCTTCCAACTGAGAGATTTCGCCTTCTACTGCACTCTCTTCATCTTCGATTGCAGTGAGTTTTTCGCGTGCAGCTTCGACTCTTGGTTCGAATGCGTCTATCGCTTTGTCGATTTTTGAAAGTTCGATAAGCTCTTGAAGATGCTTGTTCATGGATTTCCTTGCGTTGTTTAAATGTAGTGAAAGGGGTTGATCGATTGGGTTATTATAACCGGAATCGGCAAATTTTTCAAATGACCGGCAAGTGCCTGTGCAAAATATTTTTCACTTTCGAAGTGTCCGATATCAGCCAGCATCAACCCCAAAGAGAGCGCTTTCATCGCATCATGGTATTTGATGTCACCTGTAAGAAAGAGGTCCGCATCCACCAAATCCATAAGCCCTGCGCCCGATCCAGTCGTCATTGCCACACTGGATATTTGGCTCTTTTGGCCCACGACTTTCAATGCATCGAGCCCGAGCGCACTCTTGATATGAGAGAGTAGCGCGTTGCCCTCCCACTCCCCTTCGGCCCGACATACAAAACCTTCGCATTCGACGTTTTCAAAACCCAACACATCTTCAAAAACATAACGGTTTAGATGGGTCTGGTCGAAATTGGTGTGCATCGCGATGAGGCTCTGCTCTTTTTGAATCATCTTTTTCAATAGATTGGCCGGGTATTCGCTCCACAAAAGCCGCTTCAATCCGGAAAAAATAAGCGGGTGATGAAGAATGAAAAGTGTCTTTGGATCGGCTTTTTCGATCATCGCCTCATCGATATCCACACTCAGTACGATCTTTGAAACCGAGTCGTTCTCATCACCCAACAGCAATCCGCCGTTGTCCCACTTCTCCTGTAGTTCGAATGGACTTATGCGGTTTAGCAGCTCGAGAATCCCGCCGATCCTCATATCTGCCTTTCGCCAGTTTTTGCATTCTGCGTCGAAACTTCTTTCCCGTGCACCCTGGCCTCTCTTTTGCTCTCTTGCTCTTTGTAGAGCTCGGCACACCCTTTCGCCAGGTCGCGGATTTTGAGAATATAGTTGGCCCGTTCGGTCTGGGAAATCGCTTTTCTCGCATCGAGCACATTGAATATATGCGAAGCGATCATGCACTGATCGTATGCCGGCAGAGGAAGGCCCGCTTCAAGGCATCGAACACACTCTGCGGAAGCGTCGTCGAAATGGCGAAAAAGCATCGGCACATCCGCCACTTCGAAATGGTATTTGCTAAATTCATACTCGCTCTCTTTATGGACATCGGCATAGGTTGTCACCTCGCCATCTTTTTCGTTCCATACGATATCGAAAACAGATTCCACGCCCTGCAGATACATCGCAAGACGCTCGGTCCCATATGTTATTTCAGCCGCTACAGGATCGCATGCGATACCGCCTACCTGCTGAAAATAGGTAAACTGCGTCACCTCCATCCCGTCAAGCCACACTTCCCATCCAAGTCCCCAGGCGCCCAGTGTCGGCGACTCCCAGTTGTCCTCGACAAAACGGATATCGTGGCGGCTTAGGTCCAGCCCAAGATATGCAAGGCTTTTGAGATAGAGATCCTGGATATCCTCGGGGCTTGGCTTGATCAGGACCTGAAACTGATAGTAAGCTCCCAGCCGGTTTGGATTTTCGCCATATCTTCCGTCGGTAGGCCGACGGCTTGGGGCCACGTATGCGGCCGCCCACGGCTTGTGGTCCAGGCTTTTCAAGAGCGTAGCCGGATGGAACGTTCCGGCCCCGGAAGGGATGTCGTAAGGCTGTATGATGTTGCATCCCTGGTTTGCCCAGTAGGTCTGGAGCTTGAGGAGTATATCGGTAAATGTGATCATCTAATGTCCAATGCTTTTTTGATTTTAGGTTCGTCGAATCCGCATATCCACTGGCTGCCTATGAGCACCACGGGAACACCGCGGCACCCATGTTTCTCGCAATCTTTAGCCGCCTGTTTGTTGGTGGAGATATCGATCGTTTTGAATTTGATGTTATGCTTTTTGAAGAAGGTTTTGGCCCGAGTGCACCAGACACATCCAGGCGAAGTAAAAAGCACTACCTGTTTTTGGCGTTTCGGTTTTGTTTCTGCCATATTTCACCCCCTGTTTTTTCGCGCAATTATATCACACGGGAAACCTCTACTCCAATGAAAGAGCATTCATTATATACATCTCCAGATTGGCACCCGTAACGCCTCTTTCTGTGGCATCGTCGTAAAATTTCGCCACCTTTACGTGATAGGTATCGTAATCGTAGTATGGGAAATGGATTTTCCATGCCTCTCTCACCATCTTTTCAGCCATCTTTTCGGTAGCCCACTGTTTGAAAATCTGGAGAATACCAAAAAACAGAAGGGTAAAAACCACCGCCAAAACGATAGCCACATGACACCCGATCTTTGCCAGCAGCTTGTGAAAGACCAGAGCCAAGGGAAGCAGCACGATATTCCAAAGAACAATCATGAAAAGATATGCGCGCGCCAGCCTCAGCTTCAAGCCAGGAATCTGGCCCTCTATCGGCATATTGTCCACCAGCAGTTTGTTCGCGCGCATCAGTTCGTTGAACCTCATAGGGTGTCGCGGATGAGTAAACAGAAACGGAAGAAGTTTATCGTCGATCAACTTCTCTATCTTATTTGGCATGGCACTCTCCTTGATAGCATACGATATCCCCTACGTCTCGCCCAAGCGAAGAGGCTACCACTTCGCATTTTACCTTCAATAGAAAAAAAGTCGGCCTGATCGAGTTGTCGTTCAAAGATTCGTAGTTTCCCATCCCTTTTGCGATGACTACATCGGCTTTTTCATACGCCTCTATCGCCTTGGCGTTCGCACGCGATAGATCGAGACCAGGGGTATCGACACCACTGTCGATGATATCTGCCACCTCATCGATCCTTGCATCCTTAGCCTCTTTGCATGTCACATCGTTGATAATAGGCACACCTCTGACCACATAGCCGATTTCGATCGAGGGAAAGATGCTCTTTATATGCTGCATCATCACCTTGTCGAAAAGATGCTCACCGGCATTATCGGCGATCACAAGAAGGCGGGAGGCATCCTCGAGCAGCGCTCGAAGCGCTCCACTGTCGTCGATGGCGAAAGGAGTATCGAATACTCTTTGCACCTCCTCCTCCAGGTCGAACTGCGTCGTGGCGGCCAGGTCGATGACGTTACCCGCCACTGCCGCCTTTAAAGAGGCGTGAAAAGGATCGACACTTCTTTCGATCATCGATTCTATATAGGGAACAAACCGCCTGGCACGCTCGGTAGCCTCTTTTTTGTACTCCTTGTAGATATCGTCGGTGTGTAGAATTTCAGCGATTTTCGGATAAACCCGTGCAGCCACTTGTGGAGGAGTCTCATCGAAATGCCATCTGGGGACCATGCACGCTACGCTGTCGAGCACCTTTTTGGTCGTCTCTTCATCTGCATGAAGCGTTTCACAGACACGCAGCGCCTGAGAGAATATACAGACGACACATTTGGGAGTCATATTCATCCATTGCCTCCGGCATGTTTTTCGACCACTTTACCCCACATCAGCTTATATTTGCGCTTCATGAACTCCAGTTCGTCTCTGGTCGCGTTCAGCTCGTTGCTCAGCGTCTCTATCGTTTTTCTATCTTCATCATAGAGCTCCTGCATCGACATCAAAGCCTCTTTCAAAAACTGATTTTCGTTTTTGAGAGCTTCCAGGGTTTCATCTTTTGCATCTACGACCTTTTCGTGCATCGTAAGAATCGTTCCGATAGTCTTTTCTACAAACTGGACGCCATCACCACTTTCGAGATCCACTTTGAGCAGCTCGCCATCTTCTCTTTCGCTGGGAAGATGGCGCCTGGAGTCGGCTTCGACGAAAATTTCTCCATTCTCCTCTTTACTGACTATTTCGCCATTGTCAACCATCTCCACCACCTCGTCAAAATCTTTATCGAGCAGCTTGGCGTATGCTCTAAGACTCAGCCATGTCTTCATGATTTATCCATTCTTTTGCATCGCAGACTGCAACATCAAGAGATCAGAACTTCGACTTCGGCCGAATCCGTCTCCACTTTTTTCGCTTTGGCAAGTCTGTCTTCGGTCAATTTCACCTTCAGCTCGTCATCGTCTATGGCCAGTATCTGCATCGCCAGATATGCGCTGTTGATGGCACCCGCTTTACCGATGGCCAATGTAGCCACCGGCATACCCGCAGGCATCATGACGGTACTGAGCAGCGCATCTTCTCCCCGCAGATCCGACGAGCTCATCGGCACGCCGATGACAGGCTTGATCGTCGTCGCGGCGACGGCTCCAGCAAGATGCGCAGCCATACCGGCCGCCGCGATAAACACTACCGCTCCGCGCTCTTCTGCATCTTTGATATAGGTTTTGGTCCGCTCGGGACTCCTGTGTGCCGAAGAGATAATCAGCTCATACGGCACACCGAATTTTTCCAGTGTCTTGCCGCACTCTTTCATCACCTCGTAATCGCTCTTGCTTCCTATGATAATCGATACGAAACGCATAATACTCCTTTTTGTTTACTAACTTTATTTATCGTCAGGCCGGGTTGCGATCTTTTTACGCAGAAATGAAAACGGCGGCAAAGGCGCGGGCAGGAGAATCGGATTCTCGTTGCCGCTATGGATACACTCGTAACGTTTTTTGGCAGGAGTTTCGAGCTTTTTCATCCGCAACCACCAGCTGCCATCCTCTTTTTGGTAGATCGCCCCTCTTTCGTTCTCCACGGCACCGCCAACGGGCGCAGGGGAGAGAATCTCCATCTCGTCACCCTCGCACACTCTATCTTTGGCCAAAAAAGCCAACCCCCGATCATCCACGAATGCTTGAACCTGATGACTCCCTTCGCTTATCGAGCTTTGCAGACTCTGCGTACCTTCTCTTTCGAAAGGCCGATGAATCAGATAGGCATCCGTAAACCCTCTGTGCTTGGTGGTATGCAGCTCCTTTTGGTACTTTTCTGCATCGAAAGCTCCGGCATAAAAATCGTCGATCGCCATACGGTAGGCGTGCGTGGTTGCCGCGACATAGTACGGGCTTTTTGTCCGCCCTTCTATCTTGATGGAATCTACAACTCCGCTGCCTAGTATTTCATCCAGATGGCTGGCGAGGTTCATATCTTTTGCATTCATGATATAGGTACCCATTTCCGGCACCTCCTCCAGGCGAAAAGCGACTCCCGTTTCGGGATTTTCGGCATAGAGCACATAAGGAAACCTGCAATCGTTGGCGCAACTTCCACGATTTGGAACACGACCGCTTTGAAGCGAAGAGATGAGACACCTGCCGCTGTAGGCAAAACACATAGAGCCATGCACGAAAACCTCCAGCTCCAGATCGGGTAGCTCTTTTTTGATAGCTTCAAGATCTTTCAGGCTTATTTCTCGCGCCGCGATGATGCGTTTGACGCCCAGATCGTAGTAAAACTGCGCATCGAGCACATTCATCACATTGGCCTGCGTCGAAAGATGGATCGGTATCTCAGGAGCTATCTCCCTGGCCATCTTCACAAGCCCCGGTGTGGCTATAATGAAGGCGTCCGGCCCCATCGCCGCCATCTTCTCCATATGTTTTCGGTAAAGGGAGAGTTGGGAATTGAAAGGAAATCCGTTGATCGTCACATACACTTTTTTTCCCAGAGAATGGGCGTAATCGATCCCTTCTTGAAATGTTTCGTAAGTAAACTCCTTACCGCTGCGAATCCGCAGTGAAAAGTGACTTACGCCGGCATAGACGGCATCGGCTCCATATGCAAAAGCTATTTTAAGTTTTTCGAGATTGCCTGCCGGCGACAAAAGTTCTGTCATAAAATCTATTTTCCTCCAAATTGCGCGATAAGCGCTTCGATATCGTCGTTGGAGATCACCTCTTCGGTATGGGTGTCTCCCTCGATGTGTCGGGCCGATTTGACCCTCTTTTCATCCTCCACATTTCCTTCGAACAGTGCGCTCATATATTTGCTGAGCGCTCGCATGATGTTGATGACGCGCTCTATCTTTTGCCGATGGATATCCTGATACTGCATCGTATCCATGGCTCCCAAAATCTGATCGTTGGCATTTTGCAACATCGAGCTCGATTCCTCGACAAGTTTTTCAAGCTCCAGCGACTCCTCTTTTGCCGCCTTGAATCTATCGATATGGGGGAACTTCTCACAAAGAGTTTTAAAAAGAGTTTCAAAATCGGATGAGATATCTTTCGCCCTGGACAAAGACGAAAGTGCCCCCTCTATTTCGTTCATTACGATATCCAGAGCATCGAATATCTCTCCGGCCTTCTCTTCGCTGTCACGAGTTACATCATCGAGCTGGCTTACGACCTGATGCTCTTTGGTCGCGGGCGGCGCCAATATAACATCCTCTTCATTCTCGTCTTCGAGCGTTACATCTTCCGCTGTCGCCACATCATCGGTCTCTATCGCCGCAGAATCTTCAGGTGCCGCATCCTCTTCCAAATCCAAATCACCGGCCATCAGTGCATCGAGCTCTTCTTGTGTCATCTGCTGCCTTTTAGTAAGAGTGTTGGATGATTATATTGATTTATCGATTATTTTTCAATAGCCCCCGCTTCAACACGATTGACCACGGCATACAGTGTCGGCAGATAGAAGAGATTCAGCAGCGTTCCCCAAAGAAGCCCAAAACCGATCGATACGGCGATAGGCTGCAAAATAACCGCCTCTCCGACAGCATAGAATATCAGGGTAAAAAGGCCCAGAAAGGTTGTAATCGAAGTGATGAGAATCGGCCGCAGGCGAAGCGCTGCCCTTTCGAAAAATTTACCTGTATCGCGGGTACCGTGCAGAAAATCGAGCATGATGATCCCATCGTTTACCACGACACCGGCCAATCCCAATATCCCAATGACAGAAGGCATCGAAAGATTGATGCCAAGCAGCAGATGGCCCGCCAGCGCCCCCAAAATCGAAAACGGAATCACGGATATAACCATCAACGCATATTTGATTTTCGAAAAAATCAGAAGCAGTGCGATGAGAATCAAAAACAGAGCCACGACGACCGCCTTTTTCATCTCTTTTGCCAGCTGGGTGTTTTTCTCCTTCTCTCCCATCAGGTGGATTCCGATCCCCTCTTTTCCTATCTTCTCGAGCAGCGGTGCGACAGCTCGCAGCACATCGTTGGCCGTTGTCTTGCGCTTGTCGATCGAAGCGAAAACCGTCTTTACCACTTCTCCGTCACGCTTTTTGATCTGCATATAGTCGCGACTTGGAATGAATCTGGCAATCTCTCTTAGTTTTACCTGCCTGCCATCTCCTATCGGATAGTCAAACTCCATCAGCGTAGCGAGCATATCTTTTCTCTTCGCTTCGCTTTTGATCTCCACGACTCCATCTTTGCCAAACGTCAACGCCTGTCTGCGCTGAAGAAAATAGCCCGACAGCAATCGTGCCGCCACACCCTCTTCTATCCCCAGCTTCTGGCCGTAATCGTTGATTTTCAGGCGATATTCCATCTTGCCGGGCTGAAGATTGTCGCTTACGCCCGTCACTCCGTCCGTAGTCTCAAGCGCTCTTTCTATACGCTCGATCGCCGAGATGATCTTTGCATCGTCGATGCCTGTAAAGTTGATTTTGATATCGTTGCTTATCACACCGACACGACGCTGCCTGACGCCGAGCTCTTCAAAAGCGTATCGCTGCCTGAACGAAGATATGATCTTTTCGATCTTTGGCGCTATCTCGAACGTCGATAACTCTCTGCGCATATCAGGGTCGTTAAAATCGAAAGAGAGATTTAAAATCGGGTTGAGCCAGCGGTTGATCCAATCTTTTGGCTTGAGATCGTATAGTTCCATCGTGATGTAAAAAGAGCCGCTATCCTTTTCATTTTCACCACCGAGTGTCGTCCTCGATCCCGCAACGGCCGAGACCGACTTGATGCCAAACTCCTTTTTGTGCTTCAAAAGCGCAGCCTCGATCTCTTTTGCCACCTTATGGGTCGTTTCGATAGGTGTATCGATGCCGAGCCGTCCAGTGACGTAGATAAAACGGTTATCGAAAGTGGGAAAGAACTGGAAATGGAGCTGCTTTATCAAAAAGAGCGTTGCCAAAGGGATAAATAGAGCGAAAAAGAGCAAAAAACTTTTCTTGTAGCGAATCATAAAGCAAAGGGCATACTCGTAACGCCGCTGAAGCGGCGACCAATCCACCAGTGACGAACCCTTGCGCAATACTTCACGTGCATGCAACGGCAAAAAGAAAAAACTCTCGATCAAAGATCCGATCAATATGGCGATGACGACGATGGGAATCAGAATTATAAAATTCGAGATCTCCCCTGAAAGCATAAAAAGAGGTGAAAAGGCCGCTACTGTAGTCAGTGTCGCCAGCGTCACAGGCAAAACCATCTCTTTGACTCCAAGAAGCACGGCGCTATGGCGCTCCATCCCCTCGTCTATATGTCGTTGGATATTTTCGGCCACCACCACGGCGTCATCCACGACGATACCTATAACTATCAGCGCGCCCAGAAGCGAAACGATATTGATCGTATAGCCTGCATAATAGAGAAATATCAGCCCGATCGCAAAGGAAAACGGAATCCCCAGCGTCACGATCGAAGCGATTCTTAGATTTATCAGCAAAGACATCGTCACAAAGATCAGGATAAGTCCAAATATGATATTGGAGATGATGACATCCAGGCGCTTTTTGATCGGCACCGATGAGTCGTGATAAACCTCTATTTCGAGTTCTGGCTCCCGCTTTTTTATCTTTTTTATAAATACACGCAGCGCTTTCGAGAGAGAGATCGCATCACCTTCCGATGATTTGTAGATGCGCAGAGTTATATTGTCGAGCGTGTTGAACGAAGAGAGCGTAGAGGTTTTCGCCAAGTGGCGAGTCACAGTCGCCACATCCTCGAGTCTCACCATTTTTCCATCGACTTTGATAAGCGCTCTTTCCCACTCGTTTTTATCTTTGGGGCCATGGACGGTGGAGAGAAAGACGTAGTTGCCCGGCTCTTCGATATTACCCACCGGATAGATGTATGAAATATTCGACAGCGCCAAAAGCAGCGATTTGGTACTTATGCCATACGCCTCCACCGCCTTGGTATCCACAGAAACCAGCACCTCTTCATCCGAGTCACCATATATCTTCACTTCGGCGATATCGGGCATATGTATAATCTGGCGCTTGATCTTTTTGGCTTTTTCGATCAATTCGTTACGATTCAACGTTTTGGAAGCCAAAGAGATCGATAGCAGATCGTGTTTTTTCGTCAATATCGATGCAGTTGGCTCTACCATGTCGGGCGGCAGATATTGCCGACTCGAAGCTATGGCATCTTTTACCTTGCTGAGTACATCGATGGGATCGGCATCGTCGCGAAGAGTCAAAACGATATCGAAACGCCCAGGCACGATGACCGTTTCGGTCGTTTTGATCCCACTGATTCCTTCGATAGCCTCTTCGATATCGCGAACAGCCATCTTGTCGAGAATCTTCGCGCTCGATCCGGCATAGCCGCCAGATACATCGATCATATTCAGCGTCACGTCAGGGAAGAGCTCTTTTGGGATATCGCGATAGGCGACAATCCCGCTCACTAGGATAAAAAGGAGCAGCACATGGTTGAGCCGGCTGTTTTTGATGAAATATTCGATGATGGACATGGCGCATTATAGCGGCTGCGGATTAAATGGGAGCTCAAAATTCCGCTATAATCGTCGTTATGAATGAACTTGACGAAATTAACGAATACCTGGAGCTTGGTCGCATCAATCGCCTTGTAATCGCACGCAAAAGCGATCATGGAATGGTGCTGGCTTCAAAGAGAGAAAAAGAGGTGCTGCTGCCAAACGCATATGTCACCGACACGATGAAAGAGGGTGATGAGCTGGAGGTTTTCGTATATACCGACAGCGAGGATAGAATCGTAGCCACCACCCAAAAACCTCTGGCTATGCTGGGTGAATTGGCGATGATGGAAGTGGCAGGAACCACACCTTACGGCGCGTTCGTGGATTGGGGACTTCCAAAAGACCTTTTCGTCCCGAAAATGTTTCAAAAAGAGCCTATGCGTGCGGGCGAAACACATCTTGTCTATGTCGCATACGATAAAAAAACGGATCGGCTCGTCGGCACACAGAAGTTCGAAAAACTGCTGGAGCGCCCGGAAGGATCTCTCAAGCGTAATCAGGAGGTGGAGCTTTACCTCTACGACAAAACAGATTTGGGATACAAGACGATCGTGGACAACCGGTTCGACGGACTGGTCTTTCACTCCGAAGTTTTTACGCCTCTTTCAGTGGGAGATCGAGCCAAAGGATACGTAAAACAGGTCAGGGAAGATGGCAAAATCGATCTTCTTCTGCGCCCTATCGGCAAAAAAAGCGACGAAATCGCCGCCAAAAAAGTGATGGATTATCTGCAAAACCACAAGGGAATGATGCCTTTAAACTACAAAAGCGACCCCGAGCGGATAAAAGCGCTATTGGGCCTCAGCCGAAAAAACTTCAAACGAGCGCTTACGAAACTGATCGATGCAGAAAAGATCGAAGTGAAAGAGAGTGGGACGTATTTAAAAGGAAATGGAAAAAAGATCGGAAAAAAAGATGAAAGATAGCAGTGGAAAAAAAAGATTCGTCATCGATTTGCACAATCACACATCACGCTGCAACCATGCGCAAGGCTCTATCGACGAGTATATCCAAAAAGCGCTCGAATCCGGTATCGATATTTTCGGTTTTTCCGACCATGCGCCGATGGATTTCGATCCCCGCTATAGGATGGGGTTCGATGAGATGCGCGCATACGAAAACGACGTTTTGCAGGCACGTGAACGATACAAAGATCGCATAGAGATAAGGCTGGGCTATGAAGTGGACTATCTGCCCGGCCATATCGATGAAAGGGTCTTACATGCCGATGTCGACTATCTGATCGGATCGGTACACTTTATCGACAAATGGGGATTCGACAATCCGGAATTCATTGGAAAATACGAAGGGGCCGATATCGATACCATATGGCAGGAGTATTTCGATCTTGTCGAAGCTATGGCGAAAGAGAGAATTTTCCAGATCGTAGGCCACCTCGATCTGATCAAGGTTTTCAAATTCGTTCCGAAAACGGATGTACGCCTTATCGCAGAAAGTGCGATGGATGCGATCAAAGCCGCCGATATGACCATAGAGATCAATGCCGCAGGATACCGCAAGCCTATCGGCGAACCCTATCCAAGCCGTGAGCTTTTACGGATGGCTTTTGCAAGAAATATCCCAATCACATTCGGATCCGATGCACACGCCCCGGATCAAGTTGGCTACCGCCGGAGCGATCTTTATGAATATGCCCGCTCTGCAGGATACAAAGAGGCGGTTCATTTTGTAAAAAAAGAGCGGTTCAGCGTGCCTATATAGCCGATCCAAAAATCACCAGTGATAATTACCGAAATATATATCGGCAGTTATGCGAAATGCATAGTTGGGCTTGTAGTCGTAATCTCTTTTGAAATTGACACTCGGTGTCAATTCATAAAAAAACCATTTGCGAAATACATTGCGCCGCCAGCCAATCTCGGTGCGATAGTTGCTTATGCCTCCATATTTATCACTCATTGTGCCATCACTCTTTTTATATCGATACTCCGTATTGCCCCAAAAAATCTGAGAAATACGCCAGCCTGTAGCTTTCGAAGCGATTGAAAAGTAGCTCAAAGCAGCCGCATAATCCATGCCGTCTACATCCGTCTGCGTCTTTCTGGAGAGTTGAAAGCGAAAAAGCTCACTTTTTGAAAGCGAAGTATCGAAATATAGGTCGGTACGCTCTTCAAATTTGTATTTTGCCGAATATTCGAAAGTCTGAACCGGCTCTATGGCCCATCGTCCGCTTTCGAAGACTTTGTTATAACGCGCTCTTACATAGGGATTTATTCCATGTACGCCGACCGAATATTTGGAAGCTATGCCATACGCTTTCGGGGCGAAGTAATTGATACCAAGACTCGGGGCTGCCTGTTTGTTGTCGACATTTTCAAATGTCTTGTCGGCATTGTCTTTTGTAAGGCCTTCGATAAAAAAATTGAATCGCTTCTGACTTCTTGTGAGCGGCAGATTGGCATCGACTTTTATATTGAATTTATTCTCTTCGCGACTCTGGAAGATTTGATCGAAGCGGATGCGCAGATAGGTATTTTCGGTCTCTTCGAGAAATTTTTTATTTTGAAAATATGTATCGGCTTTTTCTCTTTTTCGTTCGATTCCATTTTTAAAAGATTGTGGCTTTTTCTCACCCTTGGCGCCTATCCAGCCGCTCAGCTTCCGATCGGTTGCATCCGACCACTCCAGCACGCTTTCTGAAAGCGAACGGTGCAGCGCATCGATATAGCCTTCGTTAGAGGTATTTGAATCATTTCCATATACCGCTGTCGATGAAATCATTGCAACGGCCAGGAAAAGAGTTTTAAATTCAACTTTTATAATCATTTCATATTATAAACTTCAATCTCTTAATTTTTCCCCACGCCGGGCAATATATTTGGCCAAAAGAAGATTCTGCCAACAATTGCCTATTTTTTGGGCAATATATTGAAAAAGTCACTGAAAAGCTTTTGCATTTTTTTGTTACAATACCTATATTTCAAACGTTTCAAGGAGAATCAATGGGTAAATTTGTCAACAATGTCGAGGAGTTTTTCAGATATTGTGCGGAAAACGATGTCAAATTCGTGGACCTTCGCTTTACGGATATCAAAGGTGCATGGCACCATGTTACCTATCTTTTGAGCGCTCTTGATAAAGAGATGCTCGAAAACGGTCTTCCGTTCGATGGCAGCTCCATCGAAGCATGGCAGCCGATCGAGAAATCGGACATGATCCTCAACCCGGATATCGAAACGGCATTCCTGGATCCTTTCACAGCCGATCCTACCATAATTATCATCTGTGACGTTTTTGACATCTACGAAGGGGATCTTTATGAAAAGTGCCCCCGCTCCATCGCGAAAAAGACACTTAAATATCTGGAAGAGAGCGGGATGGGCGATGTGGCCTATTTCGGCCCCGAAAATGAATTTTTCATTTTCGACGATGTACAGATCAAGGATGAAATCAATGAATCTTTCTATCGAGTAGATTCCGACGAAGGGGAGTGGAACGATCCAAGCCGCAATGACGATTTCGGCAATATCGGACACAGACCCCGCACAAAAGGGGGATATTTTCCCGTAGCGCCTACAGACAGCATGGTCGATTTGCGCGCAGAGATGATGCAGGTACTCGAAGAGGTAGGACTGGAAGTTATTTTGGGACACCACGAAGTCGCCCAGGCGCAAGGCGAAATCGGCATAAAATTCGGTACACTCATCGAAGCTGCAGACAATGTGCAAAAATACAAATATGTAGTCAAAATGGTCGCCCACCTAAACGGCAAAACGGCCACTTTCATGCCAAAGCCCCTCTTTGGAGACAATGGAAACGGCATGCATGTACATCAATCGATTTGGAAAGAAGGCAAAAACCTCTTCTATAAAGAGGGCGAATATGGAAACCTGAGCGATATGGCGCGTTACTATATGGGCGGTATTTTGAAACATGCACAAGCCGTAGCGGCATTCACCAACGCTACGACCAACAGCTATAAGCGTCTGGTTCCAGGCTTCGAAGCACCGAGCATTCTGACATACTCCAGCCAGAATCGTTCGGCATCCATTCGCATCCCTTACGGCGCGGGCGAAATGGCGACACGCCTCGAAACACGCTTTCCAGATAGCTCCGCATGTCCGTATCTTGCATTTTCGGCGCTGCTTCTGGCTGGCATCGATGGTATCAAGAACAAATACGAACCAGTCGGTCCGATGGATATCGACCTTTTCGAGCTCACACTCGATGAAATCCGTGAAAAGGGTATCAAGCAGATGCCTCATACGCTCAGAGAAGCGATCGAAGCCATGCTGCGGGACAACGAATTCCTCAAACCTGTCATGACCGATAGGTTCATCGATGCATACAAAAGCTACAAATTCGAAACACAGATCTGGCCCGACGAAGCACGTCCGACCGCCTTCGAATTCAAAACTACCTACTCTTGCTAAAAAAGCCGCGCACTTGCGCGGCCCCTTGAAACCCATTTTTAAACATTTATATTCGTTGATACTCCATTTGCAAAAAATTTATACCGGCTTCATATACTGGCACCAGCAAAAAGGAGGTCGAGATGATATTGAGACTATTCGCATTTCTATGTGCCCTCATGCTCACTGTCGGGTCGGCGATACAAGCAAAAAATATCGATCATCGGGCCAATGCCAATCGCACATATACTGTTCGATAATACTCCGAATCGGGTATAATATAAAAAGTATTTCTATTGTGCGTTTCAAAAGGCTGAATTATGATCAATATTCTCATGGTCGAGGACGATATCGATATTAGCACCCTGCTTACCAAATTTCTTGAACAGTATGGTATGAAAGTAGAAAGTGTACAGACGCCCAAAGCCGCGCTAAATAGCTTAAAACTCAATCATTACGATCTGATCATACTCGATTTGACACTGCCACAGATGGATGGTTTGGAGCTTTGCAAATTGATTCGAAAAGAGTACGATACTCCGATTGTCATATCCAGTGCAAGAAGCGATCTGACCGATAAAATCATCGGCTTGGAGTATGGCGCCGACGACTATCTGCCCAAACCATACGAACCCAGAGAGCTCGTAGCTCGCATCCAAACTGTCCTCCGGCGTTATCGCCCTACTCTGCAGAACAAAGAGAATGATTTCGAGATAGATGAAGGAAAAATGCAGATAAAGTACAAAGGAGAAGTACTCAATCTGACTACGGCGGAATATGAGATACTAAGGCTTTTTCTTTTCAATCCGGGTACGGTTCTCACTCGCGATTATCTGGCCAACAATGCCGAATCGATTTCGTGGGAGAGCGGCGAACGCACAATCGATGTTATTGTCAGCCGTATCCGCAACAAAATCGATGACGATCCCAAAAATCCGCGATACATACATTCGATTCGTGGAGCAGGATACAAATTTACACCGTGAAAAACATACGCTTCAGACACTCTATATTTTTCAAACTCAACCTGATCTTCCTGCTCGCCATAATAGCACTGGTATCCACCTTTGTAATAACGGTTCGGGAAATAAAAATTCAACAGACACGAATGCTTGAAAACCATGCGCTCGATGCCGAAGCCAGAATCAGAAAAATCATTTTAAAGAGCAGAAATAACCTCGAAAAATCATTGCGAAAAGAGGGCTTTTGGATCATCGAGCATCCGGAAAAAATCAATGCAAAGCTAACACCACTGCTCCAACCGCCGCCGCCGACCATTCCGCTAGGCCTCAAACGACGCATCGAAGATGGAAGATTACGCTTCTATACCGATGGGACTCATCTTTTTATACAGCTTAGCGGTCCAAAAGGGAGTCGAATGATCGCTACATCTATCGAAGCCTATCGGCTCAAATGGATCATTGTTTTTTTCATTGGCATACTGAGTACCATCGTATTGCTGTACTGGACAATGCGGCGCTCTTTGAAGCCATTAAGAAAACTGGCTGAACAAATTCAGCGTTTCGGCGAAGGGGATATGTCGATATCGACAAAATCGGCCAAACAGGACGAAATAGCCTTCGTCGCCAACCAGTTCGATGCGGCTGCCAAAAAGATACGATTCATGAAAGAGGCGCGAACACTTTTTATGCGCAATATCATGCATGAGCTCAAAACGCCAATCACCAAAGGTAAGCTCGGCGTAGCCCTCATGGAAGAAAACGATATCTCCAATATGCTCAGGCGCGCCTTTTCACGCATGGAGCAGCTTATCTCGGAAATGGCGAAGGTGGAGTCGATAACCTCCAAATCTCTGGAACTGCAGATGAAACGATGCGATCTGCATAAGATTATCGAAGATGCAACTACGCTGCTTTTTGTCGAACCGGAAAAAATAAGGCTCTCCTGTCAGCCCTGTATCATCGAAGCAGATTGCGAAATGATGACGATCGTTATAAAAAACCTTATAGACAATGCATTGAAATACGGAGACGATGACAAACTGGATATCCACTACACAAAAGGAACGCTTGAAGTGATCAACAAGGGAAAACCTCTCGCAAGGGATTTCAAGGCTATGGTGGAGCCCTTCGCCAAAGGGCTGCCAGACGACACTCAAAAAGCTTCGAATGAAAGTTTCGGACTGGGTCTGTATATTGTCAAATCAATCCTGGAAGCCCATGGCGCAACACTTTCTCACTATTACAAAAAAGGGCGCCACCACTTCGTCATTACCGGCATACGTCCCGCTGTCTGAAGCGGCACGTCGCCTTTACCGATTAGATCGCCTGGGCGATCAGCCTGTTGAGGCGTGAGTTGAAATCGGCTATATCGTCGAGATCCAGGCCCGCAGCCATCTTCGCTTCATCCAGCACAACATGTGCAATATCACGAGTTACCGTCTCATCGTTTTTGGCCAGAAGCTTTTTGAAGATATCGTGATTTGGGTTGATCTCCAGTATCGGCTTGGGAGTCGGAACTTCCTGTCCCATCTGTCGGAGTATCTGCTGCATCGCGACATCCGGATCGTTTTTATCGAAGACCACCACTGCCGGAGACTCTTTGAGGCGCGCAGTAAGACGTATATCCTTGACACTCTCTTTCAGTTCCGCCTTCATCGCGGCGACAATAGGTGCGAATTTCTCTTTCACCTCTTCACTGACTTCGCTCTCTTCTTCTACGTTGGCGATATTTTCGAGCTGCACACCGTCGTATTCCGTTACTGTCGGCATAACGATCGCATCCACTTCGTCATCGAAAAGAAGTACTTCAATATCCTCTTCTTTATATTTTTCCAAAAGTGGCGAATGACGCATCAGGTTTTCATCTTCGCCCATCAGATAATAGATCTTCTCCTGACCCTCCTTCATCGCATCTTTGTACTCTTTGAGCGTCACGTAACCGTCGCGCTTGCTCGATTTGAAAAGCATCAGATCCAAGATCGCGTCTTTGTTTTCAAAATCACTGTAGATGCCCTCTTTGAGCGCTTTGCCCATCTCTTTGAAAAAGCCTTCATAAGCTTCTCTATCTTTTTCCAGAAGATTTTTCAGCTCCCGAAGAATCTTTTTGACGCTCGCTTTTTTGATCGTGGAGAGAATTATGTTTTCTTGTAAAATTTCACGGCTTACATTCAATGGCAGATCTTCGGCATCGATAATTCCACGCACGAAACGCAGATAGGTAGGCAGAAGCTCACGCTCTTCATCGGTGATGAAAACCCGTTTGACATAAAGCTTCACACCGGGCTGATAATCTACGCGAAACAGGTCGATCGGCGCCTTTTTTGGAATATAAAAAAGCGTGTAATACTCCAGTGTCCCCTCCGCGCGGGTATGTATCCACAAAAGGGGATCTTCGTTGTCGTGGCTGATCTGCTTGTAGAACTCTTTGTAATCTTCGTCGCTGAGTTCATTTTTAGGCAACCGCCATAGCGCAGAAGCTTTGTTGATCTGCTCCTCTTTCCCCTCTTCGTTTACCAGATAGATCGGAAAGGGAATATGGTTGGAATATTTCTCCACAATCTGCTTGATTCGCCAGGCATCCAGAAACTCTTCGGCATCCTCGCGCATATGAAGCGTGATATCGGTGCCGTAGTTCTCCTTTTCGGCCTCCTCTATCTCGTATTCGCCATTGCCATCGCTAATCCATCTGTATGCTTTCTCTTCGAGTGGCTTTCTGCTGACAACCTCGACGCGATCGGCCACCATGAAGGAGCTGTAGAATCCGACTCCGAACTGACCGATCAGATGGCTATCTTTTTTCGCATCGCCCGTAAGGCTTTCTACGAAATGCTTCGTGCCGCTTTTCGCGATCGTTCCTATGTTTTCAACCATCTCCTCGTCGTTCATACCTATACCGGTATCGCTGATCGTCATCCGCTTCTTCTCTTTGTCGAAGGAGATGACGATTTTACTGGGCTGATCGAGCTCTTTATATTTTTCATCGGTCAGCTTCAGATACTCCAATTTATCCAGCGCATCGGACGCGTTGGATATAAGCTCGCGTAAAAAAATCTCTTTGTTGGAATAGAGCGAGTGAATCATCAAATTCAGCAGCTGATTCACTTCGGTCTGAAATTCATGCTTGGCCATTGTAAAACTCCTTGGGTTTTTATACGAATTTTACAATCTTGACACGCTCAATGTCAAGTTTTATTATCCGATTTATTATACGGTCTGCTCATCTTTTGGCACACTGCCAGCTGGAGAGACAAACTGGTCGTTGAGTTTGCGAATCGATTCGCGACTCTTCTCGATTACCTTTTCGAGCCTCTCCTTCGCTCGTTTGCTCCAGCCACTGCTGTAGATATTCAATATCGGGCGATACCATTTTGTCCGGTTTTCGATCGCTTTGGCGATTGCCGGATCGATTTTTTGCCATTTGTTGATCAGAGAGCTCGCCACCCAACTGCGTATTTTGAAATGAAACATCAAAAACAGCACTATATCCGCCGCAACGACTCCAAGAAGCGTCCCGGGTGCCGAAGGCAGAAGTTTCAGCATGAAAAGAGCTGCCGAACCTCCCGCCAACAGGATGATGAGTACGATATCTGCGACCATCACTCTTCTTCCCCACTGGCCAAGTGCTTTTTGAAGTTTTGGGAGTTTGTTGTTTACAATCTCTTTTGCGAAATCTTCGAGTGCCTTGGATATACGGTAGGCACGCTCGATCTTCACTCCTTCCATCTTCTCCATAATCCGGGCCAGATCCTCATCTCTCTTCCGTTTGAGCCGTTCCGCAACGGCTCGATCTTCGATAGGATTCATCGCCTCTTCACTGTAGATGGCGAAAAAATTACCAGAAATCAACCCCTTTTGCGAAAGAGCTCTTTGCCACGCCCCCATGACATCTTCCAAATTATCCTCTTTGGCGGTGGTGTCGATCTGATTCAGGATATACAAAATCTTGTCGGCATCGCGGTGTTCGAGCGTCTTTCCCACCAGGTGTTCGAGCGTATCACGCATTGCACCGGGCTCCGGGTGTCTGGCATCGAAAAATATCAAAACCAGATCGCTCATTTCGATAATATGGTTTGTTATCCTCAATACCGCATCCCTTTGACTGTCTGCGTCGAAGCCGGGAGAATCGATCAATATCTTTCCTTTGATACGATCGGAATTGACGGTTTTCAGCTGCAGATACCGGTTGACGCGATTGCCTTCATTCTCATCCACCTTGCTCACCTCTTCGCTGATATTGTAAAAAGGGAATCGTGGATCGGCATCCAGCGCCAGGCCGGGAAGCGTCGTCACTTTTTCATTGTTGCCGTAACAGATGACGGTGAATTTGTCATCCACTGCCTGATTGCCGCTGGTTTGAACTTTCTGCCCTACGTATTCGTTGATAAAGGTCGATTTACCGGCCGAAAAAGTTCCCAAAATCGAAATCAGTGGCCACCAGGAGATATTTGAAGTATAGCTCTCTTCAGGTGTCAAAAGCCCCATGGACCGGGCTGTTTTGTCGAGTGCTTCGTATGAACTGATCACATCCAGCAGAACCGGATTTTCCTCTTTGAGGTGCTGTTTGATTTTTTTGTAACGCTCTTGTGGTGTCATAGATTTTCCTTGATATTGAATTTAAAAAAGTATCTCTTCGTTTACCGGGGCGCTCTCTTGCGCCGGCAATGGAGATATATCCGTATAAAGAAGGTCCCTGCCTCCTCTTTTTACATGATAGACCCCTTTGGGCTCTTCGAACTCTCTTTTGAATTCCGGATGACGGTTCGACAGATTCCGGTAGAAATGCCTCACTACAGGGGCGGCGGTACGGCCTCCTGTTTCATGCGGAGCCAATGGCGTGTTGTCATCGTTTCCAAACCACACTATCGTCTCCACATCAGGAGTAAAAGAGCAAAACCATGTATCCACGCTGTTGTTTGTCGTTCCTGTCTTTCCCGCCACATCCATGCCTCTGACACGCGCATTTCTTCCGGTACCGCGGCGTACGACATCACGAAGCATATCGACCATCAGATAAACCTGCGGTTTTGGCCAGACTTTTTGGCTCTCGCTCTTGAAATAGGCGACCTGCCTGCCCGAACTGTCGAATACCTGAGTAACGAGTCTTGGCTTGTGAAATGTGCCCATATCGGCAAAAACCGAATAGAGCCCGGCCATCTCAAGCGGAGAAAGGGCTATGTTTCCCAGTGCGATGGAGAGGTTGTAAGGGAGATCTTTTATCCCGAAAACCTTCAGTTTTTTATGCAGCGTGGAGATGCCGATTTCGTTTACAAGGTTGATCGTGGCCAGATTGCGCGAATGGACCAGCGCTTCGCGTAAAGTGATCATACCTTTATAATCCTTTTCGTAATTTTTCGGCTGCCACAGCTTTTTCGTGTCGCCCTCTTCGAAACGGTAGGTGCGGGCGATATCGGGAATCTTGCTCTCGGGGTTATATCCCAGATTCAATGCGACCTGATAGATAAAAGGCTTGAACGCCGAGCCGGGCTGGCGCTTGGAGGAGGTTGCACGGTTGAAGGCGCTTTTGGCATAATCGGCCCCACCAAGCATCGCACGCACATCCCCACTCGCACTGTCGAGCACCACCATGGCACCATTGAAAACTTTTGTCAGATTGTTATCTTTCGCATGCCTTTTGACATATGCGTCGTATCCGGATTTCAGTGCCGCTCTAGCCATCTCCTGATACTCCAGATCCACCGTCGTTTTGATCGTATAGCCGCCATAACGGATATCGGGAAAATCGCTTTTCAGTTTGTTGACGACGGCATCTACGACGTATGGAGCGCTGTTTTTTGTAAGAGTGTCGTCATATACCCTCGGGGCCGCTTTGATCTCTTTTAGAAATGTCGCCTCGTCGATCCAGCCCAATGCCTTCATTCTCTCGAGCACCCTGTTGGCCCTGGCCATCGCATTGGCATAATGGCGCGTAGGATCGTAAGCGCTTGGCGCTTTGGGTAATCCTACCAAAATAGCGATCTCTTTGAGCGAAAGCCTGTCTAGATCTTTATGAAAATAGCCAGATGCCGCGGTACGAATACCATAATACCCATGCCCGAAAAAGACGGCATTGAGATAGCGCTCCAAAATCTCCTCTTTTGTCAAAACCTGCTCGAGCCGGATCGAAAGCAGCGCCTCCTTGATTTTTCGCTCCAGCTTCTTCTCGCGCGAAAGAAGGGTGGATTTGACCAACTGCTGCGTGAGAGTGGAGGCTCCTTCCACCATTTTTCGCGCTTTTATATCTTTTATCAACGCTCTGAATATCGCTTCCGGATTCACTCCGTGGTGTTCGAAAAAGAGAGTATCCTCGATCGCTACGAGCGCTTCTATAAGGCGTCCCGGGATTTTGTCGTAAGTGACGTAGAGGCGATTCTCTTTTTCGAATACGTTGGCCAGAAGTTTTCCTTTGCGGTCGAAAACCTGTGTCGTCTTTGGCGGATTGTAGTGTACGAGCGGTTCGACTTCGTGGCTCACCTCAAAATAGAGCCATACAAGATAGCCAAAAAGTACGAGAGATGCCAAAACGACCAGCCGCACGCTCCACTTCCATATATATTTCATAAGTTGTTCATTCTCCTATTGTCTAAATGGCCGGTTGGCGAAATTTGCCTCGATGAGCGCTTTCGTATAGGGTGATTTTGGGTGGTTCAGCACTTCTTGCATCTTTCCACTCTCCATCACTTCGCCTTTGCAAATTACCGTTATTTCACTGCAAAGCTGTGCAGCGGTAGTGATATCGTGGGTTACGAACAAAATCAAAAAACCCATCCGCTCCTGCAGACGCTTCAAAAGATCCACCACCACGAGCCTCAAATCGGCATCTAGCGCAGTCGTGGGCTCGTCCAGCAGTAGCAGTTTTGGAGCTGCAGAAAGCGCCATCGCTATAACTACACGCTGCAACTGCCCTCCGGAAAGCTCGGGAGGGAAACGGCTCAAAAGTGTCTCGTCCAGCCCCACTGCCCTCATCATCGATGCCGCTTTGTCGGAGGCTACGATCCACTGATCCTCGATCCTTGTCAACGGAGAGAGTGCAGTGAATGGATTTTGCGGGACATATCCTATCGTGCGTCCGCGTATCAGATCAAAAGGGGCATCACACTGTATCTGCATGGTGAAACCCTGCGGAAGCATCCCCAGAATCGCTTTGAGCGTCAGACTCTTGCCGCTACCGCTCTCACCCACCAGCGCCAGCGCGCGTTCGATCGTAAAAGCGATATCTACAAATACTTTTTTCTCTTTCGCGATCACAATCTTTTTGCATCGCACCATATCCATTACCCAAGACGCTCCGCAATGAGTTCGAAAACCATCCGGTAATCTTTTGGCTCTATACAGGTGCGTAAAATGACGCGAAGAATCGGCTTAGAGACGGTGGGAGGACGAATTACGCCCACTTCGTATCCATGCGCTCGCAGCATTTCCGCAATCTCCATCGCGGTTTTGATATCGGGCATCGAAACCGGTACGATCATCCCATCCGGCTCTTCGCCTACGCTCTCTTTTACCACATTTTTCAGTTTTTGAATCTTTTCGAGGTATTTTTTTCTCTTTTTCGTTATATATTCAAACCCTTCGTGCGCCAGCGCGATATCCAGCAAAGAAGGAGCCGTGGCGTAGATCAGCGGTTTGGCCCTGTTGTATAGAAAGCTGATTATCTCTTCGCTGGACAGGATATAGGCGCCATAACTTCCATATGCCTTTCCGAGCGTGCCCATTTTAATGTGATTTGGCTGCGGTTTTATGTTGTAGGCGTCGAAAACTCCAAGCAGGTTGGGGCCTATCGTTCCGCTGCTGTGGGCTTCATCCACGATCAAAATGGCGTCGAACCAATCGGCTATTTCAAAAATCTCCCTCGGCACGCGATCGCCTTCCATCGAATATATCCCCTCTACCGCGATGATTCGCCGGCCCGTCGCACCGCACGCGTCGATCTTTTCGATCAGATCTTTCATATCGTTATGGCGGAAGGTGACCACCTCTCCTTGCGACAGTTTAGCGGCCACCATCCCGCTGGCGTGGTAGCTTTCGTCGATAAAGAGGGTATCCTTGCGCCGTACGAGTGCCTCTATGAGTCCAAGATTGGCCATAAAGCCGCTTCCTGCCACACTGCCTTTTTCAAAACCGTTAGCACTGCAAAGCGCGGCCTCGAAATCCTCGTGTATCGGGTGGTATCCTCCCACAAAAAGGGATGATTTGGGCGCATGCCATGGGTATTTTTCCACCCTTTTGCAGGCGCGCTTCAAAAGCTTCTTTCTGTGAGCAAGGCAAAGATAGTCGTTGCTGGCCATATCAAATGCCCCGGCATCCGCCATTATCGGGGCACGGAAACGACCCGAGCGCTTTAGCGCGGCAAGCTCTTTCGAGTACCAGTGCGACTTCATTGGCGTCCTTTCGATGGTATCTTCTCTTCCAGCCATGGAACGAGCTTTTCTATCGTGAGCCCCATCGCGCACGATTCATATCCCCGCACGCTCTTGATGTAGCGTTTGCAAAACCCTTCGACCATGCAGGCTCCCGCTTTGCCACGCCACTCGCCGCTTTGCAAATAACGCTCCAGATCTTCCGGATCGAACGGCTCGAAGAGATAAACGGTATCGGAAAGATCTATGAATGTCTTACGAGTCGATTTGTATGCCATACAGGTGACGATACTCACCTCACTACCGCTTTGCATCTGCAGTATGCGCCTCGCATCGTCGATATCGAAAGCTTTACGCAAAATCTCCCCATGTGCGGTCACCACAGTGTCGGCACAAAGAATCGGTATCTCGAGTCCCAATTTCGATTCACACGCGGCAAGCTTTCCCATCGTGGCATGATAGACGAAATTTTTCGGCACGCTGTGGTCTATCTTTTCCTCATCGAAACCGCAAGCCTCCTGGCGAAACGATATGCCGTACTTTTTCAAAATTTCGGCACGCGTGGAAGAACCCGATCCCAGCAGCAGCATGCGCGTCTAAAATCCCCTGAGCGCGATTCCGAGCGCCAAAGCTACAATTCCGAGCATGACATTGATCGGCAGCATTACGTTTGGAATAGGAGAAAGCGCTTCTTTCGCACCTGCTAGATCGCCCGAAAGGAATAGCCGCTGCGCCCTGTTGCGCTTTAGCACCATCCATGCGTAATTGATCGTCATCACCGTCCATACCGCCTCTTTTATATGCACGAATCCATTCATCGGTGTCCCTTTGAACCCCATACCCATAGCCATCACCACACCGGTGAGCAGCAATATCACGATAAATGGCAAAACCAGATTGAAAAGGCGTTGCGTAATCTCCAGCGTGCGCGCCAACCTCGTTTTCGAATCTTCGATATGCTGCAAGCCGGGATGTACCGCCACTCGAATGGCGATCATCCCTCCGACCCAGATGATAGCGCCGAGCACATGGAAAAAAAGTATGAAAAATGCATAGTCTGCAAAAAAACGTTCTATCATCTCTCTCATTGGATCCTCCTACAGATGCTCTTTGAGATAGCTCTTGGCTATCTCTTTGGCTTCATTTATCTTTTCGGGCTCTTTTCCGCCGGCTTGGGCAAAATCGTCACGCCCGCCACCGCCGCCGCCGAGCACAGGAGCTATGGATTTCACCCACGCCCCCGCCTTGACGGGAGTGTTTTTCTGTCCAGCTGCGATCAGCACCTTATCTCCCTTTTTCTGAAACAGCATCACTGCCACTTTGTCGTGAGCGTTTTTCAGATCGTCTATCATCTGCTTGATATCGCCGCTATCGACCTCTTCTACCACCACGGTGATATCGCCGATCTTTTCGGAATGCAGCTGGCTTTTGGAGCCTTTTTTGGCATCTGCCAGCTCTGTTTTCAGACTTTTTATCTGCTCTTTGAGCTTTGCGATCGCAGCGATCGGATCGTTGGCCTTGAGTTCGGATCCTACACGAGAGAGGGTATTGCGCATCTGCGTCACGAGCTTGTAGGCCGCATGGCCGCAAACTGCCTCTATTCTACGCACTCCGGCGCTGACACCGCTCTCTTTGGTGATCAGAAACATCCCTATTTCAGCCGTGTTGCCCACATGGGTTCCTCCGCAAAGCTCTACACTTCTTTCGCCAAAACTTACGACCCGGACCTTTTCGCCATACTTCTCTCCGAAAAGAGCCATCGCCCCTTTGGATTTGGCGGACTCTATATCCATCTCCTCGGTCTCTCCCTCGATACCTCTTTCGATCACGTCGTTGACCCACTTCTCTACCGCCATGATCTCTTCTGAAGTCATCGCTTTGGGGTGGCTGAAATCGAAACGCAGCCGATCCGCCTCAACCAGCGATCCCGCCTGCGAGACATGATCGCCGAGAATTTCGCGAAGGGCGCTGTGAAGCAGATGTGTCGCGCTGTGGTGTTTGGCTATCTCGTGGCGCGTGGTATCCACAACGGCTTCTACATTGTCGTTCTCGCATAGCTTGCGGACCGCTTTCACTTCGCTAAGATTGAGGTCGAAAAACTTTTTCGTATCCAAAACTTCGGCTATTACCTCTTCGCCATCCATTGATTCGAGCCTGCCTTCATCTCCTGCCTGCCCGCCGCTTTGGGCGTAAAAGGGTGTGATATCCAGCATCACCCACCCTTTTTGCCCAGGCTCCAGGCAAGGGATGCGGGCAAAACTTTCATTCATTACCGCCAATACCCGGCTTTCGGCACTCAGGTTGTCGTATCCTATGAAAGTGTTGCGCCCGAACTCTTGTATAAGCGATTTGAAGTCCCCTTCGACTCTGGCGTCTCCGCTCCCTTTCCATGCCGCTTTGGCACGCTCTCTTTGCTCCTGCATCAGCCGCTCGAACTCGGCGATATCCACATCCATCCCGCGCTCACGCAGCATATCCTGCGTAAGATCGAGCGGAAAGCCGTATGTATCGTACAGCTTGAAGGCGACGGCGCCGCTAAAGAGCTTGTCGGCCTTTTCAAGCTCTTTTTCAAAGAGGGCTATTCCTGCGGCGATCGTGGCGAAGAATCTCTCCTCTTCCAGTTGCATCATCTGCTTGACGCTCTCTTTCTTTTGCGCCAGATAGAGATAGTGGGCGCCCATGATTTTCACCAAAGTATCCACCAACCGATACATGAAAGGCTCGCGAAGGCCCAGCATATAACCATGGCGAACTGCTCTGCGCAAAATGCGACGAAGCACATATCCACGCCCTTCGTTCGAGAAGTTGACCCCCTGTGCCAGCAAAAAAGTGGTGGAGCGCAGATGGTCGGCGATCACGCGAAAGCTCGCGCCGCTGGCGTACTCATATTTTTTTCCCACCAGCTTTTCGGTCTCGCGAATGATCGGCATAAAAAGCTCGGTGTCATAATTGCTGAATTTACCCTCTTTGACGGCTACGACTCGCTCCAAACCCATGCCGGTATCGATAGATGGTTTTGGAAGCGGCGTCAGCCCGCCCTCTTTGTCGCGCTCATACTGCATGAACACGAGATTCCAGATCTCCAAAAAGCGGTCTCCATCCCCTCCAAGATAATCTTCCGGGCCATGAAAATGCTCATCTCCCTGATCGAAGAAGATTTCGCTGCAAGGGCCACAGGGGCCCGTATCACCCATCTGCCAGAAGTTGTCTTTGTCGCCCATTCTCACGATTCGCTCTTTGGCGATATGTTTGGCCCAGATGGCTTCGGCTTCGTCATCGCTTTCATGCACCGTGACCCACAGTCTCTCCTTGGGAAGCTCCAGAATATCGGTCACGAACTCCCATGCGTACGCGATTGCATCCTCTTTGAAATAGTCGCCAAAACTGAAGTTCCCCAGCATTTCAAAAAAGGTGTGGTGTCGTGCCGTGTGGCCCACATTTTCAAGATCGTTATGCTTTCCTCCGGCACGGATGCAGGTCTGGCAGCTTGCAGCTCTCGGAGGTTTCGGCGCAGGTACTTCACCGGTAAATATGCTCTTGAAAGGGACCATGCCCGCATTGGTGAAAAGAAGTGTCGGATCGTCCGGCACCAACGGCGCACTATCGTACACTTTATGGCCCTTTGCGGCGAAATAGTCCAAAAATGCCTGTCGAATATCCATCGTAATCAAACCTTGAAATAAAATTGTTTGATTTTATCCAAATTCTCTTGATATTTGACTTTTCGCCTCAAGGAGCGTGGCGAAAATCTCCCTTTTACCTGGGCGAACCATTGCAAGTCGGTATAATTGGAATATCAAAAAAGCACCTCCAAGAAGGAGCATCATGAAATCGTCCATTTACACCTATGATTTTATCGTGAAAAAGGATGTAATCGACCTCAACGGCCATGTCGGCAACGTAACATATCTGCAATGGATGATCGAAGCGGCAACTTCGCATTCGAATGCGGCAGGATGGGGCTTTGAAGCATGTAAAGATATCGGGGGCGCATGGGTGGCCAAATCGCACCATATCGAATACCTTCATCCTGCATTTGAAAACGACACTCTGCAGATGGAAACATGGCTCGAAGAGATAGGAAAGATCAAAGCCCTCCGCAGCTACCGGCTTCGCCGCAAAGAGGATGGCCTGATGTTGTGTAAGGGGGAGACGGAGTGGGTATTCGTCAATGCCGAATCGATGCGGCCCATGCGCATACCCGCCTCCATTGCCGAGGCTTTCAGAAAAGCCGAAGAGGTGAGATCGAGATGAGCCGATCACTCGAAAAATTCTTCCCCCATCTGCTGCTGGCGGGATATATCGCACTTTTCATCGTCTGTGCGATCCATCCGGTGGACAAAGAGGTCTGGTTCGCCGAAAACCTGACGGTTTTGCTGATCGTAATCCCCCTGGTGGCCACATATCCGAAATTCCGCTTCTCCAATACCGCCTACGCATTGATGAGTGTATGGATATATATGCACACGATCGGCGGACACTACACTTTCTCCAAAGTCCCTTTCGATATAGTCAACGAATTTTTCGGA
>JAMOOM010000206.1 GCA_027065515.1 Campylobacterales bacterium
AACCTCCAGCTCAAAAATCCGCCCAAAACATGGGATATTTCCTCTATCCACAACCTTTTCGCCGAATCCGCTTCCCTCAAAGAGGTCAAAAAAATGGGCTCCGGCGAAAACAGACGCTACCGCATACGCTTCGATCGTATCGAGCATCACGATAAACTCATAGAAATTTTGCAAAAATACGGCAATCTCTTCTATTGCACCGCCCAAGCACCGGCCACCCAACCGGCTCATGCCGACCCTCCCCGACAAACGCCGACCGAAAATCCCACACCCACGCAAAGCGGATCGCCCCAAACCGGCGAGAAGATCGCCGAAAACCCGGATCGTCTCCCCCCGCCCAACCAACCCACTCGCCCCGATTACGCCCGCGTGCAAAGATTACGGCGCCGCATCGACATCTCCCTACCCAACAACGGTTACCGCTACTATCGCACCGTCATGCGATACGGCCGCGGCATGGAAAACGACAACTTTCAGGCGCTGCTACAACAATGCCGCCCCTTTTTCGATTTTAGAGCACCGGGCTTCAAACTCGTCACCACCTACCCCGGTCTGCTTGTAGGCGCGGGCTACGCCCACCCCAAACTCAAAGAGAGCCAGGAAGACTTCCAGATCGGCTTCTTTTTCGACCACACCACCGGCCTGCCCGTCATTCCCGGCAGCAGCGTCAAGGGCCTGCTTCGCAGTGTGGCACCCATCAAAAAAGACGACCCGCTTAAAGAAGCCAAAAAAGCTTACATGCAAACCGTCTATGAATGCGACGAAACGCTGATAGAAAAATTTTGCAACTGTTTCGACGATCAAACGACCCGCTTCTACGACGCCTACCCTGTCGCCACGGAAGATGAAAAAGGCCGACTCTTCGCCGACGACTACATCACCCCCCACGGCGACAACCTTACCCAAGAACCCAATCCCATCCGTTTTCTCAAAATTCGTCCGGGCGTCACCTTCCATTTCCAGTTCGAAGCCGATCGAAAACTCATCGACCTCTTTAAAGAGATTCTCCTTGACCGCGGCATCGGCGCCAAAACCAATGTGGGATATGGCCAATGGAGATGAATAAGATTCTCCAACTTTTCAAAATTCAAAAAAGCCCGATATTTAGGGTTTTCGTTTTCAAACTGAAACAAACCTTTCAAAAAAAAGTTGGAAAACCCCCTTTTGGGGCCCATCGGCGCGAGAGATTCTCCAACTTTTTCTTTTACGGCTGCCCAAAAGGCCCATGTTCTGGGCCTCGTAAAACTTAAAGAGCGCTAAAAGTTGGCAAACCCCGCTTCAGCGAACTTTTTCGAACCGATTCTCCAACTTTTTTACAGCACAAAAGCCCGACATTAAGGGCTTTTTGAGCCAGGCCATGTCAAAATGGCGAAGTTGCAAAACGAAAAACTTTGGAGATTCTCCAACTTTTTTCGTAAGTTCCCTCACTTGCGACTGTTTAGCGATCCTCCTTGGCGGCCCCCTTGCCGCAAACCTTCGATTTGAAGGGTATAGACCCCTTGCCCGGGGGTCGAGTAATTTAGAGACGATAAAGGTCCATGACGATAGGCATATTGTTCGGGTGGCAATAGACCCCTTGCCCGGGGGTCGAGTAATTTAGAGACTTTTGGGTTTAAAGGTATTTTTGGATCGCCGCTCATAGAAATAGACCCCTTGCCCGGGGGTCGAGTAATTTAGAGACCAGATAGAAGTAGAAGAAGTAAAAATAAATATAACTACTCTAATAGACCCCTTGCCCGGGGGTCGAGTAATTTAGAGACCTCCTTACGTAAGTAGTTTAGGATTACGCACACACGTATATAGACCCCTTGCCCGGGGGTCGAGTAATTTAGAGACTTCACATCGATCCGCATATGAGGGCAATTTATTTAGAAAATAGACCCCTTGCCCGGGGGTCGAGTAATTTAGAGACAAAGCGTGGAGCAGTTCGTAGATACCGAAGTTTTTAATAGACCCCTTGCCCGGGGGTCGAGTAATTTAGAGACGAACCAGACCTCATACTTATCACACACTTTGTCCCGTATAGACCCCTTGCCCGGGGGTCGAGTAATTTAGAGACGGTATTTGCAGACTCATCAACTGCGCCAAGGGTTGCCACATAGACCCCTTGCCCGGGGGTCGAGTAATTTAGAGACAACTTGAACGGACCCATAGGGACCTCCTTTATGAATGAGAATAGACCCCTTGCCCGGGGGTCGAGTAATTTAGAGACTGATTAAGAGACCATTTGATGCTCTGGAGTTTGTTGAGATAGACCCCTTGCCCGGGGGTCGAGTAATTTAGAGACACACATTTACGGTATTTGCAGTTTCTTCGACTGCGTCAAGGATAGACCCCTTGCCCGGGGGTCGAGTAATTTAGAGACGTTAATGTCATACCCTTGCGAGTACATTCTGCCTCTCTTGTATAGACCCCTTGCCCGGGGGTCGAGTAATTTAGAGACGTTATTAGGGTCTCCCTTGATAATAGGATAGGGATTCCCATAGACCCCTTGCCCGGGGGTCGAGTAATTTAGAGACAGTTGTAGATTCTTTTGATCTGGTTCATAACAGATAGACCCCTTGCCCGGGGGTCGAGTAATTTAGAGACGGGGTCTTTAGTCAAAATAGAGGTCTTTTGCGAAGTTAGTATAGACCCCTTGCCCGGGGGTCGAGTAATTTAGAGACGTTAATTATTTCATATTTGCTTTTGCTCATAGATAAATAGACCCCTTGCCCGGGGGTCGAGTAATTTAGAGACACTTTTACGTTCATTTCTAATGTTGTCATTTTGATAGACCCCTTGCCCGGGGGTCGAGTAATTTAGAGACTCTTTTCTGGTTCCTGCTTTAAGCAGCTTCCATTTATAGACCCCTTGCCCGGGGGTCGAGTAATTTAGAGACTAAATTTGGACTGTTCGATGACAGCCTTCCTGATTGGGTTCATAGACCCCTTGCCCGGGGGTCGAGTAATTTAGAGACTAAAGACTTCTCCTCCATTCGGACTTTAAGATATTTCTATAGACCCCTTGCCCGGGGGTCGAGTAATTTAGAGACGATAACAGAACCTGATCTATTTGTTATTTTCATTTCATAGACCCCCTACCCGGGGGTCGAGTAATTTAGAGGCAAAGAAAAAAACAACCCCTTCACGACGGCTGGTAGCTTGCCGAACCGATCGGCGGAGCGGGCAAGCTTGTCATCCTCTTCACCCACCAAACGAATAAACGGCAATTCGCTACAATAAAAGGATCTTCGTAAAGGAGTAGCCTTATGTTCACTATCACGCTCGATCAGATCGCCACCACCGAAAAGCTCAAGGATGCAGCCTTTGCCATCCGCTCCAAAGTAGTGGGCTTGGACAAGGAGAGTCTGGCTCTCTACCGCGACGATGCCGATCGGTTGGATACGCTTCGTACAGAGCTCCTCACCGGTCGCTACACCCCCGAACCCCTGCAACGTATCGAGATCGCGAAAAACGCCACTGAAATCCGCCCTATCGCTCTCTCTTCCGCGCGCGACAAGATCGTCCAAAAGTGTCTCGCCACAGCACTCGCCGCTCACTTCGACAAAACCTTCAGCGACAAAAGCTACGGCTACCGCATAGGCAAAGGCACACTACGCGCCATCCACCGGGTCCGCGACTACCTTCGCCGTGGCTACGCTCACGCATACAAAACCGACATCGACGACTTTTTCGAAACCATTCCCCACGACAGGCTGCTGAAACGGCTGCAAGAAGAGATCGCCGACCACCGCATCGTCGATCTGATAGCTCTCTTTTTGCAAAACGGCGCTTTCAGAGGTTTCGACTATCTCGACCACGCCGAAGGAGTTCATCAAGGCGACGCACTCTCACCGCTTTTGAGCAATATCTATCTCGATGCCATGGATCGATGGCTGGAGGAGCGAAATATCGTCTTCGTCCGATTTGCCGACGACTTCGTGTTGCTTTTCAAAAAGCGCAAAAGCCTCGAAAGCGTCGTCGCGAATCTGCGGACTTTTCTGGATACAATGGGACTGCGACTCGAAGAGAAAAAGAGCTATGCAGCCAACGCGCACGAAGGGGGATTCACCTTTCTGGGATGCCGTTTTCAAAACGATCATATTCTCATAGACAACGACCGGCTCCAGAAAAAAGTCTCGAAACTCTACGAGATGGCAAAAAAAAGCTGGCCCCTACCCCGTTATCTCGACGAGATCAATGTTTTCGTGGAGGGGCTGGAGCGCTACTATCTCAAGATCGTAGAACCCCGAAGCCCGCAATTTTCACATCTGGAGCATGCACTCTCCGACAGCGCCGCACGACGCTTCGCCCACGCCTTTTCCAGCGGGGAGCTTCGCTACAAAAAAGAGGCCCTTCCACTGGCTATGCGCATCCACCCTCTCACCGCTCTATCATCCGCCGACCACCAGGCCTTCGCCAAAGCTATCGTAGATGCAGCCAAAACCTTGGCCAAAAGCGACCCCAAAACCGCCCGAAGCGCCCTGGGACGCAAAAAACAGAGTTATATCAAAGAGATGGCTCTCTCTTCGGCATTGATCGTCGATAGCTTCGGCACTTCGCTGGGGGTGGCAAAAAACACGATCACCCTCAAGCAAAAGGGCAAAATCGTCCAGAAAATTCCCGCCAGGCGGTGTGAGCGGATACTCATACAGACCAAGGGGTCTGGCATATCGACCGCTTTGATCCATCTCTGCGCCAAAAAAGGGATTCCCATCGACTTTCTCGACGGCGCCTCCACACCTTACGCGGCGCTTCACGCCATCCATCAGGCTTATGCGGCAAGAACCGTCCGGCAACTCGCCATACACGCCGACCCCATCCGGCGCCTCGATCTGGCCCGGGCCTTTGTCAGAGCCAAACTCAAAAATCATAGAAACTATCTCAAATATCTCGACAAACACCACCGCCAGATCGAAGCGCAGATCGAGACCGTCGCCGCCATGACGGCACGGGTAAAGGGAGCCAAAAGCATCGAAGAGCTAATGGGACTGGAAGGAAGCGCGGCGGCGGCCTATTGGGAAGCGCTAGGATGCATCGTCGAAGACAAGATCGGCTTTCCGGGCCGCGTGACGCAAGGAGCCGTCGATCCCGTCAACAGTGCGCTCAACTACGGCTACGCGATCCTCTACGGCGAAGTGCAGCGAGCTCTCGTACAGGCGGGAGTGGCGCTGCATGTCTCGTACCTCCATGCTCTCGATGGGGCCAAACCGACTCTGGTATTCGACTTTATCGAGCCTTTTCGGTCTTTTGTGGTCGATCGCACTATCTTTTCGATGGTCAATCGTGAAGAGCCCCTGCGCACCGACAACAAAGGACTCCTCACTCAAAAATCCCGCCGCCTGGTCGCCGAAAACGTACTCCAGCGGCTAGGCGCCCATACCCGCCACGATGGCGCCGCCAAGCGTCTGGTCACGGTCATTCGCGATGAAGCTCGCGCCTTCGCCCGCTCTATCGACGAAGAGATCCGATATCGCCCATTTATCGGACGCTACTGATGCTACGCTACCTTGTGTGCTTCGACATCTCCGACGACACCACTCGCAAGGAGACGAGCGATGTGCTGGAGAGCTACGGTATCCGGGTACAGCGCTCCGTTTTCGAAGTCGTATGCAAAAGCCGATCCGAATTTAGAAAACTCCAGCTCGATCTACTGAGCATCATCGATCAAGAGGCCGACAGCGTACGCTTCTATCCCCAGTGTGAAAGCTGCGCCGCCAAAGCTTTCGACCTGGGTAACTTTCCGGACCCTTTCGACAGAGAGGCTATCTATTTCTTCTAAACAATTCTCCAACTTTTCAAAAACCCAGAAAGCCCTAAACCAAGGGCTTTTCTTTCGAAGCTGAAATAAAACTTCGAAAAATAGATTGGAGAATCCGCCGTTTGGAGATATCCA
>JAMOOM010000207.1 GCA_027065515.1 Campylobacterales bacterium
ATTTCAGAATACCTGAGAATCGGGATCGAGTCGGGCATTCCAATTATAGAAAATCTCGATTCGATGAGAAAAAATATCTCGAACGAAGTTTTCAAACGGGCACTCGATTGGGCGTATCAAAACATTCAAAAAGGACACCAACTCTCCGAAAGCCTAAAAGCTACAGGCACCATGACCCCTTTTGTCATCCGCATGCTGGCTATGGGAGAGGAGTCCGGATCGCTGGACAGGCAACTGGACACGATTTCGGTCCACTATTACGAAAAAGTCGAATACTATGCTGAAAACATCGGAAAGATCATAGAGCCAGTCATCTTGATCGTGGTCGGAGGCTTCATGGCTCTGGTAATGATAAGCATCATGGGTCCATTGTACGATATGCTCTCGAATATCAAATAAAAAATCGAAACAGAGCTAAACGGTTTTTAAAAAACGCCGATATATTTAACGAAAAAACCAAAATTAAAAGGAGTTACCGTGGGTAAAATGCGAAAAGGTTTCACACTGGTGGAACTTTCGATCGTTCTGGTGATCATAGGATTGTTGCTCGGAGGAGTCCTGAAGGGCAAAGCGATGATCGAAAACGCCAAAATCAAAAGAGTCAAAAGCGATATGGACGGTATCGTAGCAGCAACATACGCCTATCAGGATAAATATAATTCTCTCCCTGGAGATGATCCGGAAGACAGAGAGAACGAACTGGGTGCAACAGGTTGCAACGGAGGCAATGGAAACGGACTGCTCAATAATGACGAGCGAGCCTGCTTCTGGCAGGAGATGATCGGTGCGGGACTGATTTCCGGCGATCCAGGCCAGACTGACGAAAAACTCGTAGCCAAACGAAGTCCCTTTGGTGGACGTTATCTACCGGCTAGTGGGACGCACGGCAATAAAAATGGGAATTATATCTTTATTGACAATATGCCTTCGGATATAATCAAGACTCTGGATGAAAAATATGATGACGGTGCTTATGATAGCGGTGATATACAAGCAAGCGGCGACTACCCGTCACCACCGGAAAATCGGGACGTCTACTGGTATATCTTCTAAAAACTTCTTGGACTACACTTCCCGTGAAGTGTTTTAAATACCTCGTGGGCGGATGCATTGTTGTGTATTTGCCCACAGGCCAAAATCTACTATAATTTCTCTTCTTGAATGTGATTATATTTTTAATACTTTTGGGTTACCTCGACATAATTTAGCACCTCTAAAGACCGATGGATTTAGCAGCGATCGTCGTCGCTGCCGTTTCGCTTCTCAAAATCAAAGGCGTGTTTAAAGCGTATATCGTTCTCTCTTTGAAAAGACTCCTCTCTTCATCGCTAAAACCCCCTTCACACCCTACAAGAATGGATGAAATTTCACAAGCTTCTACCAATGAAGTGCCACCAAAGTCAAGAATGGTACTTAAAGGATACATTTTCATGTAATTTTGCACGGAATCTACGATCTCCAGCTCCATCAGGCTGCTGCGGCCACATTGCTGAGACGAGTTGATCAAAATACGCTTCAACCGCGAAAGATCCGGAACGAAGTTTTTCTGGCTGCGCTCGCAATACACGAAAGAGATTTTCGATACACCCAGCTCGTTTAGCATCGGAAGCGTCTTTTCGACCGTTTTGGGGTCCACGATGCACCAGCCGATATGCAGGCTTTTTTGAGGCATTACGATTCGCTTTTGCCTATCCTCCAAAACGAGATCCGCCTCGCGCCTGGTAACCCTGTCGATACGGTAGAAATATAGATACTCGTCGTTCATGTTGCGCAATGCGATACGCTCGCCCTCTTTGTGGCGACGTACCCTGAAAATATAGCGATAAGCTTCGCCCTCGATCGTGATATCGGGTAGGCCGGAGTCGGGGTGATATAGAAACTGCATGTGTTATGGGCGCCCCTATGGCAACTGCGGCGCCAATCCTCCCACCATCAGAAGCCACAGCAGCTCGAATATATAGTATCGAAGCGCTTTATGCCTGAATTTCTTAAAACACTCCTGCTGCGGACGGGCTTTTTTCATAGCCAGATGCCGTCGCAACTCCAAAAACACGATCGCGATGGAAGCGGCTATCATTGCGATGATCTTGATGCGAAACGGTATATGCAGCCACGCCATAATCGCAGCTCCGGTAAAGACGACCATGCTTGTCAATGTAATCCACGCAATTACCTGTATGCGTAGATACTTTTTGAGCTTGATATCATCTTTTTGCATTACGATAACGACGATATTCAACGCCACCAAAAAAGTCAGAGCGATAACCGGCCAGATATGCATCTGGATAATTGAAGATTGCATGTTTTCCATAAGTGAGATTGTACTATAATCGTTATAAAAACTGCCCTGATGCAGCGAAAAGGTTTTTTATGGTCACGATAAAAGAGGCGCTGGCGTTGATCCATGCGCAGGTAAAAGCCAAACGGACGGAGATTCTTCCTATCGAGTCGGCACTTGGCCAGATCTCGGCGGAGAGCCTTTATGCCAGATTTGACCTGCCACGATTCGACAACTCGGCAATGGATGGCTACGCCGTAAAGGTTGAAGACGCCTCGAAAACGATCGAGTGCGAGGCTACGATTCTTGCCGGGGAAAAGAGCGACGCACGAGTCACGGCCGGCAAAGGCGTGCGTATCATGACGGGTGCGCCCCTGCCCGAGGGCGCCGAAGCGGTGATACCCATAGAAAATACACAGGAAAAAGAAGATGGCATCCATCTTCCAGAGTCGATCAAACAGGGTGCCAATATCAGAAAAAAGGGTGAAGATATAGCAAAAGGCGAGATTATTATCGAAAAAGGCGAAAGAGTAAACTCTTACACCATAACGCTTCTTGCCAGCCAGGGAGTCACCCATCTGCGACTGTTTCAAAAACCACGCGTAACGGTATTTGCAACGGGTCATGAGCTGCGAATGCATTTCGAGACGATCGAGCCGCACCAGATCTACAACTCGAACGCTCCGATGTTCACAGCCCGCTCCAAGGAACTTGGGTGCGATACCACATTCACAGGCGCTACCGCCGATACTATGGATTCGATCAAAGCCCACATCACAGCGGCTCTAAACAGCGATCTCATCGTCACCAGCGGAGGCGTAAGCGTAGGGGATGCCGACTTTACAAAAGAGGCTTTCAAAAAGCTTGGGATGGATGTGCTTTTCGAAAAGGTGGATATCAAGCCGGGCAAACCGACTACACTTGGGCGTATCGGAGATACGTGGATTTTGAATCTCCCTGGCAACCCTACGGCCGCAGCGGTCAATTTCGAACTTTTCGGACGCAGCATCATTCACAGGCTGACAGGAATGAAAGCGCCATATATCGCCCCCATCGAAACCGTATGCGGCATGGAAAAATCTATCAAACCGGGGCGCCCAAGTGTCTGGCTGGGAAAATTCGACGGAAGAGCTTTCTATCCACTGCCAAAGCAGGGACCCGGCATGGTGAGCCCGCTCAAAAAGGCCGATAGCATGATTTTGCTGAGTCCTGAAATATCGGAACTGAAAATTGGGATGAAAGTGAAAGTGGTTTCATTGCATTGCGACACCACCGCCGCAGATGCGGTGGATATTTTTACCTGATAATATATTCTATCTGTTAAAGAGCGGATATATAAGCTGCAAGCGCATCAATCTGCTCTTTGCTCAGAGATTTGACCTGTCCGCTCATCAAGCCTTTCATAGGCCCGCCATATGTACCGTTTTTGTACCCTTCGAGCTTTTTTACCAGATCGGCTTTGGACTGGCCGGCGATAACATTACTCTGCCCGAGTGCATGTTTTTCTCCCTTGCTGCCGTGGCATCCTGCACATTTGACATAAAGCGAGGCCGCATCTACAGCAGGTGCCGCCTCTTTTGATTTTTTGGCCGCCGATGAAAGCGCCTCTTTTGCCTTTCGAGTCTGCTTTTTTATATTCTGCGCAATCTCTTCACTCTTCTTTTCGACTGCTTTTACCGTCTTTGCGACCTTCTCCTGGACTTCGGCAGCTGCCGTTTTCTCCTCTTTGGTTTCAGTCGCCACAGAGCTTGGCGCAGCTGTCGGAGCGCTTCGTTCGATACTTTTTTGTGTCTGTGTCGAAGCTTCCGGCGACTTTTCACTCTTTTTTTCGTTACATCCGCTCATCAGCATCAGGGCCGCAACAGCCATCGATATAGCTACTTTTCTCATTTTTTTCTCTCCTGTTTTTATTTCTATACACTCGTCGGATTGACAAAAACTTTTCCGGACAGAAGCTCTTTGAACATCCCCGGATTCGTCCATTCATCCATCACTCGCTGCGAGAATACAATTGTATCTATATTGGTGGGACCCATTGTGGAGTTGTAGGCATCGGAGCGACCGGCGCGTGCATATCCCGTATCGGTCTCATGCACTATTACGCCATCCAGCCTGACATCCGTTTCGCCGTTTACCATTTTGGTCTGTTCGATTACCCGATCCACGATCAGAAAAATCGTTCTGGCAAACTGTTCAGCTGAAGGATTTACAGGAAGCTGCACCCATCTCTCGCTCCACCTTTTCATATCGGCCAGATAGTCCGGATCGTCTCCGCTCCATAGAGTGATGGAATGATCGAAACTGTCGATAAACTCCTTGATCATCCCTTTGGTCAGCCCGAAATCGTAAACCATTTGCCCGCGATCGAGCGAGGAGGAGGCAAAAAGCAGTTCCACCTTGTAGGAGTGGCCGTGAATACTGCGGCTGCATCTTCTCGATGTGCATTGCCTCACGATATGAGCGTTTTCGAATCGGTAGAGTTTTCTGATGATCACCTCTTCTCCTCTCTGTTATATATCCGCACATGCAGCCTGTCTGTATAACGGTAGCCATATTTCAGACAAAAATCGACAACCGCGGGGGCGTGGATGCGCAGCTTTTCGATCGATTCCCCAAGCGGCATGCAAAATACCTCATTTTTAAATCCGGCTATTATAGCTTCAATCTGTTCTCTTGCACCATTTTCAATGATTGTGCGATCGAGCGTAAATTTAAAAAATGGATTTTTGCCCTCTGTCGCAATCGCCCTTATAGCTTCGGCGTTTACGCGTTTTTCATGGGGTTCTCCACTGTTGGAGAGCTTTACCGCCATCGCAAAGACAACATCCGCATAAAATGGATAACGCTTGAAATCGGGAGCTATCGTCGCGTTCGTCTCCATAGTGACCCTGTATCCAGCCCCGATCATGCGCCGTACCGATTCGTTGAAGACGAGATTTTGGCTGTATATCATAGGCTCTCCGCCGGTCAATACAATATCGGGCATATAATCCAGATTTTTCGTATATGAAGCGACAATGGAATCGATAGTGTCGGCGGAGCGGACAACCAGCCAGTTTTTTTTAAATATTGGCGTATGTACGGCGCGGACCGTATCACAACCGGCGATTGGACCCTCTTTGGTATCGGTTTCACCAAACCCGGGGCAGCGCAAATTGCATCCGCCAAAACGCAGAAATATGGAAGGAGATCCGCTGTAGCGCCCCTCTCCCTGGATGGAAAAGAAATGTTCGACCAGATACAGCATATGGCGGCTCAACCGCCCGTTTCGTAAAAGGCGCGGCTGGACTCTTCGCCCTCGTCTTCGCTCCAGCGATTCTTTTCGGGTTTGTTACGCAGCACCTCTTTGAGCACTTCGCCCGCCGCTTCGATATCGCCCTCTTTGACGGCCTTGGCTATACTCATCGCTTCATCGAAATAGAGACACGGAATCAAAAAACCTTCGGCGGTAAGGCGAATACGGTTGCAATCTTCGCAAAAGTCGTGCTTATGAGGATCGATGATGCCAAATTTATATCCATCGTCCGTTATGTAATTGAAAGCGGGGCTACTTCCTTCACG
>JAMOOM010000208.1 GCA_027065515.1 Campylobacterales bacterium
GCTTCTTTGGCCTTTGCAAAATTGATAAAGGCTTTTGCTTCATTCGAAATTTCGCTATCGGGGCTGAATGTCGTGATCCTGTTCATCTCATCGAGAATCGATTTTATGAGAACAGAATAGTAGTTAAAAAACGCTTCGTTGAAATCGATATGCAAAGTGTCGATTTGATGGCGTTTTTGATTCAAAAGAGCGAGCATCGACATTATGCTCTTTTTGGGTTTGATCTTTGGATGAAGAACGAAGTACTCTTTTAGAGCTTTTACCCTTTTATCGACTTTTTCCCGCTGGTTATGCAGTGAATCTTTTACCATTTTACCATGAGAGCCGATATAGATCGATGTCATACCCCGCTCTTTCGCCAGCTGTGTGGCCAAATCGTTCAGAATTGAACTGTAAGCCATTTTTTCGCTGAATGTCTGGCCTTTGATATAGTTCGTAGAAGATTGATAGAGAAAATAACTCGCGAAACCCAATAGCAGAAGAATTGGAATGAGCGAAATCAGTTTGAGCTTGCTGCGTATACCTACTTGCATATGTCACCTCTGTTCATAGTGGAATTTTGTATTTGGCGGCTATGGCGGCGCATTCTGTAGCTCCGGCACCATTGCCCTCTTTCAAAAGTTTTATGGCCATCTTTTTGTTTGGGTTTTTTTGAAGAAGATAGGCTTCCGCGAGATAGCACTTGGCGCGCATATTGCCTATTTTGACCGCTTCTGCAAGGAAGCGCTTGGCCGTTTGAATGTTCTGCTTTACACCGAGTCCCTTTAGGTAGAGAATCCCAAGAAAAAAATTTGCCTGTTTGGAGCCTTCTTGTTTGATAGCCCGTTCGAAACTGGCTTTTGCGGTTATGTAGTCTCCTTGTTTATATGCGCGCATGCCTTCCGAAAAATAGGTAGCGAAAGCCAACATCGGCATCAAAAGAAGAGCCGGTAGTAGTTTGCGTCTCATGCGAATTCCTTTGCCATCGTTTCTCTCAACACAGCCAATTTCAAATAAAAGGCTTGAAGAGGTTTTTGGGCCTCTTCGACGGTTTTGGCATACTGTACCTTTTCCATCAGTGTGCGCATCTCTTCGATGCGAAGATTTGCCGCCACACCTTTGAGCTTATGGGCAGCTTCATTGATCATGGTGATTTCCCCGTTACTGGATGCTGTTTCGAAATGGATTTTTTCCTCTTTTGCCTGCTTTATGAAATCGTTGACAAATTCGATGATAAGAGAAGCCGGAAGGCCCAGGGCATCGGAAGCTTCATTGGGATCGAACTCAATGGTTTCGCCTCCTGGTATCTCTTCGGATATCAAGATTTTGCTTTCGGTGGTCATTTCGTTCTTTTTGTGTTCTGTTAACGTGGTTGGCGGGCTCTTTTTCGGATTCGCAGTGTTCCCCTCCTCGGATGCGGGCGCATAGAGCTTGGACAGTTGACGGATGTAGGCGTCGATTTCGTTCCAAAGAACAGTGATACGTTCTTTCTCTTTTGTAGACAAGACCTCTTCGAGTAATTGGACAAGAGGTTCCATGAGCAGATTCGATGCAATTCCTTTCAGTTTTATCGCCTCATTCTTGACAACATGAAGATGGCCGCTTTGAATCGCCAGCCTTATTTCGTCGATATTGTTGAAATAGGTATCTATAAATTCTTTGATAAATGCCTTGACCAATGTTTCCGGAAGGCCCAGAGTGCCGGATATTGCAGCTATATCCGGCATTTTCAACGGTGGGATTTCCGGCTTTGTGCTCTCTGCGGTTGGCTCGGGGAATATGGCTGCTTCTTCCAAGGAGACGTTATCCGTTTTTCCGATTTCCTCTGCGGATGTTTTTGGTGCTTCCTCGTCGATTTTCAAATCAAACATCGTGAAGTCATCTTTTTCGGGAGCGGAATCTTTTGGCTTTGTCTCGGATTCGGGCTGCTCTTGCATGGTTGTAAAAACATTGTCGGCCGATAACTCGACATCTGTCTCTTCTTTTTTCTCTTCTGTTGGTTCTGTGCGGTCTTCGTCAAACGAAAAGTCGACCAGATCGAGTGATTCGTTCAATGTCTTTGCATGTGGTGTTTGCAGCTCTTCGGGAATCTTTTCTTCGGGTATAATTTCCGGTATTGAAAAATCTACGCTTTCTTCCGTCTTTTTCTCTTCCATGCCGATGCTGCTCAACGATATCTCTTCCTCGACTACACCGGGTGCTTCCGGGTATAGATCGATATCGCCGTAGTCATGATTTTCTGCGGATATCTCGAAATCCTGAGCCGCTGTACCTTCGACAAGTTTCAGATTTTTAAATTCGATCTGGTAGTAGTATTCCGGTATCCCCTCTTCGCTATCGACGGGGAATAGAAGCTCGAGCTCCAGAGAGCACTCGTATGTAGCATTGTCCCGAGTGCCGATCAGGACGCGTTTTTGTTCCATATTATTGGCGTTTTTCAGAAAACTGATCCATGAGAAGTTTTTGAAATTGTAGATATATCCGGGTTTTTTGATAAAAAGCTCGCTAAAATCGCTATACTCGTCCAGAAATTGTGAGATATCATCGTATCCGGCGAGTTTGAGAGTTTTTTGGGATATAAAACTGAGTGTTCCATCGTTTTTATAAATCAACACGGTTATCCTTTTGTCTCATCTTTTAACATCTGGGCATATGTCTCTTCCATTGAGGTGATATCCATTTGCTTTGCAGGATGCCTGGCCGCGATATACCCCACTTTGTTTCCATCTTTGAAGATGGGCTTGATATATGTTTCTACCCAGTAATATCGTCCATCTTTGCGAAGATTTTTGACAAGTCCTTGCCAATCTTTATCGGCTCGAATGGTATCCCACATCTGTTTAAATGCTGCTTTTGGCATATCCGGATGTCTTATGAGATTGTGGGGCTTGCCAATCAGTTCCTGCTTTGAATATCCGGAAATCTCGATAAATTTCCTGTTCGCGAAAGTGATTGTGCCTTTGAGATCGGTTTCGCTGATGATGACACCGTCTGCAAATATGTACTCCTCGTTTATCGGGGCGGGGTGGTTCATTTATACTCCATAATTACTCGGTTTTGAACATTCCTCAGCAGAGGGGTGTAGATATTCATATATCGACCATGCATCTCGTTTGTTTAGTGCTTTTTCAAGCGAATGTCTGTCTGCGGCTCGGATCGCTTCGAAAGTGCCGAAATAGTCGATGAGTCGCTTGATTTTGGCCGGCCCTATGCCGTGGGCTTCCAGCAGGGATATTTTTTTCTCCTCTTTGAGGCGTTGCTTTTTGTGAAAGGCGATAGCGAAGCGGTGCGCTTCGTCTCTTAGTCGTTGAAACCACTGCAGGCGAGCATCCGACGGCAAAAGCCGCACCTCTGCCGATTCTGTGGCCAGAATATCTTTGGCCGATCCTTTTGCCCGATGAGCCTTGGAATCGATCTTCTCTTTTGCGATTCCTACGACAGGGAGGTTGACCCCTTTCTCCTTCAAAAGTGAAACGGCCAGCCGCCTAAGCGTTTCGCCGCCATCTATCACCCAAAGATCAGGTGGCGGTGATTTATCGAAAGAGTCGATCCGCTGGGTGAGCATCTGCTTCATTTGGTGGTATTCATCGCGGGCTGTCAGATTGTAGTGCCGGTACGAGCTTTTGTCCCATTTGCCTTCATCCCATACCACCATGGCGCCTACCGGTGCACGTCCGCCCAAATGGGAGTTGTCGAATGCCTCTACACGCTTTGGAGGGTGCCCGATTTGCAAAAAGTCTCTTATCTTTTCAGGAAGGGTCGATACGGGCTGCTGCCGCTTTTGGCGCAGAAGTTCCGTAGCGTTTTGAATCCCCAGCCCGATCAAGCGTCTCTTGTCGCCCCGCTGAGGGGTTGTGATCTTTACTTTTTTGCCTGCACGTCGGCTCAATATTTCAGCAAGTTCGGCCTGCTCCTTGAAAGGGTGCGCCGTCAGGATGGTCGTCGCGGTAAATGGGGTCTGGCTACTGTAAAATTCCAGGATACTGCGACGGTACACTTCCGCGAGATCCGTTTCCATCACGGTTTGCAGCCATGTGTGGCTGGAGGATACGATCTTGCCTTCGCGCATAAAAAGGCGCACCAGAACTCCCCCTTGCTCATCGAACATAACCGTGAAAATATCCAGATCTTCCAGTCGTGCCAGATCGGCGCTGCTGAACGATTCTATTTTTTCGATCGCTTCGATCCGGTCGCGAATCTGCGCCGCCTCTTCGAATCGCAAGCTTTCGGAATAGAAAGCCATCTTCTTTTCGAGTGCCTCTTTCAGCCGTGAGGGGTGGTGGATATACTCGAAAGCCTTTTCTATCAGCATGGCGTACTCTTTTTCGTCTATCTTCCCTTCACATGGAGCTTTGCAGCGGCCTATCTGATGGAAAAGGCACGCTTTTTTCCCTTTTAGAGAGCCTTTTTTCTGCACAAGAGGCACCAGTTCGTAGATAGAGTCCAGCACTGCCCGGGCACCCTGCGGGAAAGGACCGAAATATTTGACTCTTTTGCCTTTTACTATCTTGCGTGTCAGCTCGAATCTTGGAAAAGGAGAGCTGAGGTCGATATACAGATATGGGTATGTTTTGTCGTCTCGGAGCAGAATGTTGTATTTGGGTTTGAGCTGTTTGATCAGCGAATTTTCCAACAACAACGCGTCGCTTTCGGTGGGGGTGACGATCGTTTCTATTCTGGCGATTTGAGAAACCATCCGGTAGATTCGGGGCCCGAGGTTCGGAGCCGGTGAAAGATCCGGCGTGAAGCGGAAATAGCTCTTGATGCGCTTTTTGAGGCTTTTTGCTTTGCCTACGTAAAGAAGACTTCCCTCTTCGTCGAAGTATTGATATACCCCTGGAGTGTCGGGAAGGTTTTTTATGCTCTGTATCATCGTGCCCGTTTAACTTTCGCGGTTTTTGGCTACATTTTCCCGGATCGCGTAAAATGCCGATTTTAGATGCTCGTTTTCGGCATGGATGGCAAAGTTGGAGTGCGCCCGCTCCCTGTATCGGGGTTCGGTGGAATCTTTGGGTTCAGGCGCGGCGGAAAATTTGGAGACGAATGCTTTTACATGCTCTATTTCGTGCACTTTGCACGCTTCCTGCAGCGGTGGCAGGCTGCTTAATAACTTCTTAATTAAAGAGAGCTTATAATCAAATTCCATTTTGAAAGCTGGATGCTTGAGAGCGAAAAAGAGGGTCCGGTTTTTGACATACATAAACAATATACCGCGCTGCAGCGTTGCCGGAAGTGCCTTTTTGACAAGGCCAAAACAGCTCTGCTGTCGCAATTTTGCATAAGTGGGATGAGAGAGCATATGGTCAAGAACGGTTTCAATTTTTTTCATATCGTTATTATAACATCACTGACGGTTGGCTTGCTGACCGCTTTTGCTGGATGTGGCTATAAAAAGCCGCCTTACTATCCGCACAAGACGCACGATAAGCAAAAGGCACAGGAGGATAGGGAGTGAAAACAGACAGCAAATACGACGTAATCATTATCGGAGCCGGTATTGCAGGGCTCTATGCCGCGCTGCATATTCCAAAGAACAAAAACGTTTTGATCCTGTGCAAGGATATCCCGTGGGAGTGCAATACCTTTTACGCGCAAGGAGGCGTTGCGGCCGCAGTGGACGCCGACGATATCGCTTTGCATGTCGAAGATACTCTCAAAGCCGGGGCTGGACTCTGCAGAAAAGAGGCTGTGGAGACGATGATCAAAGAGAGCCTCATTGTAATACCCGATCTGATACAAAGAGGTTTCGGTTTTGACCGTGACGAAAAAGG
>JAMOOM010000209.1 GCA_027065515.1 Campylobacterales bacterium
CCTTCGCTTCCGCTGTGCTCGCCGTGAACGCCTCTGATTTGCAGGTGGTGCCTATCCGTGATAGATTCGAGCGCCTTTATGTTTCTGGATAGTTTGGGAAGCTTGATGTGTACGCTTGCACGCATCGCCGTACCGAGGTTTGTAGGGCAGCTAGTGATATAGCCAAGGCGCTCGTCGAATGCGAAAACAAGGCGTTTTTCAAGTGATCGAACAGCATGCGCCAGCCGGGTGAAGACCTTTTTTATATCGCCGCCCGGCTGCATGGAGATGATTCGCAACTGATCCTCTTCGTTGACCCATACAAGAAAAGTTTTATCATCGTTGTGGTAAATCCCTCTGCCTTCCGGCCAGTCGCGGTTTAGGCCCGCGGCTTCGAGGAACCGGTCGCCCTCTTTGAACAGAAAGTGATCTTTTATCAGTTGGTTTCGTATCTCTTCGCTCATGCCTGCCAGATGGTAGTACTCTCCGGCAAGCTCTCCTTCGAGAGATTTCAAGGCATCGAAGATCATGCATTCAGCGATCGATCGTTCGCGCCGAGCGATATTGGTCCCCAGCGGAAAGCAGTGAAGATTGCGCCCGACTCGGATGCGTGTAGAGAGGATATATCTGCCTTCCGGATCGGGATTTGCCGCATCGAGATGGTCGGGGTTCATGTCGCTGATATGTTTTTGGTCTTTTTTGAAGCCGTGGTACTCTTCGATGATGGGATCGAAAAGCGGAGCGAAAAGCCTGTAGGACTCTTCATCGCCCGCATAGACGCCTATGCTGCTGTCGGGATTGACGACGCCGGAGTTGATCGCTTGCCGAAGCGTAAATCCATAGCGGGTCTTTTTGTCTTTGAGCGCATTGAAAACTTCGGGCGTGAGGTATTTGCAAAGCATGGAAGCGCAGTTTTTTGGAAATTTGGGGTAGTCGCTATCGTTCATTGGATCGTTCCTTTTTTGACTGATATGCCATAGGCTGTAATTTCGGAATGAAACCGCTCTTTCGAAGTATTTTCAATTATAATGAAAAAAAATGGACAATTTGTGTAATAGTTGCATTTAGGGCTATTCTTTTGGAATTTCCACGACAAAAACGGCTCCTTGTGGCCCGTTTTTTGCATGGATTGTGCCTTTCATTTTGCTTTCAATGATGAGACGGGACATATAGAGCCCCAAGCCCGTGCCTTTTTTGTTCCCTTTTGTGGTGAAGTAGGGGTCGAAGATCTTTTCAAGATGAGCATCGTCGATTCCGCCTCCATTGTCTTCGACGATGAGCCGCGCTCTTTTTCGCCCATCTTTTTCTTCCAGAATCTCAGTTGTAATCGTGATGCGCGGTTTTGAGATATGGCGTTCCACCAGTATATCCTTGGCATTTGCCAACAGATTTAAAACCACCTGTGAAAATTCGCTCGGATACCCTGTGATATGGATGGGGCTTTGGTCTCTTCGGAAATCCACGACGATATGGTGAAAAGTGAGGGATGCCTGAATGATCTGGATGGCATTTTCCACATAAAGATGCAGATCGAAGGGCTTTCGTTTTCCGGCGGGTTCGAAAAAGTGGCGGAAGTCATCGATCGTTCGGGACATATATTTGATCAGCATATTGCCCTGACGAATCCTCTCTTTCATCTCTTTGGGTGATAGCTCGTCGAACATGACCGCTGCATCTATATTCATAAAGATACCGCCCAGTTGTGCCAGTGGTTGGCGCCACTGGTGGGCGATATGGCCGATCATCTCTCCCATCGTGGCCAGTTTGGATTGTTGCATGAGCATGAACTCCTGCGCCATCCGCTTGTCGATCTCTTCGTCGATACGTGCACGCAGGTCTCTCTTGGCGGTTTCGTGGATGGTTACATCTTTGAAGATGAGTTTGATGTAGCGGTTGTTGCCAGCCAGTGACACCGAGCCCGATATTTCAAAAACCATATCGTCGATTCCCACTTTATATCCGCTCACGACCGAATTTTCGCTCAAAGATGCGTGAATTGCATCCCAATCTTTCACCTCGAACATCTCTTTGGGCTCACGGTCTATAAAGCGGTCGCCGAACATCTCCATGGCTCTACGATTCATCCAGTGCACGATCTGGTTGTCGCTGGTCTCGAAAATCTCTATGATCGCTTCCGGGAGCATGTCCATGATCTCTTGGGAGTGCCGGATCTTGCTTTGGAGCATTCGTGTATAATTTCCCCGGATCTGTCGAAGAATGTCGCGATCTGTGAGCATGCCGATGCAGCGTCGCTTTTCATCGACGACGACGATGCGCCTAAAGCCTCCCCTGCGCATTCTTTCGATCGCTGAAGTGACTGTATCTTTGCGCGTTACGGTCGCCAGCGGAGAGGAGATGTACGCCGAGACCTTTTCATCGAGGCTTACATGCGCAAAGGCGAGTCCGATGATATCCTTTTCCGTGATAATTCCTTCCGCATAAGGAGCCGCACCTACCAGAACCGATCCGATGCCATGTTTTTGCATCAATGTAAGCGCCGTTTCGATGGAGGCCTCACCGCCGACTGTTACGAGCTCCTGTCCTGGAATTACAATATCTGAAATTTTGAGATCGATCTTGTAAACATCCTCTTCGAGATAGTCGAACAGGTCTTCTTGCATGACGATTCCGGCGAAATGTTGATCGTTGTCCGTGAGCACAAAGCGTCGGATTTTGTTTTCACTAAGAAAATCGAAAGCGAAATCGATAGGGCGATTTTCGTTTGCGGTGATCACCTTCGTTACACAGATATCCAAAGCGGGCGTACAAGTCGGCAAATGGGAGTTCAACAGCTTTATGACGGCACTTTCCGTGATGATGCCCACGGGGATATCCTCATCGTCGAGCAGTACGACACATCCACCGCGGTTTTTGTGCATCCGGTCGATCGCATCTTCGACCGTTGCATCTTTGGGAATCGAGAAATGGCTCTTTCGAGCGATACTCTTAAGCGATACCATCGCACCCCCTGGTAAAGCGATAACCGATGCCGCTGATATTTTCGATCAGTCCAGGATAGCTCTTTTTGCGAAGATTTCTGATTTGGCTTCTGATCGCGTCGGGGCTCATTGTGGAGTCTTTCCAGACACCATGCGCGAACTGTTTATAAGGGATCGTTTTGCAAGGGTGCGACAGGAAAAATTCGAGCAGCTCCACCTCCTTACGACGGAGCGGTACGTTTTTCCCCTCGACCACGAGAGTTTTTGTGGAGGGATCGTAGAAAACGCCGTGCCCCAGATCCACTCTTCCAAGAACAGGATCGATCTTTTCCAGCTCTTCGACCGATTTGTGGAGCGCGCCTATCAATTCGTCGCTGGTCATAGGCTTGACAAGATAGCGGGTCAATCCCAGCTCCACCGCTTTGAGTAAAAAAGGTTTGTCGGTATATGCGGTGGTCATGATAAAGCGTGTCGTCGAATCCACGCGTCGAATCGATTCGCAAAAATCAAGGCCGCTCATGCCCGGCAGATTGATATCGAGCAGTATGATTTTTGGCTTGAGCTCGCGATAGAGCTTCTGTGCCTCCTCGGCACTGGAGGCTACAAGAAGGTTGGGGGTAAAACGCTCCAGAAATTCGCCGATCGTAGCTTGTAGAGCCTTGTCGTCTTCGACATAAAGAATCGCATAATGGCGTATCCGCCGAAAAAATTCTGACTGTTTCATATGTGCAATCATAGCGAAATATGGGTCGGTACGTGTTTCCAAGCGAAACACTTCTTTCTCCTGCTTCGGCCACAAAAGCGAAACAATCTTCATTTAAAGTTTATTTGCTAAACTAGCCTAATATTGGTTTATAGACACACTACAAAGCTTGAAACAAGCTTGAACAAAGGGGTTTTTGATGACACATATGGCCGTGGAACATCCATATTTCGGTGCCTTTATGCTGCTGCTGGTTACCTTCGGTGCGTTCAGTCTGGTGCTTTTTGCCGCACGTTTCGTAAGCCGCAAACTTGCGCGCCTGGATACCGAAAAGCTGAAACTCACCATTTACGAGTGCGGGCCGGAAGTGACGAAGCAGCCCAATACGATTTCGGCTCAATTTTATCTTTTTGCGCTGCTTTTTATACTTTTTGACGTGGAGATCATCTTCATGTTTCCCTGGGCTATAGATTTTAAAATACTCGGATGGTTCGGATTTGCCGAAATGATTCTATTTATTTTGCTGCTCGCGATCGGATTTATCTATGCATGGAAGAAAGGAGCGCTTGAATGGCACAGCATCAAGTAAACTATACACAAAGCGGCGGCCTTCCGGTCGCCTTGACTACTGTCGATAAAATTCTGAATTGGGGTCGAAGTAACTCCGTATGGGCATTGACCTACGGTCTGGCCTGCTGCGCCATCGAAATGATGGCATCGGGTGCAAGCCGATACGACTTCGACCGGTTCGGAACGATTTTCCGCGCCTCTCCGCGTCAGGCTGATGTCATGATCGTCGCAGGCACATTGACCAAAAAACACTCGGAATTTATTCGCCGTCTATATGATCAGATGACGGAGCCAAAATGGGTTATCTCGATGGGAAGCTGCGCCAATACCGGCGGTATGTTCAACACGTATGCGACCGTACAGGGTGTGGACCGTATCATTCCTGTAGATATGTATCTTCCAGGATGCGCTCCAAGACCGGAGACGCTGCAATATGCGGTAATGCTGCTTCAGCAAAAGATCCGCAAAGAGTCCGCAAACAAATCTCAAAAACCTAAAAGGCTGGTATGATGAGACCATATACTCCCAAAGACAACGTACAGGCAAAAGCCTATTATACCGACCGTTTCTGGGTCGCTCCGAGGATTGCCGAAGAGCCGGTTCCCAAAGAGGGGATATACGCAGAAGACCTCGATGCCCTAAGTGCGAAGTGCAAGGTGCTCAAAGCGTATATTCAGCGGGGGCAGCTGGTGATCCATATCGATCCCAAAGACAATATCACCGCGCTCAAAACATTGAAAGAGGAGCGCTGGTACGAGATGCTTTCGGAGATGAGCGCCGTGGATTTTCTCGCCGAGCGTGGCGGTTTCGAAGTCTTCTACCAGATTTTGAACCTCAATACCGCCCAGCGCATCAGAATCAAATGTTTTGTCGATGAAAACGAGGCGATCGAGAGTGTCAACCCGCTCTATAGAAGTGCCGACTGGGCGGAGCGTGAAATGTGGGATTTGATGGGTGTAAAAGTGAACAACCACCCCTATCTCAAACGTCTTATTATGCCCGACGACTGGGAAGGGCACCCTTTGCGAAAAACATATCCTCTCGAGGGCGACGAATTTGCCCAGTGGTACGAAGTGGACAAAATTTTCGGCAAAGAGGCACGCGATATTATCGGACCGGAAAACAGAGACCCCGCCCGTATCGACCGTTACGACACGGAACGTTTCGCGCGCCTGGGGCACGAAGTGCCGAGAGGAACGCCGCCTGAAGAGCTTAAAAAGCTCGAAGAAGAGGGCGTGGTTACGCCTGTACGGTATCAGGAGGAAGAGGGAGTGTTCCTGGTGAAGGATTTGAACGAAGAGCCAAAAGTGCTTGACAAGAGAAAGTGAGGGGACGCGGATGCAACAAACCAATAAATTACAACCATTTTTCGAAAACCTGGAGTTCGAGCGCGAAGACAACCATATGGTGATCAACTTCGGTCCGCAGCATCCTTCGGCTCACGGGCAGCTTCGCCTCATTCTGGAGCTCGATGGCGAGCAGGTGGTCCGCGCCGTTCCCGATATCGGATATCTGCACCGCGGAATGGAGAAGATGGCGGAAAACATGATCTATAACGAGTTTCTTCCCACGACCGACCGTATGGATTATATAGCCGCCACATCGAACAATTATGGATATGCGCTTGCCGTAGAGCGTCTTTTGGGAATCGAAGACAAAGTGCCAAGACGCGCCAAAGTCATCCGGACGATTTTACTGGAGCTCAACCGAATTATTTCGCATCTATTCTGGCTCGCCACTCATGCGCTGGATGTAGGCGCGATGAGCGTTTTTCTTTACTGCTTCAGAGAGCGTGAATACGCGATGGACCTGATGGAAGACTATTGTGGCGCCCGTTTGACGCATTCGGCTGTGCGAATCGGCGGAGTGCCTCTCGATCTGCCCGAAGGATGGCTGGGACAACTTGCAAAATATGTCAACGAATTGCCGAACAATATCAAAGATTACGAAGATCTGCTTACGGAAAACCGTATCTGGCGCATGCGCTTGGAAGGCGTGGGTGTCATAGACGCGGATCTTGCGAAAAGCTGGGGTTGTACGGGTCCGATTTTGCGTGCGACTGGTATCGAATACGATATCCGCAAAGAGGAGCCATACGAGCTCTACGATGAGTTGGAATTCGATATTCCGGTAACCGATACCGGCGACAGTTACGGGCGCTACAAGCTTTATATGGAAGAGATGCGACAGTCGGTCCGCATCATTCAGCAGCTGATCACGATGTATGACAAGACCGAACCGGAGCTTATGGCCCACGTGCCGCAATACATCTCTGCGCCCAAAGAGGATATCATGACGCAAAACTACTCTTTGATGCAGCACTTCGTGCTTGTAACCCAGGGTATGCGCCCGCCTGTCGGCGAAGTCTATGTGCCGACCGAAAGTCCGAAAGGGGAGTTGGGTTTCTATATAAACTCCCAGGGTGATCCATATCCTTACCGGCTCAAGGTGAGGGCTCCAAGTTTCTGGCACTGCGGTATATTGCAAGATCTTCTGCCAGGTTGCTACATCGCCGACATCGTCACGATTATCGGTAACACGAATATCGTCTTTGGCGAAATAGATAGATAAGGAGAAGACAATGGTACGTTACGATCTGCGACACCTGCATGAGAGCTTTTACGACAAAATGATGGATCTTCTCGAAAACGAGACAAAAAAGGGTGAAGTGGCGATATTTCTGTTTGAAATAGGAGACTTTTCACCCATTCAGAAAACGGCTGATCTGGTCAAAGAGGCTGGACACGAACTTCTCAACTCGCTCAAGTTCAACGAAGTCGACTGGACCATTTCGGTGAGAAGGAAAAAGTAGTGGCCCGAGTGGTATTTTCGACCTGGCGAGGTGAATTTATCGACAATCGCGGAAAACCGGAAGCTGAATGGGTAGAGTCTTCATACAAGCTCCCCGAGCAGTACGATACCGATAGGAACGCCAAAGCTTTTATCGGATGGGACGGTTTCGCAATTTTTGACGAGAGTGTCGATGTAGCGCGTCTTGGGGCCGAGTATGCATATACATATCAGCAATACTCGCAAGCGTGCGGACGCTGTGCGCCGGGTCGATGGGGTGGCAGGATTTTATACGATCTGATGGACAAGATAGCCCGTGGCGAAGGGGAAGTGAGCGATCTCGAGCATCTGAAAGAGGTTTCAAAAACGATGATGGAGACTTCCAAGTGCGAAATCGGACGCACTGTGCCAAAGCCGCTTCTGGACATGTTAGAACACTATGGCGATTTGTTTATGGATCTGATCGAAAACAAAAGAGCCAGTAAAGACTATCATGCCGAATCGATCGATTATATAGCGAAAGTAACCGCGCCATGTATGGATGCATGCCCGACGCATGTCGATATTCCGGCATATATCGAGGGAGTGCGCGATCTGCGTTACGACGATTCTCTGGTCGCCACAAGAAAGTCGATGCCTCTGGCCCATACGTGTGGACGCGTATGCCCGCATCCTTGCGAGGACGAATGCAGGCGTGCAAATTTGGACGAGCCTATTTCCATTATGGAGCTCAAGCGTATCGGCGCTGATTATGAGACGGACCACGATCTCGAGTGGCTTCATCCCAAGGAGCCCGCAAAAGAGAAGATCGACAAAAGAGTTGCAATCGTCGGAGCCGGTCCAGCCGGCCTGACGGCGGCTTATTATCTTGGCGTAGAGGGAGTCCAGTGTGACGTTTACGAAGAGCTTCCTGTGCTCGGTGGCGAAGTCGCAGTGGGTGTGCCGCAGTATCGGATGCCGATAGAGCGTTACAATAAAGATATCGAGCTTGCCAAAAGCGTGGGAACGAACTTCATAATGAATACGCGCGTCGATGCCGATATGCTGCGAAAATTCGACAAAGAGTACGATGCTACGCTTCTCTCTTTCGGCACCCGTCTTAGCAAAAAGGTACGCGCCAAAAACGAACGTCCGGATATGCCGGGCTATTGGGGGGCGATCAGTTTTCTCGACGAGATAAATCTGTACGTAAAGTATGGCATCGGAAAACCGGTCGATTTGACAGGAAAGACGGTCGTATGCGTCGGTGGAGGATTTACATCGATGGACGTTGTGCGATGTTCGATTCGCGCCAATGCCGAAAAGGTGATCATGCTCTATCGGCGTGACGAGAAGACGATCATCAGAAACACCACCTACGAAGAGTATCACGAAGCTGTAGAAGAGGGTGTCGAATTCATCTTTCATAGCGCGGTCGAAGAGATCATCGAAGACGAAAACGGGCGACTCAAGGCGCTCAAATGCAACCGTTTCGAGCTGGTACCCGATCCAAATGGAGGCAGGCCGCAACTTGTCAAGATCGAAGGGGCCGATTTCACGATCGAGTGCGACTATCTGATACCGGCTGTTTCACAATCTGCCGATCTTGGACTGCTTCCTGAAGAGTGGGAACTGGAGCTGACTAGCTGGGGTACGCTAAAAACAGACGGGCGAACCTATATGACTTCCAGAAAAGGACTCTTTGCGGCGGGTGACTGCGAGTATGGTCCGATGACGATCGTCAATGCGGTAGGCCAGGCCAAAAGAGCGGCTTCCGTCATGAATCGTTATCTTAAAACCGGCGAGATAACTTTGAGTGACGATGAAATTATGGAAGATCATTTGAGGAAGTTGCGCGTTTATGACAAAAATGAGAAGGTTACCGGTTGGTTGCCTGGACTTCCACGGCAGGTGAGCGAAAAGCTGTCCGTCGAAGAGCGCAAGTACACCAACAAAGAGGTCAACCTCGGTTTCACGCAGGAAGAGGCGATAGCCGAGGCTGAACGATGCATGCGGTGTTACTACATCGCCATGACGGCAGTGTAAGGAGTGTCCATGATAACATTGACGATTGACGGACACAGAATCGAGGCCAAAAAGGGTGAGACGATTCTACAGGCAGCCAGACGTGCGGGGCACTACATTCCTACAATGTGCTACCTGAGCAAAGTCAAGCCGATAGCATCCTGCAGAATGTGTGTCGTAGAAGTGGAGGGCGCCGATGGTTTTATACTGAGCTGCCAGGCGCCGGCACTCGAAGGCATGGAGGTAAAGACGAACTCGGCGGAGATCTTTGCCCATAGAAAAAATATCATGAAACTGTATGATGTCAACCACCCGTTGGAGTGCGGTGTATGCGATAAAAGCGGCGCATGCGACTTGCAGAACAAGACATTGGAGTTTGGCGTGGATAGACAGGATTTCAGCGCCAAAGACCACAAGCGCGATCTTAGAAAATGGCAGTTTATCGGTTACGACGAATCGCTGTGCATACTTTGTGAAAAGTGTGTCCATGTATGCAACGAAGTGATCGGGGACGACGCCATAGAGATACATTACGGAGGATACAATTCGCGCATTCAGCCCAAAGGGACCGAGGAGCTGGAGTGCACAAATTGCGGTGAATGTATAGCGGTATGCCCCGTAGGCGCAATGACCAGTACCGATTTTCAATACAAGGCAAATGCCTGGGAGCTCCAGAAGGTTCCCGCCAGCTGCGCCCATTGTAGCGCAGGATGCGCACTCGATTACGAGCGCAAGCATGAAGGTGCACTCGATAAAAACGAGCCGAAAATATACCGTGTAACCAATGAATTCGAATTCACGACACTCTGCGGGGCGGGACGATTTGGCTATGATTTCGAAAACCGTGTTAAAGAAAAAGACGAAGAGGCATTCGACAGGGCCATCGATGCCCTCAGGCGCGCCGACACGATCCGTTTTTCAAGCCGTATAACCAATGAAGAGGCGATGATTCTTCAGCGTCTGAAAGAGCGTTTTGGATATCGTCTCGTAAACGGTGATGCCAAGAAGTATCAGGATTTTTTAAATAGCTACGCCACGATGAGTGGGAAGACACTCTTCAATGGAACACTTGAAGCGCTTGCCGATGCCGATGGCGTAATCGTGATGGGCACCCGAATACTTACGGACAACCCTGCCGTGCGCTACCACATAACGATGGCCTCCAAACGTCACAATGCCAGAGTTGCATATCTGCATCCCATCGAAGATGTGGATATGAAAAATGTGGTAACCCAATTCATCAAATATGAAGTGGGTACGGAAGAGGGAGTCTTTGCAATGCTGGCGAAGACCCTTTTGGCTGGGAAAACGGATGTCAAAAAGATCAGTCAGTTTTTCGACGGACTGGACGAAGGGTATCTGAGTGCAGAGAGCAATGTCGGCGAAGAGGAGTTTTTGGCTCTGAAAAAATCGTTTGCACGCTGCAAAAAAATCGCTTTGGTTGTAGGTGAAGATTGTATAAACCACCCCAAAGCCTCCCAGATCGCACGTCTTGCCGCGCTCTTTGAAAGATTCGGGGATGTCCAGGTCCTTATCGTCCCTCCAAAGACGAACACGCTTGGCGCTGCGCTGATCTGCGATCTCGACGATGAAGCGGGAGAATATACGGTAGGCTATAACGCTCCAGGCGATTTTGTGTTGAGCAGTATGGGCGAAGGTGATCTGGATATGCCCGCTCTCAACCAGCAGGAGGGCACCTTCACAACGCTCGACAAGCGTGTAGTACCCACCTATCCCGCGCTTCCTTTCAATGGATATATTCTCAACGATATCGCCACGGCGCTTGGTGAGAATGCCCAATATACGATCGATTATACGGAATCGTTGCCCCAGGAGAAAGGATTTGCAAAAGTCGCTTTCGATCAGATCCCATACTATTTTACAAATCGGGAAGGCGAAGTGAGAGGATACGAGCTCAAGCGAATGAAACATAGCGTCGATTCTTCGCTCGAGCCTGTCGATGAGCTGCCGGAGTACAATGGAGCTATTTTGTATCGATGCGATCCTGTGCTGCAGTTTGGTCCGCAGACATATCGAGCCTCTCAGCTTGCAAAAGAGGTGCCGGTATTGAGAGGTTCCGCTCAGTTTGCCATGGCCGCGAAACTAAAAGATGGAATGCGCGTTAAACTGAACACAGGAGGTGTCGAAATGGAACGTATATTTGAAATCGATCCGGATTTGAAGGGAACGATCGCCCTCAACCCAACTTTTGACTTGGGATTAAGAGAATGTTTGATATCTTCAAACTATCGTTACAGTCAAAGCAAAATTGAAGTAGTGGGAAACGACAATGAGTGAAATTACGATCAAGATCGACGGCAAAGAGTGCCGGGCAAAAGAGGGTGAATTTATCCTCAATATCGCACGTGCAAACGATATCTTCATTCCGGCAATCTGCTATCTTACACGCTGCAGCCCTACGTTGGCATGTCGTCTGTGCCTAGTGGAAGCCGATGGAAAACAGGTCTATGCCTGCAACGCCAAAGCCAAAGACGGTATGGAGATCACGACACTGACGGAAAATATCGCACAGGAACGTCGTGCGATCATGGAAGTTTATGATGTGAATCATCCATTGCAGTGTGGCGTATGCGATCAATCTGGAGAGTGCGAGTTGCAAAACTATACGCTCGAAATGGGTGTGGACGAGCAGCATTACGCCATCAAGGATGTAAAAAGAGAAGCGAAAGATTGGGGACTCATCCATTACGATCCGGGCCTTTGTATCGTCTGTGAACGATGTGTTACGGTATGTAAGGATATGATAGGCGATGCCGCACTGAAAACGGTGCCGCGTGGCTCTGAGCCTCTTTCCAAAGAGCTCAAAAGCGAGATGCCAAAAGACGCCTATGCGATGTGGAACAAGCTGAACAAATCACTCATCGGCCCGACGACGGGAGAAACACTCGAGTGTACGGATTGCGGTGAATGTATCGCCGTCTGCCCGGTAGGAGCGCTTGTCAGCAGCGATTTTCAGTATACGGCCAACGCCTGGGAGCTTACCTCGGTTCCGGCTTCCTGCGCCCACTGCAGCGCCGGATGTCATCTCTACTACGATGTAAAGCATACCAGCATAGACAATCCTGAACCAAAAATCTATCGTGTCAAAAACGAGTGGAACTATGTCTCTCTTTGTGGTGCGGGAAGATTCGGCTACGATTTTGAAAATAGAGTCGACAAAAAAGATGATAGCGCCTTTGAAAAAGGAATCGAAGCTTTCAAAAAAGCAGATACGATCCGATTCTCTTCTGTCATATCGAACGAAGAGGCGATGATCTTGCAAAAGATGAAAGAGAAGTTCGGCTACAAGCTTGTCAACGACGATGCGTTGCGCTTCAAGAGATTTATGCAAACCTTTGCCAAGACTTCCGGCCGCTCGTTATGGAGTGGCGATCTGAACGATGTTCACCACAGTAATTTCGTAGTCAGCATCGGCACTCAGTTAAAAAGCGACAATCCAAGAGCCCGCTTTGCATTCAACAATGCGATCAAGATGAACAAAGGGGCGGGTCTCTATTTTCATCCCGTAAAAGATCCAGTAGTCGAAGGCTTTGGAAAAAATCTCATCAGTATCAACCATAAACCGGGCCTTGAAGAGGCAGCCATGTATCTTGTGCTGGATCTTTTCGGCGATAAAGAGTCGCTTCCTGAAAGCGTTGTCAAATACCTCTCTTCTTTTCACAAAAAAGGAAAAAAGACCATAACGGAAACCGTCAAAGAGAAAGTGACCGAAAAGGTTACAAAAAAGGTCAAAGACGAAGAGACCGGCGAAGAGAAGGAGGTGATCGAAGAGGTGACCAAAATGGTTCCCAGGAAGGTTGAAAAAGAGATCGAAGTGGATATGAACAAGCTTCTCGATCTTCTGGGCGCCCCTGATGATTTCGATGACAGAATGGTGAAAATGCTCGCCAAGAAGGATAAGTTTTCCATTATTCTTGGCGAAGATCTGATGCAACATCCCAATTGGGAGAATCTGGCCAAACTTGCCGGATTGATAGAGCGCCATACAGATTTCGACGTATTGATTTTGCCTTCCAAAACCAATACGTTGGGTGTGAGTCTCATTTGTGATCTCGATGAAAAAGCGGGCACGAATGTCATCGGTTACAACGAGAAGGGAGATTTCGTCCTGAGTGCTACGGGCGAGGGCGACTTGGATATGCCGTCTCTGAATCAGCAGGAAGGCACGCTTACCATAGCCGACAAGCGTGTCGTGCCTACCAATGCAGCGTTGGGCTACAAAGGGTATATTCTCAATGACATCGCAAACGAATTGGGTCTGAAAGCCGATCTCACGATAGACTACACGATCGCTCTTCCTGCGGAAAAGGGGTTTAAACCATTTGAATTCGACGATCTCCCAAATCACTACACAAATAGCGGTGAAGAGATACGCGGGTATCATCTCGAGGTGCATGAAGTGCCCGCAGAATCCGAAAATATAGCTCCTATAGGTAAAAAAAGTGCGATGAGCGGAGAGATTGCATATCGATGCAATCCGGTTCTTCAGTTCAATCAGTTCACGAAAAAAGCGCATCAGATCGCAACCGATGGAAAGATTTTGCTTTCCGCCAAAAAAAGCGAAGCACTGGGTGTGAATGAAGGAGACAATATTCGACTCGTATTCGAAAGCGGTACGGTTGAGCTTCCCGTTCAGATAGACAAGTTTATCGATGGCGACATACTTCTGGTGCCTGATTTCGATCCGGCTATCGAGTGCGAGAGTCTGTTTGCCTCCAACCGATTCCAAAAAGTCCACGTAGAAAAGGTGTAAGCCATGACATTTTCAGAATTTGCAATCGCAACCATCATCAAAATCCTCGTCATCCTGGGTGTTATCTCGGCCATGGCGGGATTTGGCACCTATCTGGAGCGCAAGGTGCTCGCTTTTATGCAGCGACGTCTCGGTCCTATGCATGTTGGTCCTTACGGACTTCTTCAGGTGCTCGCAGACGGTATCAAGCTTTTTACGAAAGAGGATATCGTTCCGCAAAACACCGTGAAGCCTATCTTTATGATAGCGCCTATCATCAGTGCGGCGACGGCGTTCATCGCGCTGGCAGCCGTTCCTCTGCTGCCTGAATTTACCGTTTTTGGCATCACTGTTCACCCGATCGTTGCAGATATCAATGTCGGAATCCTTTTCGTGTTGGGTTTGATGGCGAGCGGTTTGTTCGGTCCACTGCTTGCAGGTATGGCTAGTGCCAATAAATGGGGGCTTCTTGGCGCGGCACGTACTGTAATACAGCTGCTCAGTTACGAAGTGGTGACAGGCCTGTCGATTCTCGCACCTTTGATGCTGGTCGGTTCCCTCTCTTTGATCGATATCAACAACTATCAAGCGGGTGGATTCGCGGAGTGGATCGTCTGGAAGCAGCCGGTGGCATTCGTTCTCTTTCTGATCGCAGGATTTGCCGAAACCAACCGTACGCCGTTTGACCTTCTGGAGCATGAAGCGGAGATCGTATCCGGTTACGCTACGGAATATTCCGGTATGCGATGGGGTATGTTCTTCATCGGCGAATATGCAAACATGATAACACTCGGTTTTCTGGCGAGTCTCGTCTTTTTGGGCGGATTCAATGACTGGGGCTTTATTCCAGGCGGTCTGGCCATTATATTGAAAGTATCGTTCATCTTCTTCTTTTTCCTCTGGACACGTGCCGCCTGGCCGCATGTGCGTCCCGATCAGCTGATGTGGCTGTGCTGGAAAGTGTTGATGCCGATCGCTGTATTAAACGTTGTCGTTACCGGCTTCGTACTGATGATGTAAGGGGGAGAAACTATGAGTTTGGAACAATTCAAAGATAGAAATATCGCACAAAACTACACATATATTCCGATCGACAAGCCACCGATGAAGCCGATGGATAAATTTAAACGTGTAGTGAGACGTACTTTCAAAGGGGAGCTTTTCGTAGGCTTGTGGGTGGTATTTAGGGAGATGATCCGTTTTAATATCCATACGGTGAAATATCCTCTGGAAAAATTGCCGATTTCGCCACGTTATCGTGCCGTTCACAAGCTTTACAGGCATTTGGAGAGTGGGAACGAGAGATGTATCGGATGCGGGCTTTGCGAAAAGATATGCATCGCAAACTGTATCCGCATCGACACCCGTTATGACGAGAACCAGAGAAAAGAGGTGACCGAATACACGATCAACCTCGGTCGCTGTATCTTTTGCGGCTACTGTGCGGATGTCTGCCCGGAGCTTGCCATCGTCCATGGCCAACGCTACGAGAATGCCAGTGAGCAAAGAGCCCATTTTGTATTGAAAGACGATATGCTCACGCCGCTGGATTTCCTCAAAGAGGGCAAACAGGAAGAGTTTCCGGGTTTCGGTGCCGTCAGCCCCAATGCGGACGAGCGTATAAAGAAAACGCCGTTGGCGTATTAAGGATTGCAAGATGATTGAAACGATCGCATTTTATACTTTCAGTGCGGTGACCATTGTAATGTTCTGGATTGTCGTTTCTAGTAAAAACGCTCTCTATTCGATGAGTGCCCTGGCTGCCGGAATGATTACGATTTCCGGCTTCTTTTTTCTGCTCGATGCCGACTTTTTGGGCGTAGTACAGATTATCGTCTATACCGGCGCAGTGATGGCTCTTTACGCTTTCGGTATGATGTTTTTCGATACGACACGTGAAGTCAAAGAGAATATTCGCGCACCGAAACTTGTCTTTTTGCTTAGCGGGTTGACGGCGCTCATATTGGTTATCGCATTTGCAGCGCCCATGGTGTCCGATCACATCAAAGCCTTTTATCCGATGGTTGAAGGAGTGCAGAATCCTCAGGCCGTGGGAATCGTGCTGTTTACGAAATATCTGGTTCCGTTCGAAGTGGCTGCTGTGATGTTGCTCGTGGCTATGATCGCCGGCATCATACTCGCAGGCAAGAAGATGGACGAAAGCCTCACGCTCAAAATTGAAGAAGAATTCCAAGAAAAGGGTTCCAAATGATTACGCTCAGTCATTACCTGATATTGTCCGCGATACTGTTTTGTATCGGATTGTATGGCGTTTACAGGAGAAAGAACCTGCTGTTGCTTCTCTTTTCGACAGAGATTCTTTTAAATGCGGTAAATATCGGTTTTGCCGCAATCTCCAAATTTTATGGTGACCTGACCGGTCAAATGTTCGCTTTCTTCATTGTAGCTGTTGCAGCGAGTGAAGTTGCGGTAGGTCTGGGTTTGATGATCGTCTGGTACAAGCGACGCGGTACGCTTGATATAGATTCTATGCAGTCGATGCACGGGTAAGGAATATAATATGGAACATATGGAAACCTATTTGTATATCGCACTTTTTGCGCCGCTTGTCGGTTCGCTTTTTGCTGCACTTTTTGCTGACAAGCCCAAGACATTGACGACAGGGATCGTGACTTCCGTGCTGCTGTCCGTATCATGGGTGAGTTCCGTTGTCCTTTTGATACATGGCTATCATGGTGAAACGGTTCATGTGAAAATGATGGACTGGATTCATGCGGGCGGGCTCTACATACCGTTCGGATTTGTCGTAGATCAAGTCTCTGCCACGATGATGTTCGTCGTTACGACAGTCTCCGCAGTGGTACATGTCTATTCGATTGGCTATATGGATCACGACCGCTCGTTCAACAGATTCTTTGCGTGGCTTTCGGCATTCGTCTTTTCGATGATGGTGCTGGTGATGAGCGATAACTTCGCAGGCCTTTTCATAGGATGGGAAGGTGTCGGTCTGTGTTCATGGGCGCTGATCGGATTCTGGTATCACAAAGAGAGCGCCTCATGGGCCGCAAACGAAGCTTTCATTATGAACAGAATAGCCGATCTCGGTATGTTGATCGGTATTTTTCTGATCTATTGGAATTTTGGAACTCTTCAATATGATGAAGTTTTCGCCCAGGTAGATAAAATGGATGCAACCATCCTGATGATGGTCACCGCGTTCTTGTTTATCGGTGCTATGGGTAAATCGGCACAGTTTCCTCTGCATACATGGCTCGCCGACGCGATGGAAGGCCCAACGCCGGTATCGGCATTGATCCACGCCGCGACGATGGTTACGGCTGGTGTGTATCTTGTCATCCGTGCAAACCCGCTCTATTCGATGGTGCCTGAGGTCAGTTATTTCATCGCATGCCTAGGTGCATTCGTAGCGATCTTTGCAGCATCCATGGCGCTTGTCAATCGCGATTTGAAAAGGATCATCGCATACTCCACGCTTTCACAGCTTGGATACATGTTCGTGGCAGCAGGGTTGGGTGCATACTGGGTGGCGCTTTTCCACCTTATGACACACGCATTTTTCAAAGCGCTGCTTTTCCTTGGCGCAGGTAATGTAATGCACGCAATGGACGACGAGCTCGATATCTTCAAAATGGGCGGCTTGTCCAAAAAGATGCAATGGACGATGATCATGATGACACTCGCGTCTCTTGCGCTCGCCGGAATCTATCCGTTTGCAGGTTTCTTCTCCAAAGACAAAATTCTCGAAGTGGCGTTCTCGACCGATCACTATCTCCTCTGGGCGATCTTGTGGTTCACTGCCGGTCTTACCGCTTTTTACAGCTTCAGGCTTATCATGCTCGTTTTCTTTGGCGAAGAGCGCTATAAGATTTTCGGTTTCCATCCGCATGAAGCGTACCGTTTCGTACTTATAGCCATGTCACCTCTGGCAATACTGGCTGTAATCGCAGGATTTTTCGAGCATGACTTCATCCATATGATCTCACATGTGCTCCCGATCGAAGAGTATCATGTCTCGCATACTGTTTTCTGGATACTCGTGTTCATTACGCAGGGCATTGCATTGGGCGGCATAGGGCTTGCCGTTTATAAGTACAGCCATGGAGGATTCAGTAAAAAATGGGAGGAGTCGTTTATCTATAAACTCCTGTTCAACCAGTACTATATCCCACAAATCTATAATGAATATATCTGCAAACCGTATGCGGAACTATCCACTATTTTGTGGAAAGATTTCGATATGAAAATCGTTGATGCCACAGTCGATTTGATCGCTACAAGCATCTATAAATCCGGTATGGCTTCCCGTGTCGTTCAAAGCGGTAACCTTTCGAATATGCTTCGCTGGATGGGAGTGGGTCTGCTCATTCTGTTGATAGCAGCCATTTTATACAGTCCAGTGCGTTAAGGAGTAGGTATGGATCACATTTTATCAGTTCTGGTTTTATTTCCGGCCATTGCCGGCTTGCTCGGTTTCGTCGTCTCGAAAGAGTCGATAAGGGCATATGGAATTTCGGTGGCTACCATCGAATTTCTTCTTTCGCTCTGGCTGTGGTTCTCTTTTGACGCCAGCTATCCGGGCATGCAGTTTGTAGAGGTGTTGCCATTGATTCCAAGCTTTGGCATCAGCTACTATCTTGGTGTCGATGGGATTTCTCTTTTTATCATCATTCTTTCGACATTCATCACCCTGATAGGCTTGATCGCGCTCAGTGTAAAAAAAGATATAAAAAATATGATCATCTCGCTTCTCTTTCTGGAGATGACGATGGTCGGCGTATTCGTCTCTTTGGATGCAATTTTGTTTTATGTCTTTTGGGAGCTCTCTCTTGTTCCGATGCTATATATTATCGGTGCCTGGGGCGGTGAGCTCAGAATTTACGCGGCGATCAAGTTTTTTCTTTATACCTTCGCCGGTTCTTTGATCATGCTCGTCGGTATGCTGGTCATGGCATATCTGTATCATCAGGCTACGGGAATCTGGAGCTTTTCGATTACCGAATGGCACCGTCTGATACTGCCTATGAACTATCAAATATGGCTTTTCATCGCCTTTTTCATCGGCCTTGCGATCAAGGTCCCGATGTTTCCGTTCCACACATGGCTTCCTTATGCGCATGGCCAGGCTCCAACGATAGGTTCGGTTATTCTTGCTGCCGTCTTGCTGAAGATGGGTACATACGGGCTTGTAAGACTGCCTCTTCCCATGTTTCCTGATGCATCGGTCCATATGATCTACCCTGTCGCGATATTGTCACTCATCATGATCATTTATACGGCTATGGTTGCCTATGCGCAAAAAGATATGAAACAGGTCATCGCTTATAGCTCTGTTTCTCATATGGGTGTCATCGTACTGGGAATCTTTGCCATGAACCCCGAGGGAATTACCGGATCGGTCTTTTTCATGCTGAGTCACGGGGTCGTCAGTGGTGCGCTGTTTATGCTCGTTGGCGTTATCTATGACAGGCGCCATACCAAGCTGATAAGCGAATTTGGAGGGCTTGCCCAGGTGATGCCACGCTATGCGACCGTAATGGGAATCATGGCCATGGCATCCGTAGGCTTGCCGCTCACTATGAGTTTTGTGGGCGAATTTCTCAGTCTCGCAGGCTTTTATCAGGTATCGCACACGATGACTATTCTTGCTGGAACGAGTATCATTCTGGGTGCGGTATACATGCTTACGCTCTATAAAAGAGTTTTCTTTGGAGAGGTGGTGCATGAGAAAAACAGAAAGCTCAATGACCTTGACGGGAAAGAGAGTATGGCTCTTTGGACTTTGGTGCTCGTCACTATCTGGCTAGGCGTTTACCCCAAGCCTGTCCTTGAGCCTATCAATACAAGTGTCGAAGCGCTTGTATCATTTATGCATAAAAAAGCGATGACCAGCGAAGCCAAGAGCGTGATTCGTCCTACGGTCATCAAAAGGGAGGCGGAATAATGTTAGAGCCAATTTCAGTCAGCATGGAATCGCTGAACCTCGGTACGCTTGCCCCGATGTTAATCGCTATCGCGGGCGCTCTGGGTATTTTGATAATCGATCTGATCAAAAAAGATATCGACAAGACGCTGTATGTGATGCTGAGCGTGCTTATTCTCTTTGTGGATCTTGGTGCCGTGTTGGGTCAAAAGCTTGGCGATCGCGGTTTTTTCGATGTAATGCTTGTCGATGGTTTGGCGGTATTGTCGCAAATCATAATACTTTTCGCATCAATGCTTTTCACACCGCTCGCTTTGACATCGCGGCGATTCCATGAGTATAGCTATCCGGAATTTTTCGCCCTGTTCCTTTTCATGGTTGCTGGATTCCAGTTTATGGTCGCGACCGATAACCTGATTTTGATCTTTGTCGGTCTTGAGACGGCAAGCCTTGCGCTTTATACACTGATCGCACTGCACAACCGTGAGCGATCTTTCGAAGCGGCTATAAAATATTTTACGATGGGTGCATTGGCGGCCGGATTTTTTGTAATGGGTTCGATGATTTTTTATGCACTTACAGGCAGTGTCGAACTCTATAAAATCGCTGAAGTTCTTTCTGTCGCCAGCGCTGCGAATATGACGGTCGCACTGGTCGGTATCTCTTTCATGATCGCCGCTTTGGGCTTCAAGCTTTCAATGGTGCCGTTCCATACATGGACTCCGGATGTATACGAAGGAGCCAGCGCTGCATTGGCCGGTTATATGTCTGTTGTGCCCAAAATCGCCGGATTCGTCGTTGCGATGCGTATCTTCGAGCTCTTTATCCATAGTGATATAGTGTGGGTCAGAGATATTCTTTACGCTGCGGTCGTCGTTACGATGACCCTTGCAAACGTCATCGCTCTGGTGCAGCACGATGTCAAGCGAATGCTTGCCTTCAGCTCCATTTCCCATGCAGGATTCGTGATGGCTGCCATAATGATAGGTACGACGGAGGCCAACAGCTCACTTTTTCTCTACTGGATACTCTTTCTGTTTACGAACCTTGGAGCATTTGCGATGCTGTGGGTATCTCGCCACAAAGCTTCTGTATGGGGTGACGGCCGATTCGACCATCCATACGAGAAATTCTCTGGAATGATACACATTATGCCTGTTGGCGCTGTCGTCATGGCTCTTTTCATGCTCTCTTTGGCTGGCGTACCCCCGTTTTCGCTGTTTTGGGGAAAACTCTCCATAATGGCTGCGGCCATCCATAGTGATTATATTGTTTTAGCTCTTATTATGGCGCTCAACAGTGCGATAGCGGCATATTACTATTTGAAGCTCATAGTCTATATGTTCTTGAAAAGTCCGTCCGAAAGTGAGGGTACTGTGTATATGAAAAATGCATCGAAACCACTTCAGACAATTATCGGTCTGTCCGTTTTCCTCACGGTTTTCGCTGTCTTGGCGGTCGATCCGATGATGGAGTTCATTACCGCATACGTTCAGGCTAGCGGATTTTAAGTATGGCTACTTTTGTTCTGACCCACCGCTATTAGCGAATCAGGGTCAGAACTTTTCTATCAGGAGCATGAAATTTTAAAAAAAATTGCGCTCACTCTCTTTCTACTCTCATTTTGCTCCATTGAAGCGATGACAATCGACCTAAAACGAGGTATCGAAAAAAACAGTGATTATGTCATTTTACACATAAGAGACAAAACGCCGTTTTCATGCAGCACCCGAATATCGAAAACCGGAGAGCCTGAACGGTATGAATGTTGTTTTCAAAATCTACCTGAAAGCAGACTTGTGCCCGTTAAAAGCGATTTTTTCAACCTGCTTTTTTTTGAAAAAGGCAAAAGAAATTGTCCTTTTGAAGTGCATATCGTGCCTAAAAAGAGAAGTCTCATTTACCCTTTGCCTCCTCCAATATATATAAAACCTGTCGTCGAAGCGAGCAAGCCGAAATATTCCAGGCATTGGGCGGCAGTCGGATATGAAAAAACCCCGCCATATCTCGGGAAAAAGAGACACTTTGTCGATAGGCTTTCGTTTCCTCTGGATTTCAGCGATTATGCCATACCGTCTGTCGGGGCTGTGGATATAAACGGGCAGCCGGTTTTTATGAAAGACAACAAGGATGTCGAGAGATTTATCGCCGTTAAGCAGGCTTTTGAATCTCATAAGTATGCAAAAGCCTATGATTTGGCGTCCGAAGCTTTGCGGCAGTACCCAAATTCGATATTTGCATCCGATTTTCTACGATACAAGATCAAAGCACTGGCGAAGATGGATATGAAGGAACATGCTGACGAAATTATAAAGCTTGGAAGAATTTTTATCAAACGATATACCTCCGATGAATATCTGCCCGAAGTGCTTCTGATCATGGCACGGGTATATAGCGCTACGGGTTTTGTCAGTGATGCCAGTTATTTTTTCGATCGCCTCATCAACGAGCACAAAGGAAGCAGATATGCAAATTTGGGTCTTATCTATCTAGGTGACCAGCTCTATATCAATGGCAAGGCAAAAGAAGCGATAAAGCGGTATCTTGAGGCCTACTATAGAGCTAAAGAGATCGATGTAGCATCGCTGGCGGCCTATAAACTGGCTATAAGGTATATGGATCGCGGCAAGATAAAGGAAGCAACCAAATATCTTCGTAAGATATGGGAAAAGAATCCGAAATTCATACTAAAAAATATCGAAGATGCCCATCACATCGCAAAACAATTGGCTTCACATGGGATATACAATCTGGCAATAGATATAAACAAGGAGCTTTTGAAACATCTTCGGAAAATCGATAGCATGTATGAGGATGTGCTTTTTGAAATCGCGGAGTGGTACGATGACCAAAAGCATGTGAAAGATGCGATCGACTGGTATGAAAGATATCTAGATGAATTTCCTTTCGGCAGCCACAGCGACAAGGCTAAAGAGAATCTGGATGCACTGTTTGCAGTGAGCCAGGATATGAATGCTACAGAAGCTTTAAAGAAATACGAACGCCTCATACATGAGTATGTCGGTAGTGATATTGCCGATAAAGCATTGGTGGCCAAGTTGAAAATACTGCTTGCACAAAAGAGATACAATGAAATATTGGCCGCCAAAGGGGCAGTCGAAGCGATGAAGTCTCCAGATGCAAAAGAGAGTGCACTTGATGCCATAAAAGAAGCGGCTGCGGCACTGTTGAGGCGTTATATGCAAAATGGAGATTGCAAAAATGGTATCGCCTTGGTCGAAGATTTTGATATAAAACCACCACCAAAAGACGATACATTTTTGTTTAAGTGCTATCTTGAATATGCCCAGTACGACAAGGCGCACAACATCGCCACCAAGCATCTTCTCGACAACGACATGAAATCACGCACAGAGTGGCTATGTAGGGACCTGCATGTCTTGACGCTGATGAAAAATTATCGTGAAGCATCGAAGGCTGCACAGGATTTGCGCACTCTTTTGAAAGATAAGGCGGAAAAAAAGTGCCCGACGCTTCTTTGGGACGAAGTAAAGGCATACGATGCACTGGGCATGTATGCAAAAGAGATGGTTCTGATCCACAAGATGGCCGATCTGTTCAAAAGAGATATTCGAATGGCTGAAGTGTTGCGAATGGGCTACAACGCCGCCAAAAAGCATGGCGATGCGATGCAGCAACTTTGGCTTTTGCAAAAACTCATTTCGCTGCAAAACAGGCTTGGTGCGCATCCTTATTCGCCGTGGGCGGAGTTCGAGGCGATAAGGGTGCTGAAAGAGCGCAAGGAGTATGACCGGGCGCTAAAGATTGCATTGTCCATGAAAAAATTGCCTCTTAAAGGCGAGCAAAAGGCCAGGTGGCTCTATGAGCAGGGAGTATTGTTTAATCTTCTGAATAAAAAAGATGCCTCAAAAAAGAGTTTCAAAGAGTGTTCGAAGGTGAAAAATTCAGGTGCCTGGGGTAAGCTTTGCGTCCAGGCCCTTTCGGTTCCTTAGGTACCCGAGAGCTGCTTGTCGACTTTTTCTTCGATAACCTCTTTGGGCGCTTTGAGGTGGTCGGGAAACTGAGTCGAGTTGAAAGTGCTTTGGCGCTTGGCCAACTGCCGTGTATGGATAACGATACGCTCTTTCATCTCTTCAAATGAAAGTCTGCCGTCGAAATATTCCAGTACTTCGACGATGCCGATCGCTTTCATGGGGTTGTGGGCGCGACCGTAACGCTTCTCAAGCGCCGCCACTTCGTCAACAAGCCCCATCTCTATCATCTTCTCGGTTCGCTGGGATATTCTTTGTGCCAAAACATCACGTTCCACTCCTATTTCAAAAAGAGACAGATCGGTTATGATGGGCTTTGGTGGATGTTTTGCAAAATAGCGGCTGGGCGGCTGGCCGGTCTGAAAATAGATCTCGAGACCCTTCTGTATGCGGTATCTATCCGCGGATGGGATTCGTGAAGCGTAAGTCGCGTCCACGGATCTCAAAAAACGATATGCATCTTCTCTTTTTTTCATCATGGAGGTCACTTTTGCAGCGGTGTCGGCATCGATGGAGGGTATTTGGGATATTCCTTCCATCAGGGTTTTAAGATAAAAGCCGGTGCCCCCCACAATCAGAAGCGAACGACTGCTTTGTTTTGCATAGGCTGCCGCTTCGCGATAGATATCCATAAAGGTCGTGACACCGAAGGGGGTATCGGGAGATATTGCATCGATACCGAAGTGAGGCACGCCGGATCGCTCTTTTGGAGTTGGTTTGGCCGATGCGATATCGATCTCTTTATATATGGCAAGAGAGTCCAAAGAGAGGATTGTGGCATTGTGGCGTTTGGCCAGCCTGATGGAAAGCTCGGTCTTTCCCGAAGCGGTTGGGCCTAGAATGGCGATAGTTTTCATATGAGCACCTTTATTACACCCCTATGTATTCACAAAGTCCAAAGGTAGGATGAATTTGGGCTTATAGCTCCTCGACCCGATCGCGGTTAAACATGTGAAAACCTACCACGACATTACCTTCTGTGTTTTGCATAGGGTTTTTTGGAGATTCCCAAAAGGCAATTATATGATAAAATGGGCTTTAAAAAAGGTGTGCAGTGAAGGCATTCAAGTGGTTTAGGGATTTTAATGAACTGATAATGTTTCAGCATACTGTTTTTTCACTGCCATTTATATTCATAGCGATGATTGTCGCCGCGGATGGATGGTTTGGCTGGCGGTTGCTGTTTCTTGGCGCATTGGCGGCTGTCAGTGCGCGAAATTTTGCGATGCTCGTGAACCGTTATCTCGACCGCGATATCGATATTCTGAATCCCCGCACCAAAAACCGCCCCAGTGTCGATGGCCGTTTCGCTCCCACACAGATGCGTCTGCTTATAATCATAAATGCGATTATCTTTGTCGCGACCGCCTATGCCATAAACGACTTGGCCTTTTGGCTCTCGTTTCCTATTTTGCTGATTTTGGGGGGATACTCCTGGTTCAAACGCTTTTCGGAAGCAGCGCATCTCATGCTCGGCCTCTCTTTGGGCCTTGCACCTATCGCCGGAGCGGTGGCGGTGTCCGGGGCGATTCCGATGTGGTCGCTGCTTCTGGCTACCGGAGTGATGTTCTGGGTGGCGGGATTCGATCTGCTCTACTCTTTACAGGATATAGATTTCGATAAAGAGGCGGGTCTTTATTCGATCCCATCGCGCTATGGCAGCGAGTGTACGATGTTTTTGGCGCGCATATTTCATGCTGTAGCCATACTCTTTTGGGCTTTTTTTACCGCCGAAGCGTCGCTGGGGCTTTTCGGATGGATGGCCGTGATCTCCGCTGCAACGATGCTTGCCTATGAGCACCGTATCGTAAGTCTTGATTTTGCCAAGATCGACCGCGCATTTTTTACGGTAAACGGGTATCTGGGGTTTGTGTATCTATTTTTCATCATTCTCGACAGGAGTATTCGATGAGTGATACGATGCGACTGGTTCCGGCTCCGCTGGAGATATCTTTCGCTCCGGCCGACGAGCAGGCGGATGCGTATGAGCGGGAGTATCAACGCCTCAGTGAAACCGATGAGGATCCGATAGGTCAGTGGCTCAAGATAGCCAAGGCTCGAGGCGAGACGAAAGAGAGCGATCCGGTGCTTTTGCATCTGATTGTCGAGCTTCATAGAAAAGTGGATCAGCTTACGCAGATCGTCAAAAATGAGGAGCCCAGGCGACTGGAGCTTCCCTTTGGTGGAGATATAGAGTCTATAGGTTTCGAGTATTTCAGGCTAAAAGAGCCTCAGCTGACCCCAAAAACGAGATATTACGGACGTATCTCGATGCCGCTTTTTCCGAAACGTGACATGGGCGTTTGGTTTGACGCTATCGACGATCGCCTGGCCAAAATAGTGCGTCTGCATGAACGTGACGAAAAAGAGTGGAGCAGTTATGTTGCAGCCAGAGAACGCGTTATGATCCGTGAGATGAAGGGAAAAAGTCTATGAACGAGACGATTTTGACGATAGCCGCTCTGGCCGGCGTCATGCTTATCATTATCATCTATATCGCTATCAAGGATAGAGATACGGCAAGAAAGTTGGCGATGATGGAGGCTGGAATAGATGGGGCCAACCAGGAGATCTTCAGACTCTCAAAATCCATCGAATCGCTTCGCAAAGAAGTTGCCCGCGAATTGGCTGATTTCGAGACAAAAATGGAAGAATCCCACCCTGTGCAGATAGATGAGGGTATGATGCATGAGTTGGTGGAGCCGCTTGCAAGAGAGATCGCATATCTTCAAGAGCAGATCGACACGATACAATCGGATCTTAAGGCGAGAGTGGAGCGTCTGGACGGACAGGTGCGCAAAGTTACATTCGCCACCGACCATATAGCCCCCGATGAACAGAAAATTATCAAGCTGCACAACCAGGGGCTAGACAGCGCCACGATCGCCAAACAGTTACGACTGGGCAAAGGCGAAGTGGAGTTGGTGCTTAAATTTTCAAAAATCCATGATTGACATCCATGCTTCCTGGCGCGACGACATATGTGCCGCATTCTCTTCGTTGAGCCCGGACTACAAAGATTTTCTCGAGCGAGGGTTGTATATCCCATCCTCCGGCGATATTTTTGCCGCTTTCAAAAGCCTGCCAAAACATAGAGTGCGGTATATTCTTTTTGGGCAAGATCCCTATCCGCGTGAAGCCTCCGCCACCGGTTACGCCTTTATAGATGGTGCCGTCAAAGAGATATTTTCGCCATCCGGCCTCAGTAAAACCGTCAACCGCGCAACGAGCCTACGCAACTTCATAAAGATGGCGCTTGTAGCCGAGGGGCTGCTGCAACCCGATGATCTATCGCAGCCGGCTATCGCATCCATCGACAAAAGCGACCTGATAGACTCGATCGTACAGTTACGTGAAAATTTTGAAAAAAGCGGTGTTTTGCTACTCAATGCCGCTTTGGTTTTCGAGAATAAAAAATTATCCGCCCGTCATGCGAGGGCGTGGCAGCCTTTTGTCAAAACGCTTCTTTCGCGGCTCGATGGCGATGTAGAGCTGATTCTCTTTGGGGGTATTGCCAAAACGATCCTGAAAATCCCGGAGGCATCGCGTTTCAAACGGCATACACTGGAGCACCCATACAACCACACCTTCATTCTGAACGAAAAAGCTCACCATCTTTTCGGACCGATGCATCTTTTGCAAAAATTTTGAAAAAAACCCTTGAAAACAAAATCTTTTTGAGGTATAATTCCCATCCACAAAGAGAT
>JAMOOM010000210.1 GCA_027065515.1 Campylobacterales bacterium
CTGCCCGTCATGCGAGGGCGTGGCAGCCTTTTGTCAAAATGCTTCTTTCGCGGCTCGATAGCGATGTAGAGCTGATTCTCTTTGGGGGTATTGCCAAAACGATCCTGAAAATCCCGGAGGCATCGCGTTTCAAGCGGCATACACTGGAGCACCCATACAACCACACCTTCATTCTGAACGAAAAAGCTCACCATCTTTTCGGACCGATGCATCTTTTGCAAAAATTTTGAAAAAACCCTTGAAAACAAAATCTTTTTGAGGTATAATTCCCATCCACAAAGAGATGCGCTCGTAGCTCAGCTGGATAGAGCACTGGTTTGCGGTACCAGCGGTCACACGTTCGAATCGTGTCGAGCGCGCCATCTTCCAACCCCCTAAATATCGAATTTCAAATCACTTTTCAGAAAATTAGATCGCCCATTCAACCCATAAGTGCAATTCAAGCCGACATTTTACCCAGTCCCATGAGTCTCTTCGAGAAGTGGATTTCGTAGGGTGTTGAATCCCAGGACTTTCGTGGCATGTGATTGAGCCTGCTTTTGAATTGGCCGGCGGAAATAGCTATCGGCGATGAGAGCGATTTTGCGATCAAAGCAGGTCTTCATAAAAAATATACACTCCTTTTCCAAGGTGCTTTGCCTTGTACATGGCGATATCGGCGGAATGGATCAGATCGTTTTTTTCGTGACTATCTTGCGGCCATCTTGCGATGCCGATGCTGCATTGAACCCGAAGGTCCATGTTGTCGTAACGAATAGGTTTGCTGATTATATCGATGATTTTTTGGGCCACTTTTTCAAGATGGGAGCGGGTGGGATTGTCCTCGACGATGAGGCTAAACTCGTCACCGCCGAGTCTGGCCAGCGTATCTTCGGTCCGAAGAATCGACTGGATATTGCCAGAAACGGTTTCAAGGACCTTATCGCCGGCCAGGTGGCCGTGTCTGTCGTTGATCTGCTTGAAGTTGTCCAGATCGATAATAAAAAGAGCGATTTCGCTGTCGTTGCGCTTGGCGCGACTGATAGCCTGATCGAGTTTGAGATCGAAGAGAAAACGGTTTGGAGCCTTTGTCAGCATGTCGAAGTGAGCGAGCTTGTAGAGGTTTTCGATCTTTTCGGCTTCGGCTCTCTTTTCCGAAAGGTTTCTGGCCAGTTCGGTAGAGATCTCTTCGAGCTTTTGGTAAAGTTCGTCGATGTCGATGGGTTTGGACAAAAAGGAGTCGACGCCGATATCGATCGCCTGTTTGAGCAACTCCTTGTTGTCGAATGCGCTCAAAAGGATAATGGGGGTATCGTTATCCTTCGCGCGGATCTCCTTGGCCATCGTCAACCCGTCCATAAGTGGCATGTTGATATCGGCGATGATGATGTCGGGTTTAAAACGGTGGTACATCTGCAGCCCCTCTTTACCGTTGAAAGCCTGGTGGAACGCCCCCATATCCTCTTCGAGAATCATCTTCATTCGCTCCTGGGTCTCTTTGTCGTCTTCGACATAGAGAAAGGTGAAATCACTCAGTGTCACGTGCATGCTCCCTTATATAGATTTTAAAAGTGGCCCCTTCGGGGCCGTTGCAGACTTCGATGTGGCCCTCCATCTGCTTTTCTACGATCATTCTGGTCATATATAGCCCCAGGCCGGTGCCGTTTTTCTCTTTTTTGGTTGAAAAGTAGGGGTCGAAGATTTTGGCGACGATCTCTTCTGGTATGCCGCCGGCATTGTCTTCGACAGTAATGACGACCCATCCGTTCTCTTTGTGCAGGGCAAGCCGGATACTCCGGCGGGCGTCTTTCGGGCTCATTTCGATCAGGGCGTCTCTGGCATTGTTGAGAATATTGAGAATGGCTTGCGCCAAGGCATTTTGAGTACCCAAAACAATGTGTCCCGGTGCTCTTTCGTAGTATATGCGGATATCGTGGGTCGTAAAGATGGCCTGTGTCATCTCCAGGACCGTTTCGAGTGCCTCGTTCACATCGAAGAGCGTTTTTTTCTCTTCACTTTTGAAGAAGTTTCTGAAATCATCTATGGTCGTGGACATCAGAGTAATCTGCTTTTTGGCATTGACCTTGAACTCTTCGATAGTTTTATCGTCGAGTTTGCCCTTTTTGTATTTGGCGACAAGTAGCTGGTTGACCAGTGAGAGGTTATTGAGGGGCTGGCGCCACTGATGGGCGATCATGGCGATCATCTCCCCCATCTGTGCCAGGCGGCTCTGGCGCATCAGCATAATCTGCTGTTCCTGGTTTTCATGCAGTGCCTCTTCGATGCGCTGTTTAAGCAGCGACTCCTGGCGCATTCTCTCTTCAAAAAGGATTCCCATTGTTATCACCAGCATATTCAGGGCGAAGATGAAAAGGTTGAAGTTGATGGTGCTATCGACGATATCGCCGGTGGCGAAGGTCCCGACACCGAGGGATACGGTAAATGCGCTGACGATAGAGGCGGCGGTAGAGAGGGCAAGGCCGTAAGCGAGCCCCTTGTTCGCTACCACGTAGATAACGGGAGGGAGGGTGATGCCAAAGAGTAAAAAAGCGTTGTGCAATTCCAGCACCACTTCGATGATATAGATGAAGCAGGCGAAGAGCAGACCGTATATGAAAAATTCCAAGAGATTGATCGTCTTGTATCGATGTAGAAAAATCAGCAGGAAGGGGGTAACGATAAACTGGCCCATCGAGTTGCCAAACCACCAGGCCAAGGTCGATTGCAGGATCGATTCGGCCGGAAGCATTCCGTATATCCAGAGGGAGAGGTTGCCTGCCAGTGCGCTGAATGGCTGCAGGATGCCGGCGACTACGAAGAGAAAGATCCATAGATCCTTGAGGCGCGTAAAGCCGGTGTTGAAATCCAGATGGCTGAAGATATAGATAGCCAGAAGCGCTTCGAGCGAATTGGCAGTGGAGACCATGAGGGAGGGAAAAAGACCGAAACCGTTGGAGAGGGCCAGCAAAAGCTGTCCGACGAAGATGCCTGGCCAGACCCATCGGCCAAAATAGAGCGCGAAGGCGAGGGCGAATCCCTCCGCGGCGAAAAGGCCGATGTTGGAGAAGTTGACGTTGCCTTGCATTTCGATACTCAGTTTTCCACTTACAAAGTAGAGCAGCGCAAGAATAGCGACTATTTTTAGACGGCTGGGGTTTTGGAGTGCTTCAAGTGTTCTCCTCATCGGCTATCTCCGTCGTTTTTGGGAAGGGTGATCGCAAACTCAGCGCCATTCTCACGGTTTTGTACCTCGAGATGGCCGCAACAGTGCTCTTCGACGATCGTTTTGCTCATATAAAGCCCCAGACCGGTTCCGTTTTTTTGGGATTTGGTTGAAAAGTATGGGTCGAAGATCTTTTCAATGATCGCTTTGTCGATGCCGCCGGCGTTGTCGTGGATACGCATGGTCACACCATCGATCTCCACGCAGACGCAGGGATCGGGAGCGTTTCGCTCCATCAGGGCGTCTTCGGCATTTTTGAGAATGCTCAGCACCACCTGCACCAGCTCGTTTTCATGGGTCAAAAAGCTTTCGATTTCTCCAACTTGTGTGTGCAATGAGATATTTTTTACGGTGTAGGCGTCTTCTATCAGGGCATGCGCTTTTGAGAAGATCACCTCGAAGTTGGTAACGCGTCGCTCCTTTTGGGGTTTGAAAAAGTCTCGGAAATCGTCGATCGTAGTGCTCAGATGTTGGATGTAGCGGTTGATTTTTGTACTCACCTCCTTGGCTGTTTCGAGATCGAATTTGCCGCGCTGAACCCGCAGGTTGATGACGCTCACTGCCGCCCCGATGGCGTTGAGGGGCTGGCGCCACTGGTGGGCGATCATGCTGAGCATCTCGCCCATCTGGGCCTGCCTGAACTGCTGGAACATCATCTTGTCCTTCTCGTGATTCTTCTGGATCCCTTCATAGACGAGTTTTTCTAGATTTTCGTTGAGAAACTGGAGTTGGTGGGTCTTCTCTTTGAGCGCCTTTTTCTGCTTGAAGTAGTCGATCCACAAATCGACCTTGAGGACGAACTCCTCATAGACGAAAGGCTTTTTCAGAAAGTCGCTGGCGCCATTTTTGAGGACATTTCTGATGGTTTCGGCCGTGGCGGTACCCGAAAGCACGAGGATGGGAAGCGAGAGGTACCGCACGTCACGACGGATCAGCTCGAGCACCTTTTCGCCGTGCATATCGGGCAGCTCCATATCCAGGATCAAAAGATCGACCGAATTATCGGCCAGTTTCTGCAAGCCGCTGTGGGCGTCGTGGGCAGTGATGACGCGGTAGTTTCGCGGCTCGAGAATCGTCCGGATCTGCTTGCATATGAAGGTGGAGTCGTCGATAACCAGCACTGTTTCGGCGTTTTTGTGTTCGATTTTTTCGATGACCCGGATGATCTCGACGATGGAGTAAAGAAGGTTGGTATCCTTGATTATGTAGTCGAGGATGCCGTACTGGAAGAGCTCTTCACGCAGATCGTCGTCGGTTAGGGCGGTGAGCACTACCACCTTGGTGCGCGTCAGCGACTGGATGTGGGCGATAAGCTCCGAACCTTCGCCGTCGGGTAGATGCAGGTCCAGGATGATAAGCCCGAAATCCTCCTTTTCAATCGCATTTTTGGCTTCGGCGAAGGTGTATGCCTGGGCGACGTCGAACCCTTGTCGTCCGAGCTCCTTGGTGATGACGGTGTTGATGGTGCGGGCATCTTCGATGACGAGAATATTCTCGATCTTGTTCGTGCTCATGAAATTTTAGGCTCCGGTTTTCCGAAATGGTACCCTTGCGAATAGTCGATGCCCATCTCTTTGACGATTCTGTAGAGTGTTTCATTTTCGATAAATTCCGCGACGGTCTGGATGTTTTGCTCTTTGGCGAAGGTGACGATGCTTCTGACGACCGATCGGGTGTAGGCGCTGGTGTCGATGTTGCGGATCAAGCTGCCGTCGATTTTTAGAATGTCTGGCTGGTAATCCAGAAGCCGTTCGTAGTTGGAGTAGCCGCTGCCAAAATCGTCGATGGCGATTTTCACTCCGTAGCGCTTGACGGTCTGGATGAACTCTTTCATGATATTGAAATCCTTGACGTTTTCGTCTTCGAGAAGCTCGAAAACTATCCGGTGGGCTTTGTCGCGATATCTCTCCAGAAGTTTCAGGATGGTTTCGCGGGTCTCTCGATGTTCGATGTCGATGGCCGAAAGGTTGATGGAGACGTCGGCGCCGCAGTGGCCAAGAATGGCGAAAGAGTGTTCGAGGACAATATTGGTGATGTAGGTGTAGTAGTGGCTCTTTTTCGAGGCTTCGAGAAAGAAGAAGGGAGGGAGTACCTTGCTGTTTTCGTCGATGAGACGCACGAGCGATTCGTATTTGACAGCTTTTTGGGTTGCATTGTCGACGATGGGCTGGAAATATGAGACGATACGGGAGTCCTCGATGGCATGTTTGATTATCGCGAGGATCTCCATGTTCTTCCTGGCCTGCTCCTGACGCCGGATCGCCAGGTGGTTGGCGACGAGAAAGACCCTCTTTGTTTTCAGAAGCTCTTTGATGCCCAGACGGGCCGATTCGAGGATCTTGTCCTCTTCGTAAACCACGCTCATGAGCACGGCGATGTCGTACTCGAGGTCGTCGAGTCCGATGCGATCGTCTTTGATCGATTGTTGAAGCCGCTTGAGCTCCCAGATAAACGCCTCTTCGTCGTCAAGGTAGCGTTTGCGCTCCAGAACGAGGGCGAATTC
>JAMOOM010000211.1 GCA_027065515.1 Campylobacterales bacterium
GAGCTGGTCAAAAAGAGCGAAACCGCCGCTGGTTTCTGGGCTGCGAAAGAGGCGATAGCCAAAGCGCTTGGCACTGGAATCGGGGCGCATCTCGCTTTTCATGATATCCGTATAAGCAAAGATGCAAAAGGGGCGCCATCTTTCACTCTCTCGCCTCGGATCGCCCGAAGGCACTCCATACTCTCCACATCGCTATCCATCGCGCACGATGGGGGTTTCGCTATCGCGGTGGCCGCGATCGAGCGATCAACCCCCTCCGACGAAATGCAGTAACTCTATTTTGTCACCATCTTTAGGAATGAAACTCTCCCACTTCTCCTTTTTTACCACTTCCATATTTACCGCTGCCGCCATTACCTTGTCGGCGATCCCCAACGCTTCCATAATCTGCCCGAGGGTATAGTTTTCAGGAAACTCCTTTGGTTCTCCGTTGACAATCACTCTCATTTTTCTCCTTTTTTCAGATCGTTTATGTAGATACCGCATACACCTTTTGTGTAATCTTCGAGATGTTTCGCCATTGCGAAATTGCCTTTGATGTATGCCAATTCACACGCATTGACCCCCTGGGTGTTGAGAAGCTCCAAGTCGGCGCCATGGTCGATCAGGAAATCTACAATAACAAAATCGTTACTGTATGCAGCCTGTTGGAGTGGAGTGATACCGGCATCGTTGGCCAGATCGACATCTGCACCATGCAGCACCAGATAACGTACAATCTTGAAACGTCTTTGGGAGATGGCATACAAAAGGGGGGTGTATCCGTTGTTGTCTTGAATATCCACATCCGCTCCATACGACACCAACAGCCTGACCATTGGCACATTGCGCGTTTTGACAGCAATGTGAAGCGGTGCGATACCGGCTTTTGACCGGCAGTCGATATTGCAATTTTGCGAAGATAACAGCTTCTTCGCATTGGCCTGATCATTGTTGAAAACCAGATCGTGCAAAGGCTGCCATCCGTTTGCATCATCGGAAAATATCATGGACGATACAAACAATAAGATAAAAACAATTTTCTTCATGCAGCTATTCTATCCGATATTTTTATGAAATTCGACCATTTTGAAACGCTCTCCCATCATAGTGGGATCGATCAGAGTTTTAACCTTGTTGACTTCTCTTAGATAAAGATTCCGATTTCCGCGTTTTGCAAGCTGGTCCAGCAATTCGGGCAGGCCAGATTCCGTCAGTGCGCGAAGCTGTGTTTTATAAGCGTGTGTATGAAATCCTGCCTCCTCGAAAGCGTCGATAACATGTGAAAAATTTACATCGTAAGTGATATCGCTCTTTCCAAAGAGTGCCTTCAGGTCGAGACCCTCTTCGAACAGAGGAAAAACTTCATGATCTTTGTATATGCGTATGGAAAAGTCGTTGCGGACCTCTTTTTCACCATAATCGAAAGATACGAATACGGATTTTTCCACACTTGAAAACATATCTTTGGCGAAATTTTCATAACCTCTGGCCACCTCCCCTTTTATCTGCTTGTAACGCCTGGCGATAGATAATGCCTGGATATCTTCGCCGTTGAAATGGATGTGATGATCGTCGTCCACGAGCGCGGTTTTATCGTAATAGACCAGATCACATGCAAATGCGTCGAAAATTTCGTTTGCGACATAAAAAGCCTCTTTAGCGTGCACGAGCTTTATGTCGGCATAATGGGTTATCGTCACAGCCTCTCCAAATCGATCCCGAAAGTACTCCTTTTGGATCTTTTGCAACGCTGGAAAACGCTCGACAATGCCGAAATGGATCGTTTCGATAAGCTCAGGAGCCTCCTGCGCGATCCATTCGATCATATCGCCCAGAAGATATCCCTGATGCGCTCCTATCTCGATCAGATGAAGTTTGGGCGAAAGTTTCCCCTCTTTGATAAGCGATATCAGATAGTGGGCGATCGTAGCGCCAAAAAAGCGGCTGGTGCTCACTGCGGTATAAAAATCCCCCTCCTTGCCGATCGCCTTGAATCGGGCATAGTATCCATCCGGCCCGTAGAGCCATTCATTCATATATTCACTGAATGGCTTCATAGCTCTTCTCGTATAGATCCAGCAGCACCAGCTGCTTCTCGAGATCGTAGATTTTTTGATCGAGGCGCCGGATCGTTCGTGAATTTTCCATCGTTTCAAGATCGTACTGCGTCATCTCTCCAGCCTCCACCTTTTCGGAAGTGCTTTTGACCAAAGAGTCGTAGAGATTTTCATCCTCTCGAGCCAAAGAGATCTTTCGATCGACAATGGCGATCCTTTTGCGTACGTTTTCATAACCATTGGAAGCCTCCCTTCGTTTGTCGGCCAGATCGATTTTGGCGCGAAGGTAATCGACCCTGGAAGATTCTATCGTATAGTAAGATGTGACATCGATAGGTATCGAAATCGAAAAACCGTAATTGGTATAGGCATCCAGCGCGTGAGGAATGGATCCTCCGAATACCGAACTGTTTTCGTAAGGCTTGACATAGCTTCCCTGAAGCGAAAGCGTTACAAGGTAGCGCGCCCATGTCATCGTTTCGAAATAGCTCTTCTGATCTATCTGCGCCCTGGCCTGTGCCAGATCTACGTTGTCTTTCATGAAACGCTTCTTTGTCATCAAGGTAAAGCGGGGCAGTCTGACCCTATTTGGATCCATATCACTTAGATTTGAAAACTGAGTGTGCAAGGAGGATAGAATATCTTGCAACCCATAGAGCGCGAGAGTATCCTGATTCTTTTTCAAAATCGCCTGATCCAAAAATCCGCTATCCAGATCCCCACTTAGAAACTGCTCTTTTTTCCTGAGAATATCGATTCTGTCGTTTTCGATCAAAAGTCTTTGCTTTTCGATCTGATATTCGTTTTTTCTGATATTTATAAGCGCGGCTACCGTTTGTTTGATCAGCGTACGCCGCTGAGTCTCGACTCCCAGATACCCGACACGGCGGGTAGCTTTGGCGTATTTGATCGCATACCAGATGCCGCCGCTTTTGAAAATGGGCTGATCGACGGTGACCGAAAAGGCTCGGTTGGTCTGTGTGCGATCGAATTGTGTGGACCTGCTATCGCTGTATCTGAGCCTGATTGGGTTGATCCAGCTGTATTCGAGCTGCCCGCTATCGGCGCTGCTCTTTTTGCGATCCAACTCCAGCTGCTTTTGCTTGAACATCGAAAGGAGTGTATCGGCTTCTGCGCCCATCAGCGCATGACCTGACAGCAGCGCGGCAGAAAGGCTAAAGAGAAGCCAGCGCCGCTTCGAAACGTTCAAAGCCAAGAGTCATCTCCTTTTTGGTTATTGTCAGAACCGGCAGGAAGCGGACGGTATTTTTACCCGCTTTGAGCACGACGACACGCTCTTTGAAGGCGGCATCGATTATATCGGAGGCATTTAGCCCCTCTTTTACCCGCAGCCCGCGCATAAATCCGACTCCCACCTCTTTTTCAAACAGGTCTGTATGCTTTGCGGCGATCTGCCTCAGCCTCTCTTCAAAAAGCAGCATCATGTGATCCAGCTCACCGCTCTCTTTGTGGGTTTCGAGAATATCGAGCACTTCGAGGCCGGCGCGCGTAGAGAGGAAATTTCCGCCGAAAGTGCTTCCATGATCCCCTGCTTTCAATATCTCTTTATGAGTCGTCATAATCGCGCCGATAGGCACTCCTCCACCGAGTCCTTTGGCGAGAGTGACGATATCGGGGGTAATTTCGTAAAGATTGGAGGCCAATACTTCACCGGTGCGATATATGCCGGTCTGCACTTCATCGACGATAAGAAGAATATCCCGTTTTTTCAACTCTTTGGCGAGTTTTTGAACGGCATCTCTATCCATCGGCTGCACTCCGCCTTCTCCCTGTACCAGCTCGATCATCACGGCCACGGTGTGGTCGTCGATCAGGTTATAGATATGATCGATATCCCTGGCATAGACGAAACCGTCGGGAAACGGACCAAAATATGTGTGCATCGCCTCCTGGCCCGTCGCTTTTAGTGCGGTGATGGTTCGACCATGAAAAGAGTGCTCTAGCGTGATGATTTTGTAGCGCTTCACCTCTCCGTCGACTTCCCCGTAGCGGCGCGCGATTTTGATAGCCCCCTCGTTCGCTTCTGCGCCACTGTTGGCAAAAAAAGTCCGCACATCGTATCCGCTGAGCTCCGCCAATCTTTTGGCCAGACGCGCCTGCGGCTCTATTAGATATAGATTGGACGTATGTATCAGCTTTCTGGCCTGGTCGCATATCGCTTCGGCCAGACGCGGATTGGCGTGCCCGACGCTGCATACGGCGATACCGCTTCCAAAATCGACATAATCTTTGCCATCCGCATCGAAAAGCATCGAATTTTCTCCGCGTACGAAATGCACGTAATTGCGCGCATAGGTAGGTAATACATAGGCTTGGTCCATCTCTTTTGGTGTCATGACAATCCTTCTATTTTGACTTTTACTTCCTGATAGCAGGCATTTTTGCCTTCCAGGCTCATAATGGGAGGCGTAAGGCGATTGATGCCGGAGGTCCCCGAATGTATTAGCACCGAATCTGTCCGCACATCCTCGCTAAGGCGCACCGGCAGCTCCACTTCTCCATGTTCGGATACGATTCGCACTGTCTCGTTTTCCGCAAAACCGTGCCCGGGATGCAGCCATACATGGCTTTCTCGTTGAAACTGGCTATTTAGCGAATGCTGACTTTTGGGAGTGAGCAGCCACAACCCTTCGGCCTCATCGTCAAAATCGTCTTCAAACTCTTCGAGAAATTCGAAATTTCCACTCTCTGTTTCGAATCCATCCTCATATGGGTGTCGCTTGTATGCCGGCGATCTAAGCAAGCCACTGGGCTCTTCTATGCATTGTGAGACCATTGCATCGATATAACTTTGAGCGCTCTGCAGTCCCTCCTGACCAAACGCACGAAGAACGGAATCGGCAAGCTCATATTCGCTGATCCCGAAATTCGACTCTTTGATCTTTGGCATAGGCTGCACATACGGGTGGGCGTAGCTGAGCCTAAGATCCTCTTTTTCCAAAAAGTCCTTTGCGGGCAATACGATGTGCGCCATCCGGCTCGTTTCATTTTCGTAAAGACCGAAATAGATCAGATTTTTTACACTCGATAGCTCCTGTGCGACCTTTTGCTGTGCGGGCATCTGTGCAGCGGGATTTCCACCCTGGATCAAAACTGTTTCAAAACGCCCAAATGGCGTCAGAGGTTTCGCCACCTTTTTGGCTGACTTCTGAATAGGGGAGTTGAATCCCGCCATCGAATCCCCCAGAAAACTGACTCCACATCCTGGTTTGCCAAAAAAACCCAGCACTGCCGCCAAACCGTCGATGGCTTGAAGCACTTGGTTGCCAATCGAATATTTCTGAACACCTGTGCCTACAAGAAAGACGCATTTTCT
>JAMOOM010000212.1 GCA_027065515.1 Campylobacterales bacterium
TCGCTACTTTAAAACCTACTAAATAACTAATATTTTTATTAAAAGCTCCATTTTGTATTGATACATATGTGTTATATCCCCTACCTGAGAGTCGATCGATTTCCCGAGTCAATTTTTGTTCTGACCCTGAAACAGAGCCTATCTGCCGACTTCTATACTGCCAAAAAGCCTCAGACCGCTATGTTATAATCTGTATATGAATGTAAAAAATGGATTTAGTGATACTCTTTTTCTCGATCTAGAAGTAACGCAAAAGGATCGTATCGCCGAGATCGGCCTAGTCGCCGGCGAGGCGACGTTGCGCACCGAATCCTTGCGTGAAGCAGCCGCTTTCATAGAAAGAAAGCGGGGCAAACTACGCTTCCTTTGTGGCCACAACCTCGTCGATTTTGACGACCGCTACCTGACACACAGCTCCTTGTCGTCGCTGCTAAGCGACCTGGTCCGCATCGACACTCTCAGTGTTTCGACACTTTTTTTCAGCGAAAAGACCTTTCACAAACTCCCCAAAGCCTATAAAAACGAAGACAACTTCAAAAACAATCCACTCAAAGACGCCCAACTGACCCGTGAGCTTTTCGAAAAAAGTCAAAAGAAGTTTCTTTCACTCCCAAAGCATCTGCAAAACAGCCTCTATACCCTCACCTATTTTCACAAGAAGTTCGCCGGTTTCTACGAGACATTGCCAAAGCTTCCCGAAAAGCTGGAAGCTTCTGTTTTGCAGGCAATTCTCATGAAAATATACGAAGGCATCTTCGTGGACGAGCCGGCTCTAAAAGAGGCCATTTCCGAGCAGCCCGTGGAGTTGGCCTATATTCTCGCCCTTCTGACTCCAGTAATCGAAGTCAAGGCCCATCCTCCAAGAATCCTGCACGAATATCCCACCATCACGAGGCTGCACGCACGGCTCACTCTTCCCTATGTGCCGGAAAACTTGACGGAGTTCAGCGAACAAACCTTCGGTTTTGCCGCCTTCAGGGAGTTTCCGAGGCTCGATCCCTCTTTGCACGAAGGCGCCACCCTTTCACAGCGAGAAATCGTCGAAGCGGCGCTCGAAGAAGACTCCTTCATCTCCGTTTTGCCCACCGGCGGGGGAAAGACTTTCACCTTCTGGCTACCAGCCCTTTATCGCGCCCGCCGCACCAAAGCGCTGACGGTCGTCATCTCGCCACTTCAGGCGCTCATGCGCGACCATATCGACAGTTTCAACCGGCAGGTAGCCAACTTTACAGCCGTGGCCGTCAGTGGCTATCAAAACGCGTTGGAGCGTTCCGACGCCATCGACAAGATCGTCTCTGGCGATGCGGACATCCTCTACCTCGCCCCGGAGAGTTTGCGCTCGGAGACCATTTTTCGCGCCCTCAAAAACCGCCTCATCGACCGTTTCGTCATCGATGAAGCCCACTGCCTATCCACCTGGGGCCATGACTTTCGACACGACTACTTCTTTATCGCCGAATTCATCGCCGACCTTTTGAAAGAGCAACCCTGGCAAAAGAGTATCCCCGTCTCCTGCTTCACCGCCACCGCCAAACCCGATGTCATCGACGACATCACCCGCTATTTCGGCGAAGGGCTTGGACTCGAAATGGACCGCTATCTGGCTCGGCCCGAGCGGACCAACCTCACCTACGAAAGCCTCCCGGTCATGAAGGAGGAGGAGAAGTATCTCAAACTTCTCGAAATTTTAAACAACCGCCCGGGGCCGGCACTCGTTTACATCCCCTCTTCGACACGCAAATGCGACGAGATTGCCGAACGTCTGACTATCGACATCTCGCCTCGAAGCGTCGCCTCCTTCCACTCCAAACTAGACGGTGACAAAAAAGCGGAGATTCTGCAAGGCTACCTCAAGGGCACGATCGACATCATCGTCGCCACCACGGCGTTCGGGATGGGGGTTGACAAACCAGATATCCAGACCGTCATCCATTACGAAGTCTCCGATTCGCTGGAAAACTATGCCCAGGAAGCGGGGCGCGGGGCGCGGGACAAAAGCCTCGAAGCGCTCTGCCCGATCCTTTTCGACGAAAGCGACCTGGACAAACATTTCAACCAGCTCAACCGCACCAAGCTCAACGCCGACGAAGTCAACGCCATCTTCAGGGTGCTCAAAAAACAAAAGGGCGAAAAAGTGATTCTCACAGCCAGAGAGATCGCCGAAGCGGCGGGGTGGGACACGGAAGGAGAAGATAAAAGCTGGGACGCCAAGGTCAAAACCGCTCTGCTGGAGCTGGAACGCGAAGGCTACCTGGCGCGAAAGCGCAACAGAGTCCGCTACTTCGCCGACGCGGTGACCAAAGACGCCTTCGACAAACTTCACGCCCTCAAAGACGACGGCACACTTTCACAAGATCGCCACGATGAGCTTGCCCGGGTGCTCGCCTCTCTTCTGGGAAGAGGAAAGCCTTCCACCTTTCAGATCGACGAAGCGGCATCGATACTCGATATGCCAAGAGAACGCGTCGCCAGCGCGATACTGAAGCTTAAAAATCACGGTATCATCAGCGATGCCAAGGAGATGACTCTCTCCATTCGCCCCGATGCACTTAAACGCTTCAAGCAGATCGAGACGATCGAAACGGCACTTTTGCATCGCTTCGAAGAGGAGCCCCGCGGTTCCGCAACCATCCGTTCTCTCAACGAAGGCCTCATCGAAGCCGGGGCGCTGGAATCCAAAGCCAACGCCACCGAAACCGTCAAAACCCTGCTCAAATTCTGGCAAGATAAGAGAAACCTATTCTTTTTCCGCCGCACCGATCGTCAAAACGACCTCTGGCATTACGAGCTTCGTGACGTAGAAGGCATCAAAGGGTCGCTGGCACTCAAACATTCCCTGGCCGATGCACTCCTTTCGCATCTGCTGGCGCAACTACCCAAAACCCGTTCCAAAGAAGCCGTGACACTGGAGTTTTCCATCCTCTCCCTGCAGCGCTCTTTGGGTTTTAAAGCGCCTCTCATCGATCGTGTTCTTTTGTATCTGCACCGCCTCAAAATCGTGGAGCTGGGCGAAGGACGCTTCATCTACTACGCCCCCATGCAAATTTACAAAACCGACAAATTCGCCAAAAAGATCCGTTACACCAAAGCAGAATACGCCAAACGTCTCAAAACCTACTACGTCCGCAAGATCGAATCGATCCACATTATGGGGGAATATGCCCGCAGGATGAGGAGCGACCCTCACAAAGCCAAAGCCTTTCTTTCCGACTATTTCACGATGCGTTACGACGCTTTCAAGCGTCGCTATAAACTCCTCAAAGAGCAGATCGGAAGGCCGATGACCCGTCGGCGCTACGAAAAGATATTCGGCACCCTATCGCTGGCGCAGCAACGCATTATCGAAGACAATGAACACGACGCTATTTTGGTGCTGGCGGGCCCTGGAAGCGGCAAAACAAAAGTGCTTGTGCACAAGATCGCATCGCTGATTTTAAAAGAGGATGTCAAACCGGAACAGTTTTTGATGCTCACATTTTCCCACGCCGCCGCCGGAGAGTTTCGCGCCAGGCTCCACGACCTGGTGGGGCCGCTGGCCAAAGAGGTGGAAATCCGTACCTTCCACGGGTTCGCTCTCTCGCTCATCGGACGGCAGGTGAGCGGTGAAAACGACGTATTGCTGCAAAACGCCGTCAAAGAAGCGACAAGGCAGATCGAGGAGGGTGCGGTCCGGCCGCATATGAAGTCGGTGCTGATGCTCGATGAGTTCCAGGATATCAATGGCGACGCTTTCGCAATGGTCGAAGCGCTCTATGCGGCACAAGAGGGGAACATGCGGCTCATCGCCGTCGGCGACGACGACCAGTGTATCATGCAAAGCGTCAACGGTGCGAATATCGCTTTTTTCGACCGTTTCATCGAAAAATTCGGCCAAAGCGAGGGCGGCCATGCACGCTATGCGTTGCTGGAAAACTACCGCTCCTCCGATCCCATTCTTCGCACCGCCTCGACACTGCTTACACAGCTTCAAACCCGCATCAAGGACGACACCCCTTTCGCCATCCAGAAAAAGGGCCCGAAGGTCGAGATTCTGGAGGTTCCCAACGGCGATCTCGTCACCGCCGCCGTGGAGAATTTTTTCGGCGAGCTAAACAGCGACGAGAAGTGCGCTTTTTTGGCCCATACCAACAAGGAAGTCGCCTCTCTCTACTCCAAACTCTATTCTCGGCGCCTGAAGCCAACCTATCTGGCCGAAAGAGCGGGATATCGTCTTAAAAACCTGGCCGAACTTCACCACTTTCTTCTTAGCCTCAGAGCCATCGCCGGCGACGACCCCATATTCGACCAGGCCCAGATCGACCAGGCCAAAGCCGCCGTACGACGCCAATTCCCTCGGTCCAAACGTCTTCAGACCCTTGAAAACGTGATAGAAGCTTTCAAAAAAGAGTACGATACCTTCTATTTCACCCTTTGGGAAAATTTCGTCGAAGAGATCGACTTCGAAGAGTTCGAAAGCTTCGGCTGGCTACTGGTCAGCACAATGCACAAATCAAAAGGCAGAGAATTCGACCGGGTCATAGCGGTGGTTACAGCCAATGAGCATACCGAGGAGTGGCTTAGGCTTCTTTATGTCGCCATGACCCGGGCCAAAAGCCACCTCCACCTCGTAACGAACGATAAAAACCTGATTCAGATTTTAAAAAAAGCCGACAGCCTTTTCGCACAAACAGTTTCGTACCGCATCGATTCGATCGCCCATCCCCCACCCGCTTCGCATACGCACGTCATGAGCCTCAAAGATGTGGCACTGGGCATCGCCTACTACAGCGGGCTGTCATCAAACCAACGCCCCGTCGCAGGAAGCCATCTTGTGCTTGATGATGACAACTTCCCCTATCACCTTCTGCAAGAAGGCCGACGAATCGAGCGGCTATCCAAAGCCTTCAGCGCCAAGCTGAAAAAGAGGATCGACGCAGGATGGCGGGTTCACGATATCGAGGTGGATGCGGTGGTGCACTGGCTCGACCGTGAAAAGAAAAGGGATTTCGTTCACGCTCTTGCAAAAATCGTTCTCGAAGCGTAATCCACACTCTCCCAACTCACCAAAAACCGGGGAGAAGCGCCGAAATAAATCCGACAGCGTTTCGACAAAAGAGGAGATAGCGGCATCACCTGCACTCTCGAATCCATATCGACTTTGCTTTCATTTCATTGTTATCGAGTGCTGTTTTAATATTGATTTTTTCCGGGACTGAAACGAAAGGAGCCTTCATGACAAAAACCCTTTTTCTGTTGAAAGAAAGAGACCTCGAAAGAAAAAAGAAAAAGGTCATGGCTTGAATTTTGTGGATTTGAAAAGGTTTTCCAAAGGGGTCGAGACCAGAAGGATTACCGAGGGAGCGAAACGAAAAGATCGTACAGCTACACCAGCAGGGCTTCAGCAAGAGCGGGATCGCCAAGAATGCAAAATTCAAGCCCCGTATCATACGAATGCCACATAGGAAAGCAAGAAGAAGGAACTAAAAGAGATGCTTTCGATACGGGTGGGCCAAGAAGCCCTGGCCGAGCTTGAAAAAGCTTCCACACTCGTCGAAGCTTCGATGGAAAAAGAGAGCCCCGATCCCAGGCTTTT
>JAMOOM010000213.1 GCA_027065515.1 Campylobacterales bacterium
GGACGATGTATCAAAAGAATCGCAGTATTAAGCAGAAGCACTCCAAAGACAGCCAGCGCCATCACGCTATACCATCGTCTGAATTGTGGAAGTCTGACTCTGTAACTGTCAAAAAAGAGCTGCACCATCAAAGGGATAGCGACAATGACATACGGCGCAAAATGCTCTATCGGAATTCTTTGGCGTAAAGATATAAGGATAGATAAAAGCAGTATCGTGAAAGCCACATGCCATATGATATCTTTTCGCCCTTTGAAGAGAATGCGATATATCGCATAGAAAAAATACAAAAAAAGCAAAGGAGAAAATATTGCGGCATACAGGCCAATCGTCTCCGTAAAGTGGTTTACCGGACGACCATGCATATCTATACCGTACACACTCACCGCTACACCAAAGAGCACTATCACCAATCCAAGCAGAAATTTGTCCCTTCTCCAAAGAGCGTAGGTCAAAAGAGCGAAATAGAAAATCACGCAACTTCTGTCTATGAGAATAAAAAGAGGAAGAATCAGATATGCGGCATACTTTTTATGTCTGAAAAAGAGAATCAAAAAAGTTTGATACAGTGCCAGGATGATTCCTGTAGCCGACGCCAAAATCGCGGAACTCACAATGCCTGGAAGCAAAAGGAATATTAGAAACGAAGTCCATATGGCTGTTTCATTCTTCAGCAACAACTTGCAAAGTTGATAGAAAAGAGCGAGATTGATCAGATGTATAAATAAAAAAGGGGCTCTGATGTTTATAAAATCCAAATCCGGTAGTAGTAGCTTGCCAGTATGCATAAGATAAGCAACAATGCTTTTTTCTCCATAAAATATCTTCGCTTCATGCGGTCCTATGGGAAGAGTCCACGCGACCCATACAAGCAATGCGATATGCAGCAGTAAAATCCAGGGTATAAAAATCCTGATCCCGCTATGCATTTTCATCGGAGATAAAGCGTCAAAGCTTGAGAAAATTATCCAGCATCAGATGCCCATGCTCGCTCATAATAGATTCAGGGTGAAACTGCACACCATAGAGAGGATACCCTTCAACCTGCAGCGCCATTATCTCATGGTCGTCATGACTGTACGCTGTCGGCACGATACTCTCGGGCATGCTATCTTTTTCGACAACGAGCGAGTGGTAGCGTGTGGCGGTGAAAGTTTCGGGCATGCTTTTGAAAAGTGGCGACTCTATATGAACCTCTATCTGTGAAGTTTTGCCATGCATCAGATTTCTCGCACGAACGATCTTTCCTCCAAACGCCTGCGCGATAGTTTGATGCCCCAGGCAGATTCCCAATATAGGTGTATCTTTATAAAACCTCTTTACCGTCTCCAGGCTCACTCCCGCCTCGTCGGGCGTAGCCGGACCGGGTGAAATGATAATCTTTTCCGGATTCAGACCCTCTATCTCGTCAACGCTCAATTCATCGTTTCTGACTATTTTCAAATCGGCTCCGAGCTCCAGGCAGTACTGCACAATGTTATATGTAAAACTGTCGTAATTGTCGATCATCAATACCATCAATAACCCCTCTCAGTTTTCTTTTGAATCGGCCACTGCGGCACCACCAAATCGTCTCATATCCTCGCTCCAAAAAAAATCTATCCACTCCTCTGTCTCTTTCAGCCAGTAATCGGGTTGAAATACAGATTTAGGCTTGTAAAAGATGGTCGCCGTTTTGAAAATCGTGTCTGGGTAAGCTTTTTTCAGAGTTTCGATAACTTTTTTGAGCGTCTCTCCGCTATCGGCGATGTCGTCCACGATCAACACTTTTTTGAATTTGGCAAGATCTGGAATATTGAACACTTTCACTTCATTCATTTTTTTATTGTCTTCATATCCCACCGCGTTTACAAGAAAAACGTTTCGTAAGTTTTTAAATTCAGCCAGCATGTGGGCCATTGTCATCCCGCCACGCGCTACAGCCACAATCGCATCGAAAGAGTCGTCTATTCGGTCGGCCAATCCCACCATGTCCCGGAGGAACGTGTCATAGTCGTACCCGATCCGTTTCATTGCCATACTTTCAACTCGTTGTAGAGGCTGTCTCGCTCAACAGGTATGAAACCGCTATCTTTTATAAGGTGTATGAAATCTTCAAGTGGCATACCGTGTGCACTCCCTGCACCGGCGGCTGCCTGGATCGACTCTCTCTCTATTGTGCCATCGAGATCGTTGGCGCCATACTCCTGGGCGATCAACGCAAGATTGATCGTAGCCGTAGCCCAGTAGGCTTTTAGATTGGGAATATTGTCCAATACCAGACGACTTACAGCCATGGTCTTTAAAATCTCCTGTCCTGTCGGGAACGACTCCACTTTCAAAAAATTGTTCTCTCGTTGATAGACAAGCGGAATAAAACAGTTGAATCCTCCTGTCTCATCCTGCAGATTGCGAAGTCTTAGCATATGGTCGATCCTGTGCGCTCTGCTTTCTATATGGCCGAACAACATCGTAGCATTCGATTTTTTTCCTCTTTCATGCCATTTTCTATGTATTTCAAGCCATTTTTGCGATGAGACTTTCCCTTTGCAGATATAATCTCTGATCTTTTCATCAAAAATTTCGGCTCCGCCACCAGGCATCGAATCCACTCCGTTTTCGACCATCGCATCCAATATTTCGTCGATATCGAGATTATACTCTTCGGACAAAAAATTTATTTCTGCAGCCGTCAACGCCTTGATATGAATATCGGGAAGCGCCTCTTTGATAGATTTGAACATCCCCAGATACCACTCGATGCCCGCATCAGGATTGTGTGCTGAAACGATATGCACCTCTTTGGCGCCATGCTCGTACGCTTTTTTAGCCGTAGTCACGATCTCCTCTATGGGCATCGTATATGGATTTGGATTTTTGCGGCTGGCACTGTAAGCACAAAATTTACAGACATCTTTACACACATTGGTGGGATTTATATGGCGGTTTATATTGAAATAGGTTTTCTTTTCATGCAGCACTTTCCGTCTCTCGTCAGCAAGCCTGCCGAGCGTAAAAAGATCCAGCTTATAAAGAGCCAGCGCCTCATCCATCCCGATTCTTTCGCCATTTTTCACTTTCGCGACCACATCCATCATGTATGCCTTACCCAAAATTTTCGGTATTATATCCAAAAACACGGCCGTCGCGAGGATAAAATTTTGACACTGTTCAATCAAAAAATCGAAACCCTTCTGGACGAAGACGCCCCGGACTTCGAAATATCCAAATTTTTGAAAGAGTCCTATGCAAGCTATCTTAAAAGCCTGGAAGCCACCTTTCAGCAAACGCAAGGAAAGGCTTTCCTGGTCCACCATACCAGAAAGATAGATCTTTTTCTCTCCACGATATACAAAGTCGTGCTCAGGAAGATGTTCGGCAATTTCCAACCAATGCGCAACACCATTCCCATAGCACTCGTGGCACTCGGAAGCTACGGGAGAGAACAGCTCTGCGTCCATAGCGATATAGACCTGATGATCGTTTACAACGATACGCCAGGATACAATATAAAAGAGATTATCGAAAAGATTCTATATATTGCCTGGGATGGAGGCTTTCATCTTGGACATCGTGTTCATGAGGTTTCAGAGCTGCCCGATGTGGCAGAGACCGATATAACCATCAAAACGGCTCTGCTGGAGTCACGTTTCATAATAGGCTCCAACTTCATCTGGATGCAGACACAGCGGCAGCTTGGCTACATCAGAAAACAAAAAACGGGCGAGTACATACGTGCAAAAATTGCCGAAGGCAAAAAGAGATGGGCTCGTCATCCTCTCTCGATGGAGCCGAACATCAAGGAGTGTCCGGGCGGAATGCGTGATGCAAATCTAGCATTCTGGCTGGCCTCGGTACGCTACAACAGTTCCAAGCTTCGGGAATTGGTAGGAGATGTAATCGTTGAGGCAGACTATATAGAGTACCGAAGCGCTCTCGAGTTTATCTTTCGTGTTCGCGCTGCACTCCATCTAGCGGCCGGCAAGAAAGAAGATACGCTCCGATTCGACCTGATTCCTTCCGTGGCCTCTTTGATGGGGCTACACAAAGATTCTGCACAAAAAGCCCAAGTGGAGTTGGTTCGCCGTACATTTCACGCACTCGACAACATAAGAAGAAAGAGCACCTATTGGCAGGGTCTTTTCGCCAAACCATACCTTTATGAGCCAAGCCATATCACACCCCTTAGAGACGGACGTATAGAGCCAGGAATATTTCGCTGCAAAAACACTCTCTACGCAAAAAGAGAGATGGATGCAAAAACGATTGGCCATTACATAAAACTTCTGACAAAAGAAGCTCAAAACACTCCCTTTAAAACGGATGCATCTTTCAACCATCTGATCGACCACACCAGCGTACCCAAAACAAAAGGAAAGCAACTCGTTGCCACGATACGTCAGGTTTTTTATACAAACTACAGCGCTTCGGTCGTTGAGGCACTATATGCGGGCGGTAAACTCAAAGAGACGATTTCACCGTTGAAACGGATAATCCATCTTGCGCAGCTGGACGGATACCATCAGCTGCCGGTGGACTTGCACTCCATACGGACTCTGGAATTTCTCGATCAGTTGAATCAACCTTTTCTCAAATCAAAATTTCAGGCACTCGATCGTGAATCAAGGGCGATGCTGAAACTTGTCGCACTATTGCATGACGCAGGCAAGGGGCGCACCCGTGACCACCATATTGTAGGGAGCAACCTTTTCAAAGCCTACGCTACCAAGCTCGGTTTCACACCGGCTTTGATCAAGGAGGGAATGGTGCTCACTCTTCACCACACACGAATGACGAGCACGATACACAATCAAGATATCTATAACGAATCGACCGTTTCGAAATTCGTCGCCCCTCTAAAAAGCAGGAAGATCCTCGATATGCTCTTCATTCTGACATACTGCGATATCAATGCGGTTGGCAAAGGAACATACAATGCCTTTACCGACAGGATGCTCAAAACTCTCTACAGGGCCTCTGTCGAAATTCTGGAAAGGCCATCCATCGTGGATGAGACAGTCAAGCGCATCCGGAAAGAGCGGCTTCTGAAAAAAAGAGCGGCATTCAAAGCGCTCTCCAGATCGATGCAGAAAAAGATTGTCTCGATCGAATCGAACCTCTTTTTCATCAAGCACTCGCCTGAAGAGATTATCGATATCGCATTGCGGGCTTTTGAAGTAAGAGATTATGCGTTCTTTATCGACTCCAAAGATACACTGCGCATAGAGATTTTCAGAAAAGTCCCAATCAATCTGGGCTATCTGTTGGGCAAACTCAGCTATCTGGAATTGGTGAATATGGAGATCTTCAAACTCTTCGATCAAATCAAATATTTCATTTTGGAATTCAGCGATAAAATAGAAGATGATGAAATCCCGCTTTTGCAAGAAATCGTCCATAATGCATTCGATATGGAAAAAGAGATCAAACTCACAAAACCCGCTATAAAGCCGGGTGAGATAACGATAGATTGCAACCACTCCCAAAGTTATGCGACGATGCACATTCGAAC
>JAMOOM010000214.1 GCA_027065515.1 Campylobacterales bacterium
CCTGCTGCCTGGATGCGACTGGAACGGTGCACTCAAGGTTCACGAAACGATAGCGCAGGCTTTGGGAATCTGGCCGGTTGAAGATTGTATCGTAGAGTATCCTACCGATGGAAACGATACCCTCCAACTGATTGAAAATCTTTATAAGCGGCTCGAAGAGATCAAAGAAGAATAACCCTGCCATCCCTCACTGCAATGGTGCCTTCAAGCTCCGCTTCAAAGAGCCTCTCCCCAAACCGTTTCACCGCCTCTTCCCATGTGGGTGATTTTTTGCAAAAAGAGATGAATGGATCTGAAGTTTCGCTTTCAATAATTCCGAAATTTTCCGCAAAAGCGTCGATATCGTAAATCGCTTCGGCCTCTTTTGCAGCGAGCAGATCGTTCGTTCCCTCACTCTCACCCAGCCTATGAGGCAATACGAAAATCTCTTTTTCCATCTTTTTGGCAAACTCCACACTGCGCATCGTGCCACTGTCACGGTCGGCCTGAGCGACAACCAGCACCTCCCCAAGCGCCACGACAAGCTCGTTTCTGACTACAAAACTCCATGGCCTGGCTTTAAAATCCGGATCGAACTGGCTTAGCACCAGCCCCTGCTGCGCAATCTCTTCGATCAGTGACGCATTTACAGCCGGATACCGATGATGCAGACCGCATGGCATAACGGCTATCGTTTGAGCCACACCGGCTCCACGATGAGCCATCGCATCCACCCCCATCGCGGCGCCGCTCACTACGGCAACACCTCTTTTGGCCAAAGCCGAGGCAAGCTGCATCACTATATTTTTGGTATATGCTCCAGGGCGGCGAGAGCCTACAATGGAAACTTTTCTTTTATCGAGCAGATCTATGTGGCCGGCGGCATAAATCGAAGCCGGACGCTTTTTCATATGCAAAGTTTCAGGAATGTTTTCTCCAGCAATCATCTTCATCCAAGCGCTCCTTGCCATATCGACCATGCAGCCAGCGATACGACAACAACCCCAAACAGATCGATCAAAAATCCAAATGTAGCCATCGTCTTCACTTCGATGATACGCGAACTCATAATGATTGCATTGGGAGGTGTGGCTATCGGCAACATAAACGCGTAACTTGCTGCAACGGTAGTCACCATCAAGATCAGCATCGTCTTGTGGCTGTGCACACCATACAATTGAGCCATTACAGGCAGAGCTATCGAGGCAAGAGCCGTATTGCTGGTGATTTCTGTAGAAAAACTGATAACGAGAGCTATGACAAAAAGCGTAAGCCACAGGGGAAGCTGATGCACGAATGTCAGCTTGTCGGCAATCGATTCGGCAAGATGGGTGGATCCGAAAGCTGCCGCGATACTGAATCCGGCACCGAAAAGAAAGATAATCTCGTATGGAATGGACCTGCTGTCTTCCCAGTCTATCAGCTCTATTTTTGGCATAAAAAGAAGCAGGCCCGCTGCGAGCAACAGACCCTTTTCATCGAGACCAAGACCGGGATACCAAGGTTTTATCGGGGTATTGAGCAGTAAAACGAAAGACAGGATTCCTAAAATCCAGAGCAACTTTTTCTGCTCTTTCGTGAACGGTTCGATAGACTGAGCCACCGGGCCGATACTCTCTTTGCCTATGCCTATGCTCAAAAGCCATGGCATAAAAAGAAGCATCGCCAAAACTACAGGCGAAGTCATGGCCATCCATTCGGTAAACGTGGGAGAGGAGAGTCCGATCGAATCGAGATACCCCATAAGCAAAAGGTTCGGCGGCGTTCCGATAGGCGTCAGAATACCTCCGATACTGGCTCCATAGGCGATAGAAAGCAGAATGCGGATCTTGATCTTTTTGTTGTCCGTAAGGAAAAGCCCGACAGGAAGAAGCATCAGAGTGATCGTGGTATTGGATAGAATGGAGCTCAATATAGCCGAAACGATGGCCATAGCGTATATCATGCCGCGAGCCGTCTGCGGAAAGAGGCGCACCAGGCGGCCAGATAGCTGTAGATGCAGATTGCTTTTTTGCATCGCGATAGCAAGCATGAAGCCTCCCAGAAAAAGAAATATGATCGATTTCGAGTAGTTGGGTGCCACATGCGAAAGAGGCATGATATGAAAAAGCGGAAACAGAAGAAGCGGAAACAACGATACGACACCAAGCGGCAATGCATGATTTGTCCACATCACTACAAGAAGCGAGACGATACCGAGCAGCACGGCCTGCGTCGAGTCGAAAAAATTGAGTGAAAACCCCCAGACGGCTATCGCAAAAAACAGCGCAACGACAATCTTTCCCACGGCGCTCTCCTTCTATAATTACGGATTACTCAAGGATATTACCGAATTATTCTGTAAAGTTCGTCCATATAGACTACATCCACATTCTCGAGAATCTTTTTCGAATCGGCAAGCGCTTTGAGTGTGGATGTGTGTGGATGCCCGATCGCAATGGAATATCCGTGCGACTTTGCGATGCGTACAGCTTTTCTGAGCTGATTTTGAATGTAACTCTTCTGGGGTTTATTATCCAAAAATATATCACGTGCGATGTATGGGTCGTGATATATTTTACACACCCTGGGTACTGCAGTTTCAGGAGTGGTGCGACTGTCGATGAAAACGAAACCGTATCGTTTCGCGATTGGATAGAAACGCTTCATCGCCGCCATATCAGACGTAAACCGGCTGCCCGTATGGTTGTTGATGAAACGTGCGCCGGGGAACCAGTGCCTGATCTTTCGTATCCTATTGTCGATCTCACTTTTTGTATAGTTTGTAGTAAGCGTATGATCTTCAGGCTGATTGTAATGCATCGCTTCCATTGGCAGATGGATCATATAGTGATTCAACGAAGCGGCTATTTTAGGAGTATCCGGATGCCGTCTGGTTGGCGGAAAAAGTGAAGGCGTGATATGCCATGGAAGTTTCCTGATAGCGCGCACCTGGGAAGCGAATGCGACATCATCGATGATAATCGCCAGTTTAGGCACTTTCGAAAGACTCTTTTTAGGAAGAGGCTTGAATATCTCTTTTTCGACACCTCCGGATTCGGCAAAGTCTTTTATCTCCGAAAGATCCTCCGTTTTTGCCTCCTTTGGGGCAGTGCCTCTCTCTTTTTCCACCTTTGGCACTTCCCCTGCAGCGGGAATACGATGCAGCCTTTTTCTAAGGCGTTCTATATCTCCGCGATATTGGGCAATCTCTCTTTTGCAGGCGGTGGCACTTTTTTGGCTTCCAGCTTCATAACCTATCCATCCTGCGACCATCATCAAAATAGATACGATCGCCGCACCCAGAACAACTATAAGTATTTTGGTAAATCTACCTGCCGAAGAGCTCTTTTTACGACTGTTTCGTCTTTTTGAAGATGGACGTTTCGAAGGATATTTTTTTTTCGTCATGATAGAACTTCCCGTCCCGGGTGGGACGGAAGAGGAGCCTTAATTGGTCTCTTGGTCCACGATTTTATTGGCTTTGATCCATGGCATCATTGCGCGAAGGCGGCGGCCGGTGACTTCGACCGGGTGATTGTGCAGATTTTTACGCTCCGCATTCATACGTGGATATCCAGCCTGGCCTTCGAGGATGAAATCTTTGGCGAATTTACCGTTTTGGATCTCTTTGAGTATCTCTTTCATAGCCTGACGGCTCGCATCGTTGATGACGCGCGGGCCGCTGACCATATCGCCATATTCGGCTGTATTGGAGATGGAATATCGCATATCCTCGATACCCCCCTCAAAGATCAAATCGACGATCAGTTTCATTTCGTGCAGACACTCGAAGTATGCCATCTCTTCAGGATAACCGGCTTCGGTCAATGTTTCAAAGCCCGCCTGAATCAGCGCGCTCACGCCGCCGCAAAGAACCGCCTGCTCACCAAAAAGGTCAGTTTCGGTCTCGTCCTTGAAAGTGGTTTCGATGATACCCGTTCGTCCACCGCCTATTGCAGATGCATAGGAGAGCGCCAAAGCTTTGGTTTCACCGCTTGGATCCTGCTCTACCGCGATCAGATCCGGAATACCGCCGCCTTTGACAAATTCACTGCGCACAGTATGGCCCGGCGCTTTCGGGGCTACCATCATGACATTTATATCGCTTGCGGGTTTGATCCGTCCATAGTGAATATTGAAGCCGTGCCCGAAAGCGATCGTAGCGCCGCTTTTGAGGTTGGGAGCGATCTCTTTTTCGTAAATCTCGGCCTGATTTTCATCCGGAAGAAGAATCATTACGACATCCGCATCTTTTACAGCGTCGGCCACCTCTTTCACTTCGAAACCCTTGGCTTCGGCCTTTTTCCAGCTGCTTCCATCTTTTCTAAGGCCTACGACCACCTCGACACCGCTGTCTCTAAGGTTTTCGGCATGAGCATGGCCCTGGCTTCCAAAACCGATCATCGCCACTTTTTTGGAGCGAATAATATTGATATCGCAATCTTTATCGTAATAGACATTCAATGCCATATTGCATCCTTTTGGACAAATTTTCGCCGATTATATTAAAAAGGTGCTTTGACACATCTAAAGCCCTGGACTTCACTCAAGATTTTGTGCAACAAAAAAAGCGGATTTCAGGACCCTTAAGTTCATCTTTTGTAGAATTGGGAATATTATCAGAGTGGAGAATCATCATGGTCGAAAAAATTATAAAAAAGATAAAGTCTCTTCCTCCGCTGCCAGAAAGCGTAGCCAAAGTGCGTCGAATATGCGACGACCCGGAAGGAAGCATAAAAGATCTCGTGCCGGTTATAAAATCGGACCCACTCTTTACCGCCGATATTCTCAAAGCGGCCAATTCGCCACTTTACGGTTTCAGCCGCCAAATCACGTCGATCGATCAGGCGATATCGCTTTTTGGAATGGGAACGATTCAGGGTTTTGCGATCTCCTATGCCATTCGCAACACCATGCCCGTGGACCTCGGGGCATACAACGCATCGTCCGGCCGGCTGATGGATGTCTCTTCTTTGCAGAACTCTCTCACTCTTCACTGGGGCAAAGAGCTGGTCACGGCCCATAGGCAGGAGATGATGACCGTTTCGCTGCTGATGGAGCTTGGCAAAGTGGTGGCATCGGTGGTACTCGATGAATCAAATCAAACCGAACCATTTGCAAAAGCCATCAAAAATGCCGAAACATCTGAAGAGATCATACATATAGAAAAGGAGTTTCTTGGCATCAGCAGCGAATGGATTGCGGCTCTGATGTTCAAACACTGGCAATTTCACAGACTGATGATAGAGATGATGCGGCATATGCTCGACCCGCTGAAGGCCGACGATACGGTCAAGCGCCACACACAGATACTCCATGTGAT
>JAMOOM010000215.1 GCA_027065515.1 Campylobacterales bacterium
CCACACTGAGCAATACCGCACCGACTACGCCTACGGCCGCAGATTCGGTAGGGCTGGCGATTCCTGCGAATATGGATCCAAGCACCGCCACTATGAGAAGAAGCGGTGGGATGATCGCTTTGATGGCTTTTACGAAGAGTTTACCGTATGGAATATCCTCTCTTTCCATCGCCGGAGCGACATCGGGTCTGATCCATGACAGCAATAGGATATAAAACACATAAAGAAACGTCAGCACAAGACCGGGCACGACCGCGGCCCTGAATAGATCCCCTACGCTTACATACATTACATCTCCCAATACGATCAGCACGACCGATGGCGGAATGATCTGCCCGAGTGTGCCGCTGGCTACGATAGTGCCGCATGCAAGTTCGGGTTTGTAGCGGTGCTTCAACATGATAGGCAACGTAATGAGACCCATCATGACCACGCTTGCGCCCACGATGCCGGTGCTGGCTGCCAGAATGGCGCCCACCAGAACTGTCGAAATGGCCAATCCGCCGCGAACTGGCCCAAAGAGTTTGCCCATCGACTCCAGAAGCTCTTCAGCCATCTTGGATTTCTCAAGAACCAGCCCCATAAAAATAAAAAGAGGAACGGCCATCAATGTAAAATTTTGCATAATGCCGTAAATTCTGAAAGGAAGAAGCTCGAACACCTGCAAGCCTACATCCCATGGAAACAGTATGGCAAAAAGTATAGCCACTCCCCCGAACGCGAAAGCTACAGGCACACCCATCAGCAAGAAAACGAGCGCGGTCAAAAACATCAGCATTCCGATCATTTCAATGCTCCTATGCGATAGAAACTCTTTATTGTCTCACTGATAGCCTGCAGTACGAGCAGAACAAACGCTGCAATGATAAACGACTTAATGACATATCGGCAACAAAGCCCGCCGGGATCGGGGCTCATTTCGTGTTGCACAAAACTTTGCGCAACGAAATCCCAGCTAAACCAGACCACCAGAAGGCCAAGGGGCATCACGAAAAGCAGCATCGATACGATCTTTACAAACTCTTTCATTCTGGGCGAGAAGTGGGTATACAGGATATCTACACGCACATGCTTGTCGTGTTTCAAAGCATATGAAAGCCCCAATAGAAAAAGAGTGTCGAAAAGGTGCCACTCCAACTCCTGCAATGCCACCGATCCTTCATGAAAAACATAACGCATCGTAGCGTCATACACGATCAAAAGTGCAAGCGCGATGGAAGCAGCCGCCCCTATCGCACCCGCCCATTTGCTCAATTCATCGATCCCATACGATATCTTCAGCCAAATAGACTCTTTCATTCTTCCATATCCTCTCCATAAGGAAGCTCCAGCGCCTTGACATGCCCTATGGCATTACCGGCTATACCGCGTATGGAGCCATAGAGGGCAGTAGTGCTTTCAAGAACCTTGCTTATCTGCTTTTCTCTCTGCTTCCAGATGCGCGCCATCGCTCTTTTTTCGGCATCCAGATCGTTTTGCATCTGGGTGAACCCCTCCACGATCGCTTCGATCTGCATCCTGAATTCGTTGGATGTGAGATAGCTGTAAAGAAGGCCCATCTTGTCGCTTCTGTTCTCTTGTGAATTTATGGCATGCGCAAGGCGCACCACCTGCTCTCTCAAAACGAAAGATAGCGCCTTGAACTCTTCGTATGTGCATATCCACACACCATCCACCATTCCCATTCTTTCGAGATCTTTTGGAAGCGCTTCGGTTACGAGCACACCGATATCCGCGCCTTTTTCTCTGATATCGGCTTTGAATTTTTCTATCCAGCTCTTTTGAAAATCTTTCGTTCTTTTGCTCTCATAGTATATGGTTCCACAATTTTGCATTTCGCGCGTATTGACGATTTGAAGGCAATCGGCACCCCTGGCGCCCTTTTTGATCTCTTCAATGGTATCGAAAGGAAAATGGGCTGTAAGCCACTCTTCGATTGCAAGCTCTTGGACCTCTCCTTGCATCTGCTGACTCCCTTGCTCCGCTTTGCGCTTGGCCTCTTCCAGCTGATGTTTGAGCTGTTCTAGTTGATTCTCTTTCTCTTTGAGTTTCATTTCGCTCTGTTCGGTGAGACTCTTTTTTATCTTGTCTCTTTCTATCCGCAGCTGTTCGCTCAACCGTTTTTCGGCATCGAGCCTGGCCTTCTCTTCCACTTCGTCGATCGACCGTTTGAGCTGTTCGATCTGCGCTTGCGCACGATTGAGCTCTTTGACCTGCTCGCTCTTTTGAGCCAGCTCCTTGTTCAGCATCTCGATCCGTTCGCTCTGCTCTTGCTCGATCTTTTTTTTCAGCGCCTCTTCGAGAGTTTTTCGCTCGGTTTTGAGCTGCGCTTCGACCCTCTCTTCCGTCGCCTTCTCCAGCTCTTTTGCAAAACGCTCCTCCTGGGCTTTGATCGCCTCCTCTTTGGCCTTGATCGCTTCCATCGCCTCTTTGTATTTCGCCCGATGCTCGGCTACCTCTTTTTGAAGCTTGGCTTTGGCCTGCTGTTCGAGCTTTACGTAAAGGCTCTGGCTGATATCTATTTCGGTTCCGCAGTTTGGGCAGGTAATGGTGGTCTGTGTTGCCATATTCTCTCTTTTATATAAAATTCGGTGCATCGTTTGCGAAGAGTATCAGATCTCCGGGGCGTGTGAGTTCGGCCAGTGTACTTTGCATTTTGACCTTGTCGTCAAGTATATGCAACTTCTCTTTATCTACGACCTTTTCGAAAACGGCTCTGTTGAGGCGGCCCGTAACGATGACGAGATCGAAAATTTCATTGGCTTTTTTGGCTATCTTTTCATTCATCTTTTCGTCACTCTCCACAAGCCCGGGTGTTATGAGCACTTTACGGCCATCGTATCGAGACGCCAGATCGAACGATGAGAGCATCCCGTCGATATTGCCGTTGAAACTGTCATCTAAAATGATCTTCCCTCCGGCGTCTATGCGCTCGAGGCGATGCTCGATCGGCTTGAGAGACTCGGCGTACCTGGCCCCTTTTTCATAGGATATCCCAAGTGCATTCGCCACATGAAGTGCTGCGGTGACATTGATGGCATTGAATGCGCCGAGAATTGGAATATGCACATGTATTCTCCTGTTTTCAAGTGCCAGATCGAAATCCACGCCATCGAGATCGGCATGCACGTTTTCGATCTCGTCGCCAAAAATAGTAACTTTGTCGTTTGGCTTGACGTGCGCTGAAGTGTGGACCCATGCATGCTCGAGGCGATCGCTTTGCAATATTTCCATTTTGGTGTCGCGGATGCGCTCAAGTGTTTTGAAGTATTCGATATGCTGCGGACCCACGACTCCGACTACAGCGAAGTGCGGCTGGACAAAATGGGTGATTTCCGCGATATCTCCAGGCCCCCTGGCTCCCATCTCGACGACATATACTTCACAATCTTTTGGAAGAGATTCGTTGATATCTTTCATTACGCCGCCTAGAGTGTTGACGCTGCGTGGTGTGGCATATATCCTCTTTTCATGCCCTACGATCTGGGCTATGAAATTTTTGATGCTGGTTTTTCCATAGCTTGCCGTTACGCCGACGACGATGAGGTCCGGCATGCTTTCGAGTCTTCTTTTCGCCTGCAGCTTGAAACCGTGAAAAAGCACCTTTTCTATCATCGTCGAGCCTGCTACCGCGAAAGCGAGAGGAAGAATCACTCCAAAAACTTCACAACTCTCTTTGGCCATACAAAGAATATCCTGAAACAGTGTAAGAGCCAGCAATAGAGCGAAAAAGCGCTTTATACGGCCTGTTACTACCAGCTTTTTATCGAGTTTTCTATACCATAGCCACAAAGATGGCAGATAAGCAAAATAGAAGTATATCCAGTAGTATATACCGGTAAAATAGTATGCAAAAAGCGGTATCAGGAAATATATCGCATGCCAGATGTAGTTGGTGTGGTGCAGCACGACTCTTTCTATCTTGTAGCTGTACCACTGCAAATTTGTAGCGAGATACCATCCCAGCGCCATCACGAGTAAAATATGCGAAAAAAACTGAAACCAAATCATCTGATCACCTCGAATGTGGCATACGAGGAATCACGGGGCACCTCTTCGCAAGACACATCGGTTACGATCGACATCGGGGACCCTTTTTTCAAAATGGTTTTGAATGTATCCAACTCTTTTTCGTCGTCTACATCGACGACCGCTTCGACCGTTTTATCGGGAAGATTTCTCACATACCCTTTGAATCCCGCCTCTTTTGCCATTTGGGAAACATATTTTCTATACCACACTCCCTGTACTTTCCCTTTGGCGATACATCTATATCTTTTCAAGAAAATCCTCCATCGATTTGATTACAGGCGCGCTGTCGTGCAGGAAAAAATAGTGATCGCCTTCGAAAATTTCGAAATTCGCATCCGGAATGAGAGCCGCGATTCTCTTTCCCGCCTCAAGCGGTGTGGCACTGTCTCTCTCTCCCCAGCAAACAAGCGTGGAAGAGGAGAGACCTGCGAATATATCACTGAAATCTTCATCCACTACGTTTTTGAATGTTTCATACATATTTCGAGGCATGCCGGAAGCATCGGCGGATGCAAAAAATTTCCCAAGCCTGTCGGAGCCCAAAGGTTTGAGCATTTTAAAAAGTGATATTTTAAGACGCACTTTCAATGGTTTTGGCATCACTATACCGGCGCTTGAAAGAAGCACTATTGTACCCGGATCCAGCAATGCGGCCACCTTTCCGCCAAAAGAGTGTCCAACGACCACATCCGGGCGTGTTTCAATGCGGCTCAAAAACTCCGATACGATGTCCGCATAGCCGGATGTGGTCAAAACGGTTTCGTTACCGCTTTTACCGAATCCGGGAAGATCCAGATAGATGTGTCTATAATTTGGCAAAGAGCTTGAAAAAGCCTTCATCATAAGCTCTTTATCACTTCCCCATCCATGCAGAAAAAGAGCACTCTTTCGCTCGTGCGGATTTTTTATATCGTAGGCAATATCGAAGGTATGGCTCTTGTGTACGATGCGTTTGATGGCCATACTACTCCCTCCTTAGCAGGACATTGTTGATGAAATCCGAAAGATAGCTCTCTTTTTGTGCCCTGAAAGCCTTTTTCATCTCCTCGCGCGGCAGTTTTTCGGTCCACTCCAAAATATCGGCACCGGGATGCTCCTTTTCATATTTTGCGAACTCTTCGAAATAGTAGTCTATTATGCCGGCGTTGGAGCTTTTTATATGGCCGTATGGAATGAATTTCAGCTGATCTATCTTTTCGAGCGGAATACCCTCTTTGTGGTATAGATAAAAAGTCGCGGCCAGTCCCGTGCGATCGGCTCCGGCTTTGCAGTGCATCAGCGCAGGATATTCGGCCTCTTCGAATGCTCTGGCCATCTTTTCGAGCCTCTTTCGTTCCGGAATGGCCCTGGAGTAGATCTCTATATCGATCATCTTTACACCAAGCTCTTCGCAGGTCTTTTTTTCTAGCATATAGACGGGGCTTTCCGGATGCGTGCCCCGCAAATTGATTACGGTTTTGATCCCTTTTTCTTTGACGATCCTTTTAAGCTGCCATGGAGTCGGTTGACTGGACCTATAAAGATTGTCGTCAACCTTGTGAAGGTTGAGACGGAAAATATTGGTGAAGTTGTGTTCTATTATCATGGATGTAAACCACGCTTTGATCTTATCCCACAGCGTCTCGTATCTTACGCTCTTTTTATGGCTCATGCATCACCTGTCATATGATATAGTTTTTTAAACGTGTCACACTTTTTTGAAAGCTGCTCTTTGCTTCCTTTACAAACGATACGGCCATGCTCGAAAACCAAAATCTTGTCGGCTCTTTCTATCGTACTGAGACGGTGGGCTATCATAAATACGATCAGATCGTTTTTCAGGCGATATATCGTATCGATTATCGCCGCTTCGCTCTTGTTGTCCAAAGCGCTGGTGGCTTCATCCAGAATCAAAATATCAGGATTCTTGTAAAGGGCACGCGCGATCGCGATACGCTGGCGCTGCCCGCCGGACAGATTCGTGCCTCCCTCGCTCAAGAGAGTGTGGATACCTTCGGGCAAAGAGGAGACGAATTCCCACAGGTTGGCCTTTTTGAGCGCTTCTATCACCTTTTTTTCATCAGGTTCCACGCCATAGGCGACATTGGCCGCTATCGTGTCGTTGCTGATATATATGCGCTGTGTAACGATAGCGATGCGTTCGCGCAACGAGCTTACATCGATATTGCGAGCGTCTATACCGTTGATCTTCACAATACCTTCGGCGGGGTCGTAAAACCTCAATATCAGGTTGACCATCGAGCTCTTTCCTCCTCCACTGTCACCGACCAATCCGATAACCTCTCCTTTTTGGGCCTTGAACGAAATATTTTCGAGCGCAATCGCATCTCCGTATCGAAGCGTGACATTTTCAAACTCTATCGTATCTACGTGATTTACGACTTCGCTGCCGCTTACGATCATAGGCTTGTATTGAAGTATCTGCTCTATCCTTTCGTTGGCAGCTACGGCATCTTGCAGGTGGCTATATGCACTCGATATACGCCTGAGAGGATCGATCAGCAGCGAAAGAGCGGTAAGAAAAGAGAAAAACTCACCGGTGGTGAGCTCTTTGGTAATAAGCACTTCCCGTCCGCCGATCACGATCACGGCGGTGATGGCCACCGCGGCGACAAGCTCCAGGATCGGCACGAGCATCAGTTGGACTTTGACGGTATTGATGTTGGTTGTAAAAAAGTCGAAGTTGCGCTTTTTAAAGCTTGTGAGCTCATACTCCTGGGCGTTGTAGGATTTGATCATTTCATAATTGGCGAATATCTCCGAAAGGCTCGAAAGAAGCTGTGAATTCTGCTCTTGTGAGCGGTGGGAGAGTTTTTTGATTTTTCTCGAGATCGTCTCTACCGGATAGATAGCCAACGGAATGATGATGAGTGAATAGAGCGCCAGCGTAGGGCTTTGGTAGATGACGACCCCAAGGAGTGCCACTACGGTGACGAATTCTCTCAAAAGGATCGCGATATCTGACGAGATTGCGTTTTGCACACGCAGAATGTCGTTGCTGATACGGCTGATCAGCTCTCCGCTGTGAAATCGGAAATGAAAATCCATATCCAGATGCATCATGTGTCCCAACATTCTGTCACGAAGTTTTCTGATGATATCCTGGCCTATGAAACTGAGTGAATATGCCTGCATAAAAGTTCCCAATCCCTTGGCGACAAAAGCGACGATGATGAACGCAGGAAGAATATAGAGCATATGCACATCGTGCTCTACGAAGATTCTATCCATAAGCGGTTTGACCATATAGGCTATGGCGGCGGTTGCCGCGGAAGCTAGAATCATCCCGATTATAGCCATGGCTATTTTGTTTTTGTAGGCGCTGTAGTATGGCAGGTAGGTGGCGAGAAATTTCTTCATCTATCTTGCTTTCGGTCCTTTGGCCGATTGTACTTTGTCGATGTAGGCATAATCTGGACGAATCGTGCGCTGTTTTGGCAAATGGGAGGCAAGACGCTCGAGCACGCCGTTGAAATCATCGAAAAGATAGTTGGCCATGGAGCCGGGAATCGGGTTGATCTCGTTCAGCATTATTTCACCGCTGGCAAAAAAGAAATCGCATCTGATCAACGCTCCATCGAATGTTTTGTCGTAAACCTTTTTGAACGTATCTTTCAGATCCGACTCGAGCGAATCGGGGATATCGGCTTCCTGTACACTTTCGGTTCTGGAAAAATCGAGATACTTTTGATCGAAATCGAGAAATTCACTCTTTTTGGGCGCCTCTATGCGGCTGAATATCCACTTTTCGCCCAAACGGCATCCTGCTACATTGTACTCTTCGACTCCCTCGATAAATGGCTCTATGAGTACCTCTTCGTCGAATTCAAAAGCGACATCGAGTGCGAAATCCAAATCCTCTTCGCTTTTTACGATACTTACACCGATCGAGCTTCCCAAGCGAAGAGGTTTGACGATGATGGGGTATCCAAAATCAATTTCTCTTTTATCATCCATATGAAGAAGTTGGTATTCGACCGTTTCTACACCGATACCTTCTGCATAGAGCTTCGTGAGCCATTTGTTGTAACTTATCACCGACGCCTCCTTTCGTGGGCCGATGTAGGCGATATCGTAAAAATCCAGCAGCGCGGCTATGGTGCCGTCTTCGCCCTGCCCTCCATGGATCAGGTTCAGTACCACGTCGAAACCTTCGAGCTTTTTGGACTTTAGAAGCCCTCGCTTTTCAAAACCACCGCGGGCGAGATGGAGGCGGTCGTTTTTTTTGTATCCGCCGGAGCTGAAATGGTCCGATTTCATCTGCTCGTCCGGAATATGATAGAAATCTCCTTTTGCATCCAAAAATATGAATATCGGTCTCTTTTTCATCACTTTTTTCAATGCGATCGCACTGACGATACTGATTTCGTGTTCATAGCTGGCGCCGCCGAAAAGTATGGCTGTGGTCATCGTTTTTCCTATTTGCTAAGTTTTTTCAAAGCCTCTTTGATAAGGCTTTCGGTATCCGGGCCCTTGCACTGCGCCAACACTTTGGTAATCTGCTCTTTTTTGAATCCCAGGCTCTCTAGTGCCATCGCCGCTTCGTTGTGCGAACGGCTGGCCGGACTGCCTTCACCGGCAAGCTCGAGCGAGAAACCTCCGAGCTCGACAAGAATTCGGCTTGCACTCTTGGGCCCGATGCCTGGAACTCTTTTCAACATCCCGACATCCTTGGCCTCCACCACCTGGGCAAAAGTCACAGGAGTGAAGGTGGAACATATCGCCATCGCAACCTTTGGGCCCACGCCATTTATTTTTATGAGCGTGTCGAACATTCTCTTTTCGTTGATATCCAAAAAGCCAAAAAGCTGCTGCGTATCCTCTCTGATGATATGGGTCGTATGGAGTTTTACCTCCTTCTCTTTTATCGCCGCACTGCAATGAAGCGATACGAACACTTCGTAAATCAGGCCGGATGCTGTTAGAATATGCAGATGTGTAGGATCTTTTTTCTCTATACTGCCTGTAATACCCACGATCATTGCTGCAGCTCTTTTACAGCGATTTCATATGCAGGCTCATCATCATTCGATCTTCGCAGATACACCACCTGATTTTTTTCGCCCGGTGTCGGTGTAAATTCCAATTTTATCTGCGGATAGAGTAGATGAAATTCTATGGTCGTGTATTCTGTCCACTCATTGTGATTGACGATTTTTGCGCGCAGCACCATATCCTGATAGGTGAGCAGTTTCTCTTTTGTAGTCTGCAGCCTGGCTTCGAGCTCGCGTCGCTCTTTTTCGATATTTTCGATCTTCTCGACCAGCTTTTGAAACTGCTTCACTTTGGCTACAAACGCTGGTTTGGGCTTGATGCCGCTTTTGATATCGTGTACGATCTTCTTTTTCAACGTTGTCACGGCGGGTTCGCTCTTTTCGTGAATCTCTTTTTTTTGTCCAAGACTCTCTTCGCTCTTTTTTATGCTTTTTTCAAGCGCTTCTATTTCGTTTTCAAGCGTTTCTATTTCACTATGGTATGTTTCTATCTCGGCGGGGTCGATTATAATTTTATTATTTTCGCCGGCCATTTTATTGATTGTAATCTCTTCGAGACCATAAAGCTTGGCATTTGAAGCAAGTATGCCGACTTCGATCTTCATGGCTTTCACTTCCCCTCCCACCACTTGTGAGATCGTAGCCTCTTTGGCCTCGACAACTCCCCCTTCCAATCGTGAAATTTCGGCGATATCCTTGCATTTGAGAAAACCTCTGTGCACGTTGATGTGCGCTGTTTTTGCATAAATTTGGCTGCTTTGATGCGTCATGCCCCCCACTATGACCTCTTCGGCTTTGACGATGGCCGATGAACCCACATTGCCTTCCACTTTAACCTCGGTGGCTTCCACTTCCACGCCTGTGCCGATGGCATCTTTCATGAAATCGGTCTCGTTGACATGTAGCTTCACTTCTGTTTCCACACCTGCGTCGATGGATCCGGTTTTTTTGAAGCTCACCTCTTCCAGCTCCATTTCATCTTGGATATCGTATCTGTTGTCTTTGAATATGACATACCCGTTTCTATTCGCCTTGTAAAGTATGCGATCTTCATCTTCAACCACTTCGATGGCATCGCTCACTTTAAATTCGGGGCGATTTGTCTCTTTCGGTTCTTCAGTGGGAATGTATTTCCCCTGGCAGTTTCTGCCGGGCTTGCCGTGCCTGGCCTTGACATATTCGATGATGATCTCTCCTTTTTCGACCGCATGAATGAAACCACGCTTTGAATGGTCGATGCGGCTCTCTTCAGAGACTTTCTCTTTTTTGTAACGATAGTGAATGGCATCGTCGATGGCCGGCTGTGACGGAAAACAGACAGCGATATCGAGTGTTATGTCTTCAGGAACGATATATTGCCCTTGCACCTTTGCCTTGGCTGTCAATTCTCTGATCGCATCCATGAAGTCTAAATCCCAAAGGCCGATCAGCATTTTTGATTTCAGAAGCTTGTTGCGAACCAGATTCGAGATTTTGGCATCTAGATTGTCACAATTTTTTATAATGGATCCGGATCTGATTGTGCACGCAATTCTGTTTTTCTCTTTGTTTGTGGCGATTTGTAGTTGCAGATCTGTCTCCCAGAATTCTTCTTTGTATCTGAATATTTCGATTTCGTATATCTGCTTCACTTCGAAATCCGGACTCAGAAGTATTTCGGGTTTGTTGAATTTTTCCCAGTCGTCAATCTCCATTTCGACCCAATCATTGTCAGATTTATCCATTTTTATCAATGTCTGAAAACGTATCAGACGAATATCGAGCGAAGAGATGGGGATATTGTGGCGTTGGGCGGTTTCATGCAAAGCTTTCGGCACATCTTCAGTACGCATCACCACGGGAGAGAAAGGCGGTGGTTTTTGAATTGCGCCCTTCTTTTTTTGTTCCCTCCCCTCTTTGTTGAAAACTTTTTTGAAAAAATCCATGAATCCACTTTCGTCGAAAATAAAATGCTACTATTTTAATATATTTATCGTTAAAATCCCATCAACCTATACAAAAGTAGCGCAAAAAGGCTCGAAAATATGCGAATTGGCTCGATATTTACCACCAGTGCCGGCATTCTGTTGTCCAGGATTTTTGGCTTTATCAGAGATTTGCTTATGGCGTCCATTCTGGGCGCCAATCTCTTTTCGGATATCTTTTTCGTCGCTTTTAAACTGCCAAACCTTTTTCGTCGGATCTTCGCCGAAGGGGCCTTCGTGCAAAGCTTTATACCCACCTTCATCGTTTCGCGCCACAGAAGCGTCTTTGCCGTATCGATTCTGATGCGATTTTTTCTATTTTTGATGGTGGCTTCGATCCTGGTGACACTCTTTTGTGAGCCTGTAGCGCGCTTTATCGCTATCGGGTTTTCAGACGAAGCGATAAGGGCGGCCGCTCCGCTCGTGGCGATAAATTTCTACTATCTGGATCTTATCTTTCTGGTCACGTTTTTGTCAGCTCTTCTTCAGTACCGCGAACACTTCGCCACCACGGCTTTCGCTACAACTCTGCTAAATATTTCGATGATCACGGCACTGCTTCTTTTTCGCAGCGACGATCCGGAAAAAATCGTCTATGCTCTCAGCTGGGCGGTTGTAGCAGGCGGCGCACTTCAGCTTCTCGTGCATCTATGGGCCATCCGCCAAAAAAGGCTCGACAGGCTGCTTCTTGGAGGTTTCATCTATCTTGGGAGAAAAAAAGAGGCGATCAGCGAAGATATCCGCCGCTTCAGCCGCGCCTTTTTTCCATCCGTGCTGGGCAATTCCACCGCTCAGCTCTCGTCTTTTATCGATACATGGCTCGCTTCGTTTCTTGCCAGCGGATCGATCAGCTATCTGTTTTACGCCAACCGGCTGTTTCAACTACCGCTGGCACTTTTTGCGACCGCCGCGTCCACCGCCCTTTTTCCTGCGATAAGCAAACATCTAAAGCACGAAAGAAGGAGGGAGGCGGTCGAAGAAACCCGCCGCGTTTTCTGGCTTTTGGTAGGGCTTTTGGGGGGAGCGTCCGTCATCGCGCTGATTCTCTCCGACGAGATCGTTGCGCTTCTGTTTGAAAGAGGCGCTTTCGGCCTGGATGATACGGCCAACACGGCATCGGTTCTTAGGATGTATGTCGCGGGCCTGCTTCCTTTTGGTATCTCCAAACTTTTTTCACTTTGGCTCTATGCCTGCCACCGCCAAAACGATGCAGCCAAAATCGCGGGCAAATCGCTGGGTGTAAATATCGTTTTTTCGCTGATTCTGATCACCCCAATGGCTGCGCCCGGCCTTGCACTGGCGAGCAGCATAAGTGGCTGGGCTCTACTGGCCTGGACTGTCGAAGCGGTGGGAGGCTCGCTCGTTTTGGATATAATGCGCTCAAAACAGATCGTCCCCGCGTTCATATTCATTCTGCTCTGCGCATTGGCGAGCTGGGGCTTGAAGAGGTTGCTTTATGGTTATCTATGATTCGGTATTGAAAAAAAAGGTCCCTTTTGTTCCTGTGTTGGATAACGAGGCGCGCATTTACGTCTGTGGTCCCACCGTCTATGACGATGCACATCTGGGCCATGCCCGCAGTGCCATCGCTTTCGATCTGCTTCGGCGCACTCTCGTCGAGCTTGGCTACAATGTGACATTCGCGCGCAATTTTACCGATATCGATGACAAGATCATCAAAAAATCGTTCGAAACCGGCGAGTCGATAGAAGCGATCACCAAAAAATATACCGACCATTATCTTCGGGATATGCGCGCACTGGGAGTGCTAGATGCCGATATTTCCCCCAGGGCGACCGAAGCTTTAGATGCGATCATCGAGATGATACAAAAGCTTATCGACAACGGGTGCGCCTATCAGAGCGAAGACAAGACAGTCTGGTTCGATACATCCAAGGATGCGTTGTACTGCTCTCTCTCGCACCGCTGTAGCGACGATGAAGATACAATGGCTCGCATAGCCCATGAAGAGGGAAAGCGCCATCCTCGCGATTTTGCACTCTGGAAAGCGTGCAAAGAAAAAGATGTCTGCTATGACGCTCCCTTTGGCCGCGGACGCCCGGGATGGCACATCGAATGTTCAGCCATGATCGACCGCTACCTCGCATATAAAGAGACCGAATACGAAATAGACATTCACGGCGGTGGAGCGGACCTCTTTTTCCCGCACCACGAGAACGAAGCGGCGCAGACGAGATGTGCCACTCATCGAAAACTCGCCAAATACTGGATGCACAACGGTTTTGTAAATATTGGCGGTGAAAAGATGAGCAAAAGCCTCGGCAACAGTTTCTTCGTCAAGGATGCGCTACGCCACTACGACGGAGAGATACTGCGCTTCTATCTGCTCGGCACCCACTATCGGGCCAATTTCAACTTCAACGAAGAGGATCTTCTGGCCTCCAAAAAGCGCCTCGACAAGCTATATCGGCTAAAAAAGCGTCTCTACGGTATAAAATGCGGCACCCCCGAAAAACATTGGAAAAAAGAGATCACGGAAGCCCTGAAAGACGATCTGAATATCTCCAAAGCGCTTGCCGCCATCGATGAATTTATCGCCAAAGCGAACGAACATATAGACGCGACCCCCAAAGATAAAGGCTTCAAGCTTTCCGCTATGGGGACAATCGCATGGATAGACAAACTTCTTGGCATCGGAGGCAAGGATGCCTACGAGTGGTTTCAAATGGGAATGAGCAAAGAGCATATAATCCAGATCGAAGCACTGATAGAGGCGAGAAACGAAGCCAAAAGAGCCAAAAATTTCTCCAAAGCCGATGCGATTCGCGAAGAGCTGTCCGATATGGGAATCCGGCTGATGGACACTCCAAGCGGTACGGTATGGGAGAGAGTGCAATAAAAATGCCCGTGATATCATGAGATTGCTATTTCCATCACTGCTCGCCCTCCTTTTGGCATGCGACCTCTATGGCGGTATATGGGAATCGTGGCGTAGTTGGAGTATATCTCCTCGCGCGGTCTACCCCGAGCATATTGGTATCGATCACAAAGAAGAGAATGTAACCGATAACGGCAAGTGGAATATATTGGTCAGGCACCTGCAAAACGCACTCGGCAGGTATGAGAGGATCGAGGCGGCTGGAGGATGGCCAAAAATCACTTCCCTTGAAGGATCGCTAAGAGAAGGAGATATCCACCCGGTCGTGCCCCGAATAAAAAAACGACTCTATATTACCGGAGATTTCCCGAAAGCGCCGGATACGAATATGACTTTCGGCCCTTCACTTGCTGAAGCCGTCGAAAGGTTTCAGTGGCGCCATGGCTTGAAAATCGATGGCATCGTGGGCCCGAGGACGCTATATGCAATGAATGTTGATGTAGCACAGCGCATCCGGACAATCAAGATAAATATCATTCGACTCGAATGGCTGACGCAGCCAAAAAAGGATTTTCTCGTTGCGAATATCCCTGCGTTCACCATCACTCTTTACCGAAACGAAACTCCGGTGCTTTCAATGAAAACGATCGTAGGGAAAAAGAGCAGGCCAACACCGATGCTTTCTGACAGACTCACCTATTCAATTCTCAATCCCTGTTGGCGGGCACCAAAGACGATCGTTGCAGAGGATATTCTTCCCAAGCTCAAGGCGGGGAGATTCGACTATCTTCAGGAAAAGGGCATTATTGCCACGCGCACGAACGATGGCAACGATTCAATCGATTTGAAAAGTATTGATTGGAGCCGTTACAACGAAGATAACATTCCTTTCATATTTATGCAAAAATCCGGACCGAAGAATTATTTGGGTTTTGTGAAATTTATGTTTCCCAATCCTTTCGATATATATATCCACGATACCCCGGAAGAGGATCTTTTCAGCAAGAGATATCGTGCCAGAAGCTCGGGTTGCATCAGGGTGGAACGACCTCTGGAGCTCTTTCATGCCCTATACGATCCGCAAAACAGTGGAAAGTGGAGCTATAAGAAGATCGCCAGCGCACTGCTTGGCAAAAAGGAGAAGCTGGTCGGTCTTCCCGGAGGGATACCCGTTTATATTCTATATATGACCGTTTTTACAGACAAAGATGGAATTGTGCATTTCGCTCCAGATATCTACGGATACGACGCCATTATGGCACGATATATAAATCGATATCAACAAAAAATGATTTTGCACCCTGTTGTGCTAAAATAAATGGAAAAAAGGTCGATATTGAAAATATGAACACAAATATGACACGACGAGATTTTTTGAAAAAAGGAGTTGCCGCTGCGGCCGCGATTGCGTTTCCCAATATTATTTTAGCAAGCAGTGCGATCAGTCGTTCTCAAAAGCGCCTCTCGCTCTACAATATTCATACAGGTGAGTCTCTTCGCGCAGTTTTTTGGGCAGAAGGGGAATATGTCGACGAAGGGATCGCCGAACTCAACCATTTGCTTCGTGACTTCAGGACAGGCGACGTCAAGCAGATCGATCTGGATCTATACAATCTTCTACATGACCTGCAATCAGCACTTGGGGCAGAGGGAAAAACATTTCATCTTATATCAGGTTACCGCTCCCCCCACACCAATGAGTATCTGCAAAAACACACGCAAGGAGTTGCCAAACATAGCCTCCATATGGATGGCAAGGCAAGCGATATCAGGTTGCCTGGCGTAGAGTTGGCTCATCTTCGAAATACAGCGTTGCATCTACGACGCGGTGGTGTGGGATTTTATCCCAAATCCAACTTTGTGCATCTGGATACGGGCCGTGTCCGACACTGGTAGTGTGATGCGATATACTCTTTAGACATTGCACGCCAGAATCGAGCAGAACCCTTCGCCTGCGCCATCGCTTCCGGCAAAATGACTCCACTCGATTTTAGGCATTTTTTCAACCCTTTTTTCATACTCCTTCTTGGTGATCGGCTCGATCGGCATCTGCTCATAAACACCTTTTTCCCTTGGGAGCATCGAAGCCGACTTGATTACGGGTGCAAACATGGCCAGCATATGTTCGATCTGGCCACCCTCTCTTTTTTTATCGAAACCTATCGTACATGAAACCATATTGTCCGACCACTCTCTTTGCAGCATGGCAAGAAGTGCGAACTGTTCCCACGCGCTGACATCGCTTTGGGAGCGTGGATTGTCGTATTTGACCGGAAATTCGAAAATGGTGGTGTTTTCACTGTAGATATCCGCAGAGTGTGGCACGCCTGCATCGATCAAAAAGCGTGTAAGCTTCGAACTGTTCCCCGATCTAAGACGCCTTATGGCATAACGGCTTACCGGATAGTGCATACCAGGACTCACTCCGGCCAACAGGCTGATCGTTCCGGATGGCTTGATCGCCGTCACTTTCAAAGAGACCGGGATGCCGGACTCTTTGGCCAGCTTCTCGTTGATACGCCGAACCCTTTTATAGCTGTCGCGCAAAATCCTCGTTACGCGTGCCACACCGATACTCTCTATCCAGTCCGCGATTCCGGATATGCTTACACCGGTGCGTCTGTTGCGCGCAACGACGGCGTTGGTTTCACTGCGATGCGTTGGAAGCAGCGATACGGTAACAGCATAGAACGTGGCATACTCCACCGCTTTATCGTATGCATCCGACGTAGGGCATCTGGTTGGAAATATTTCCGAGAGGTTGCAAAGCTCGTAACTCTCCAAAGCGATCTCCCCGCAAGGGTTCGTAAGCCATGCCCTGTCTGGTATCTCTTTTCCGAAACGTCCATATTTTTGGACATTGACAAGATTCAAAATACCTGGTTCTCCATTTTTTCGTATGAGTGGCGCCAGATCTGGAAGTTTTTCGAAATCTTCATGTTTTCGCAGCACGACTGAATTGTTGGATATCCACCCTATATCTTTTCTGTCGGGGAACCTTTCGTAATCTTTCAGATGCAAAAAAGTTTCATCGTCGGCATATCCCAGAGCGATCTCTGCCGAGCGTCTGACATTGCCCGCCACGACACATACGCCGATTGCATTGAAAACATCTACAGTGCAGCGGGTTACATCGATCTTTTTGTGACAATAATCGTCCAAAATTTTCTCGAGCCTTTCGTGCAGGCGCATCAGAGGCTCAGGACCCGAAGCGGTGCCACCAAAACCTCTGATCGGCGAGCCCGCCGGCCGGATTTTACTGTAGTCGTATCTATAGAAAGGCCTATTTTTACAGTAACTCTCCAGCATCAGCCGTACCGATTTCACCCACCCCTCTTTGCTGTCTTCTATCACATAGGTTTTCGGGGCGCTTTTGTCGGGAATGAAAGCTTCTCCGCGCCATGCGGTATTGAATCCGATACCCACGCCGCTCATCAGCATATCCATACCCCAATCAGCCGCACACACAAGATCTGAGGTATCGACGGCTCCACAGTTATACAAAGCGGCGCTGCCCCGCTCATAAATGTAATCGGTACCCATGATCCAAAGCCCCCTGCCCGGAGGCAGCCAATGCATCGAAAAACAGCTCTCCGCCATCGCCTGGGCAAACGGTCTCCATCCTGTATCGCTCCATGCAAGCCCCTGATCGAGATAGTGCTGTTTCCTGATCGACAGAATCCCTTCGACAACACGAATGACGGTATCGGCCCATCTCTCCTGTGAACCATCGGCTCTTTTGCGGCTGTAGGTCCTGTAATATACCGCTTCGCCAAATCCTTTGAACCCAAAATCTACACTCTTTTGCCGAAGCCTCTTTTTGAAATTCTCATCAAGGGTGAAACGTTCCGTTATGATCATGTGCCAACCTTTTAGCTATCGTTACCATTATCTGCAATAATTGTATCGAAATACCCAATTATAAAATATCAGCCATTTTGTCATATCTTTGGAGTATCGCTTTAAAGCGCTCTTTGAGACTTTTTAAGTATAATTGATCTCAATTTTCAGATGATTGGAAAGTACAAAATGATTGACTATGAAAAGATCAAACCTCTCTTTTTCCAGCTCGATCCCGAATATGCACACCATCTTGTATCCGGTGCGCTGAATATCGGGGAATACATTCCTCAACTTCTAAACCCATGGGTAAAGAGTAATTTCGTGGATGATGAACGGCTTCGTCAAAAGCTGTTTGGCAGAGAGTTTCTAAATCCTGTAGGACTCGCTGCGGGATTCGACAAAGATGCCCGGCTTATCCGGCCCACGACTGCACTTGGCTTCGGTTTTACGGAGGTGGGGACGGTAACGCCCCGTCCTCAACCGGGCAACCCCAAGCCCAGGCTTTGGCGACACATCGAGAAAGAGGCTCTTCAAAACGCGATGGGTTTCAACAACGCGGGAAGTTACGCGATGCAGATGAGACTGAAAAAGCGCTACCCATACGTTACCCCCATAGGTGTAAATATCGGTAAAAACAAGACAACACCGGAAAAAGAGGCGTTGAAAGATTACGAGCATGGCGTAAAAGCTTTCAAAAATCTTTGCGACTATCTGGTTGTAAATATCTCGTCTCCCAATACACCAGGACTTAGAGATCTGCAAAACGAAGCGTTCATCGACGCTCTCTTTTCGATGGCCAAATCGATTGCAGACACTCCGATACTGCTGAAAATTGCGCCGGACATGACCAAAGAGCAGGCGGTTGACCTTTGCGCGAAAGCCGTCGACGCTGGAGCCGATGGCATAATCGCCACCAATACGAGCATCGATTACTCATTGGTGGAAAATCCGAAACCGACAGGAGGAATCAGCGGGCGTGTCATTCGCGAAAAGAGTTTCGAGATTTTCGATGCTATCGCAAAAGAGCTTTACGGAAAAACCACTCTGGTATCCGTAGGAGGAATCGACAGCGGATACGAAGCCTATCGCCGCATAAAAGCGGGAGCCAATCTGGTACAGGTCTATACCGCGCTTATATATAAAGGCCCGAAGCTCATATCGAATATAAACCGCACCATGCTCGAGCTTTTGGAGAAAGACGGTTTTGAAACTATTCAAGAAGCGATTGGAGCCAATCGATGCGTTCGATAAAACTTTTTGCGATATTCACCCTACTTATTACAGGAGTCCTGATGGCAAGCAGTACGTTACCCAAGCACTACACCAAAACTCTCAAAAACGGTCTCGAGGTGGTGGTCATTCCACTCAGGAACGGAAGCGGCGTGATTACGACCGATATCTTCTACAAAGCTGGAAGCCGCAACGAAGTCATGGGTAAAAGCGGTATCGCCCATATGCTCGAACATATGAATTTCAAATCGACCAAGCATATGAAAGCTGGAGAATTTGACCGCATCGTCAAACGATTCGGAGGCGTGGACAATGCTTCGACCGGTTTTGACTACACCCACTACTTCATTAAAAGCTCCAAAAGAAATCTGGATACTTCGCTCTCGCTTTTCGCCGACATAATGGCAAATCTGAACCTCAAAGACGAAGAGTTCCAGCCAGAGCGAAAAGTGGTCGCGGAAGAGAGGCGCTGGCGCACCGACAACAATCCTGTCGGCTACCTCTATTTCAGACTCTTCAACAACGCCTATCTCTACCACTCCTATCACTGGACACCGATCGGCTTCATGAACGATATTTTAAACTGGAGTATCGAAGATATAAGGAGTTTTCACAAAACATACTATCAGCCCAAAAATGCCATTATCGTAGTCGCCGGAGATATCGAACCCGAAACGGTTTTCGAAGCGGCAAAAAAACATTTTTCGGGCATAAAAAATTGCTGTGACATCCCCAAGGTCCACCAGGTAGAACCCAGGCAGGACGGCCCCAAGCGTGTCATGATCCATAAAGAGAGCGAAGTTGAAATATTGGCGATAGCCTTTCATATACCAAACTTTCAGCATTCGGACCAGCCCGCACTTTCTGCGCTCAGTGAACTTCTAAGTCATGGCAAAAGCAGCCGCTTGATAGAAGATCTGGTCGACAAAAAAAAGATGGTGAACCAGCTCTATGCATACAACATGGAGCAAAAAGATCCCGGAATATTTCTTTTCCTGGCCGTCTGCAACCCGGGCGTATCGGCCGAATCGGTCGAAAAAGAGATATGGTCACAGATAGAAAAGATCAAAAAAGATGGCGTAAGTGAAGAGGAGTTGAAAAAGGTAAAAGTGAACACCCGCGCCGATTTCATCTTCAGTATGGAAAACTCCAGTAACGTAGCCGATCTTTTCGGCAGCTATCTGGCCAGAGGCGACATCGAGCCTCTTTTGCATTATGAAGAAAATATAGAAAAGCTTCGACCCGAAGCCGTACAGGACGCGGCAAGAAAATATCTCGACAAAGAGGTATCGACAATAGTGATTTTAAGGAAAGGTAAAAAGTGACAAACGAACCCATAACAGGTGCGATGACTGCACTGATAACTCCATTCAAAAACGGTAAAGTGGACCATTTGCAGTATGCAAAACTGATCGAACGCCAGATCGAAGGAGGCATCGACGCTGTGGTGCCGGTAGGTACGACGGGCGAGAGTGCGACACTGACTCACGACGAGCATAAATCGTGTATCGAAACCGCTGTTGCAGTGTGCAAAAAGAGTGGCGCAAAAGTTGTAGCAGGTGCAGGGAGCAACTGCACGGCCGAAGCGATCGACCTGGCCCAGTTTGCACAAAAGCAGGGTGCCGATGCGATTCTTTCAGTATGCCCCTATTACAACAAGCCCACCCAGGAAGGCATATACCAGCACTACAAAGCTATCGCCGAAGCGGTGGAAATTCCTGTAATTTTATACAACGTACCCGGGCGTACCGCAGCAGATATCGCGCCACAAACCGTTTTTAGGCTTTTCGACGATGTTTCGAACATCTACGCCATCAAAGAGGCTACAGGATCGATGGAAAGAACCGTTCATCTCAAAGCCAAACGTCCAGGCCTGGCCGTTATCAGCGGTGACGACGCCATAAACTATCCGATCATGGCTACAGGTGGGAACGGATGTATTTCGGTCACATCCAACCTCCTGCCGAATATGATCGCGGACCTGATCCATTCGGCACAGGCTGAAGATTTCGCATCCGCCAAAGCGATAAGCGACGCGCTTTATGACATCAACAAGGCCCTTTTCATCGAAAGCAATCCCATTCCGATAAAAGCGGCGATGTATGCGGCAGGCCTCATCGAAACGCTCGAATACCGCCTTCCGCTCACCCCTCCGACTGCAGAGCATATGCGCCTGATCGAAGAGACCATCAAACAATACAAAATAGCAGGAGTATGATTTTGAAAGAAGAGTACAGCCATTGTGAAAGCATGAAAGGAAAAACCCTCGTGATCAGCGGGGCCACACGCGGTATCGGTAAAGAGATACTCTACCGTTTCGCCAAAGCGGGAGCGGATATCGCATTCACCTACAACTCCAATGCCGAAGATGCCGAAAAGATCGCGCAGGATGTCAAGGAGAAATATGGCGTACGCGCCATCGCATATCAGCTGAACATTCTCGAGCCTGAAACATACAAGGACCTTTTCAAGTTGATCGACGAAGATTTTCTGAGAGTCGATTATTTCGTATCCAACGCCATTATCTCCGGTCGTTCGGTCGTAGGCGGATTCGGGCCGTTTATGCGTCTCAAGCCAAAAGGTCTTTGCAATATCTACACCGCCACAGTAACGGCTTTCGTGATAGGAGCGCAGGAGGCTGCCAGACGCATGGAAAAAGTGGGAGGAGGAAGCATCGTTTCGCTTAGCTCCACGGGAAATCTGGTATATACCCCAAACTATGCCGGTCATGGCACCAACAAAGCTGCGGTCGAAACGATGGTCAAATACGCAGCGGCGGAACTGGGTGAAAAAGGCATCCGCGTCAACGCCGTCAGCGGCGGGCCGATCGATACCGATGCGCTGAAGAAATTTCCCAATTACGAAGAGGTGAAAGCGGAAGTGATCAAGCGCTCTCCGCTCGGACGTATGGGGGAAGCGAAAGACTTGGCCGGTATGTGCTGGTTTCTTTGCACCGATGAGTGCTCCTGGCTTACGGGGCAGACGATCGTCATAGACGGGGGCACAAGTTTTCAATGATGAACCTCCCCAATCTGCTGGCCTTTTCGCGCCTTTTGATGGCGCCTTTGTTGCTGTGGCTTCTGGCCTATCGCGACAGTGCCCTTTTGCAGGGCATCCACTCGAGCTGGATCGATTATTTCGCGGCACTCGTCTTCGTGCTGGCATCCGTTACAGACTTTTTTGACGGTTACATAGCCCGCACGTGTCATCAGATCACGGCTCTTGGCAAAGTGATCGACCCACTTGCCGACAAGATGTTGACTCTAGCGGCATTTTTAGGGCTTGTAGTATTGGGGCGGGCGGATGTTTTCGCTATATTTCTTATTTTGAGCCGTGAATTTTTCATCACCGGACTTCGGGTTATGATCGTTAGCGAAGGGCGTGATGTCAGCGCTTCGTGGATGGGAAAAGTCAAGACCGTATCACAAATGTTCGCGATAGGATTCTTGACGATAAACTGGCCGGGTGGAACCGCTCTTTTGTGGATTGCCGTAGTGATCACGCTCTATAGCGGATATGAGTATATCCGTGACTACATGAGGGGAAAATGATGGGTTTGATCGTCTCTTTACTCGTTATTTCGTTTTTGATCTTTTTTCACGAGCTTGGCCACTTTCTGATGGCACGCCTTTTTGGCGTACATGTGGAGCGCTTCTCGATCGGATTTGGAAAGGTGATTTTTTCGAAAGTCGTAAATAAAACCGAGTATGCGATCAGTGCGATTCCTCTGGGTGGCTACGTCAAAATGAAAGGACAAGACGATACCGATCCTACCAAAATCAGCTACGATCCCGATAGCTACAATGTAAAGCCCCCATGGCAGAGAATCCTCATTTTGCTTGGCGGCCCGCTTTTTAACTTTTTGCTCGCATTTTTTCTATATTATGCCGTTGCCTTGATGGGTGCAAACGCTCTTGAGCCTGTAGTGGGTGTTGTGGAGCCAAACTCTCCGGCTGCCGAAGCGGGCCTTAGACCCGGAGACAGGATTGTCGAAATAAACGGTCGCCCGATCAAAATATGGGATGAATTGAGCGAGGCGATACGTGAATCGCAAGGAGCCGTGGAGATGGTGGTAGATAGCAATGGCACGATCAAATCGGTAATAGTCGCTCCCAAAATTCTGGAAGCGAAGAATATATTCAAAGAGAGTGTCAGGCGCCGCATGATAGGCATAGGTCCAAGCGGCGATATCACCGTAGTCAGGTACGACCCTGTGCACGCCTTCTCTTATGCATGGAAGCAGACGCTTCAGGCAAGCAAACTTATCGTATTGAGTGTAGAGAAGATGATAGAGGGTGTCGTGCCGGCAAAAGAGATGGGCGGAGTCATTTCAATCGTGCAGATCACTGCAAACGCCGCACAGCATGGGATTACGGCCCTTTTTATGCTCGCCGCTCTCATATCGGTCAACCTCGGTATTTTGAATCTGCTACCTATTCCCGCACTCGATGGCGGCCATATCGTATTTACCCTATACGAAATGATATTCAGAAAACCTCTCAATGAAGAGATTATGTACAGGTTGACGGTAGCCGGATGGGCACTCCTTTTAACCCTGATGGCCTTTACGATATATAACGATATAGCAAGGATTACAAATGGATAGATACGAAATGCAAAAACGACTCGACGACGTGATTTGGCGCATAGAGCAAGCGCGTATCAGACGCAGCGAACACCACATCGTAAAACTGGTTGCGGTGAGCAAATACACGACGGAAGAGAACATTCGCCTTCTATATGACCTGGGCCAGCGTGCTTTTGCCGAAAACAGAGTCCAGTCTCTTGCAGACCGCATGGAAAAGCTCGAAGATTTGCCGATCGAATGGCACTTCATCGGACGTTTGCAGAAAAACAAGATCAATCATCTTATTCGTCTCAACCCCTTTATGATGCAGTCACTCGATTCACTGGATCTGGCTGAAGCGTTGCAAAAAAGACTCGCCGAGCACGACATGACGATGGAGTGCCTGATGCAGATCAACAGCGCCCGCGAAGAGAGCAAAGCCGGAGTGGATCCTCAAAAAGCCCAGGATTTATATATGCAGATCAAAGATAGTTGCCCCAATATCGACCTTCGTGGCGTAATGACGATCGGAGCACATACAGACGATATGACGGTTGTCAAAAAAAGTTTCGAAACCACCTACGATATATTCGATCGGCTTAAAAAAGAGGGTGCTAGAATATGCTCGATGGGAATGAGCAACGATTTTGAGCTCGCTATCGAATGTGGTTCGAATATGGTGAGAATAGGTTCATTGCTTTTTAGGGAGTAGAGATGATTTTTCGCGACAGAAAGGATGCCGGAGAGCGATTGGCTCTCGCGCTGATCCACTACAAAAAAGAGAATCCCGTGGTGCTTGCCATACCAAGAGGAGGCACGGAAGTGGGTTTTGAAGTGGCAAAAGCGCTGAATGCCGACTTCGATCTGCTGATCGCTCGCAAACTCCCCTTCCCCGACAATCCGGAATCCGGATTCGGGGCAATCGCTGAAGACGGATCGCTTTATATAATTCCCTATTATGCCCAGATATTAGACCCGAAACTCGTGGAAGCCATCGTGGAATACCAAAAAGACGAGATCGTACGCCGTATTGAAGTGCTGCGTGGAGGCAGGCCCATCACACAGATAGCGGGCCGAACCGTAATACTCGTAGATGACGGTATCGCGATGGGCTCTACAATGCACGCAGCCATCGAATTTTGCAAGCATCATGGCGCTTCAAAAATCGTAGTAGCCGCTCCCGTGGCAAGCCCACGCGTCAAGGCGGAACTGGAAAACATAGTGGATGATGTCGTTATACTCTCCACTCCCTACGACTTCATGGCTGTCGCGGATGCCTACGAAAACTGGTACGATGTGAGCGACGAAGAGGTTCTGTCCATTATGAGATCATGGCAGGAGTGGAAACTGAGGCACACCGGGCAGAGCCTCTAGAACCGATACTGATCTATCTGCTCTCTGACATTCTCTACCACTTCGTCGAGTGTCTGCTGTAGATAATCCCTGATTGTCTCTTCTGTAGAAAACGGAGGGACCCATTTTTTCCGAATCAATCCAATATGTTTTATGATTTTGGTATTTTGCTGCTGGATAGAGAGTGTCACTTTCACCGCTGCCGTCAGGTTTTCTCCGGTTAATTTGCCTCTATCGAGTCTGGCTTCAAGTTTGTCGATTCGGATCCTTACGGTAGCTACATTTGGATTTCGTATCGGCTTGCGGAGTACACGACAACCTTCGGCATTCAGTGCCTCGGTGATCGCCGAAGCAAACCACTTTTCGATCGAATCTTTGGTGAGTATTTTTGTGACCGGCTTGTCGTTTTTTAGGATATAGCCGATAACCGAGCGGTTTTTTCTGGCGTCGGTAACCCCGGCGAGATAGATTGCTCCACTCTTTTGCAAAACGGCAGCCGTAGGAGTATAGGCAGAAAGCGGCACATATACCTGGGCCTTCTGTGCACAACCTCCAAGGAGCAGGATAAACACGAAAAGAGAAGATATTGTATAGACAAACGGTTTCATATAAAAGCCTTTTTAGAGGTGTCCTTTATAAAATTATACCGAATATCAGCGGCATATTTTCGTTTTGTAGGAACGCTTTTTGATTTTGCCTCTCTCGAACCATCTGATGACTTCGTCTATCTGTGATCTTTCAATCGCCACATAGCTGTAAAAACCAAAAATGTCGATCTTTCCGATATGCTCACCTTTGATTT
>JAMOOM010000216.1 GCA_027065515.1 Campylobacterales bacterium
TTGCTTCAAGGCGAGAGGTCGTACTTGAAGGGTTTGCTGTGCAAGTCGGTGCCTTTCGCAACGAAAGAGGCGCCCGTATCTATCAGCAGCGTTACGATAACTTCGAGGGGCGCTACCGCACGCGTATCGAAAAGTTTCAAGTCGATGGCAGACCGCTTTACAGGGTCTGGCTGACGGGCTTCAAGAGTGAAGAAGAGGCCAAAGATTTCATTGAGTCCTGGGGGATCCCGGGAGCATTCATAATAAGGGGGTAGCGAGTGGTTGTCAAAAAAGAGCGCAAGACGAAAGAGACGAATATCTCTTTGGAGCTGAATATCGATGGATCGGGAGAATCGCAGATTGCCACAGGGGTCGGATTTTTCGACCATATGCTTGAAAGTTTTGCAAAACACGCATTTTTCGATCTGCGGATCGAATGCAGAGGAGATATCCATGTGGATGACCACCATACGGTGGAGGATGTCGGGATCGTAATAGGGCAGGCGCTCAAAGAGGCTATCTATCCTGTTTCGGGTGTGGAGCGTTTTGGCGACAGTGTAGTCGTTATGGATGAAGCTGCGGTATCGTGCGCGATCGATCTGAGCAATCGACCTTTTCTTTTCTATGGTATCGAAATCGACGGAAAAGTGGGCTCTTTTGATGTGGAATTGGCTGAAGAGTTTTTTCGCGCTTTGGCTTTCAATTCGGGTACGACCATCCATATTGTCCTGCAAAGAGGCAAAAACCGACACCATATCGTGGAGGCCGCATTCAAGGCTTACGCCGTAGCCATCAGGCGAGCCCTTGCTCCAAACCCGCGCGCCGGCATTCCGAGTACGAAAGGCGTTTTATGATCGAGCTTATCGTACTGGATGTAGATGGCTGCATGACAGATGGACGGATCGTGTATGGTAACGAGGGGGACGAGATCAAGGCATTCGATGTCAAGGATGGTTTCGCTATCGTCAACTGGATTGCACTTGGCCGCCATGTGGCGATCATTACCGGCAGACGCTCCAAAATCGTAGAGCGGCGCGCAAAGGAGCTGGGGATCACCCACTTTTATCAAGGCGTGAAAGATAAACTGGCGATGCTCGAAGAGATTTGTATCGATCTTGGCATCGATTTGTCGCAGGTTGCAGCCATAGGCGATGATCTAAACGATTTCAAAATGCTAAAAGCATGCGGAAGATCGTTTACTCCTGCCGATGCCATGCATTATGTCACATCGATAGCCGATGTGGTTTTGAGCAGGAAAGGTGGGCGTGGCGCAGTGCGTGAAATGATCGAGCTGCTGATCCGACAAGAGGGTATGGAAGAGGAGTATCTCTCGAGGTGGACCTGAACATCAAGCACTTTATCGCGATACTGTTTTTGCTGACGATCGCCGCCATATTCTCACTTAAACCCCACCGCATCGAAGTGGTGAATAAAAAAGGGATTCCGCAGGTGCAATTCATCGATTTTAAAAGCTATGAAATCACCCCCGAAGGGGTTGAGGCGTGGGTCAAAGGAGAGTCGGGGAAGAAATTTGGAGAGATGATGCATATTGTGCAATTGATGATGAAGAGGCGTACTGAGGCTGGAGTTGAATTTGCGATGGCAAAGGAGGCGCTTTTGAACAATCGCCACAGTATCGATCTGTACGAAAATGTACGACTCGAAAGAGACGATGGGTGGCGCTTCGAAACCTCCAGGCTCCATTACGATATGTCAAAAAAGATCTATTCGACACAAGGCGCTTCATTTGTCGCTTTTTATGGAAAAAACGTAGTACAGGGAAAAAACCTGCGCTATCTTGCAAAAAGTGGTAAAATCACAGCAGAGAAGATTCGTGCGCGTATCTATGAAACGGGGGTAGGTCATTGAGGGTATTTAAATATGTGATATTGATGGCGGTGTTGTCAGCCATTCTTTACGGCGCTTCCGGTGAAGTGCAGATTACGGCGGATAAATTCGAAGCGGATGAGAAATCGCAAAAAAGTGTTTTCATAGGTCATGTCTCAATGAAAAAAGGGAACGACGAGCTAAATGCAACGAAAATCATCGTACTTTTTGATTCCAATCGCAAGCCTTTGCGTTACGAAGCGATCGGCAATGCTTCGTTTGTGCTGCATATGCGCAATGGGCAGATATATATAGGCAGCGCAAACAGGTTGATATACCTCCCGGCCGAAGAGATATATCAGCTTTTTGGTCATGTCGTACTGAAAGAACCCCTGCTTGACCGGACCGTGATGGGAGAAAAGGTTGTTGTGGAGCGAAAAAGCGGTAAAGCGCGCGTAGAAGGAAGCGGTGACAGGCCGGTTAAATTTATTTTTAAAATAGAAGAACGAAATGCCAGCAAGAATCGTTGACGCCGCTTTTTTGACCAGCGCGAGTAAAATAGATGAAGCTCCGGCCGAAGGGATTGGAGAGGTGGTCTTTCTGGGGAGAAGCAATGTCGGAAAAAGCTCGCTACTCAATTCGCTGACTCATCGCAAAAGTCTCGCAAAAAGCTCTTCGACACCCGGAAAAACACGTCTTATCAACTATTTTGACGTAGTTTACAAAGATGATGATATAGATGAAAAATATCATATTCATTTCGTGGATCTGCCAGGTTTTGGTTATGCCAAAGTTTCCAAAACGATGAAGTACGAGTGGCAAAAAAGCCTCAACGCATTTATCAAGAATCGTCGCACGATCAGAATGTTCGTGCATTTAAGAGATGCCAGGCATCCTGAAGAGCCGATCGACGAGGATGTGAAAAACTATATAGGCGAATTTATCGGTCCAGATCAATGCTATCTCGAGGTTTTTACCAAAATCGACAAACTGAAACAGGGTGAAATCGCCAAGATTCTCGCAAAACATCCCGGCGCGATTTTGATCTCCAACCTGAAAAAAAGGGGTATCGAAAAGCTGGAAAGAAAAATTTTCGATATAGTTATAAAAGGAAAAGAGTGTCGATAACCTACAAAAAACCCGTTTTGACAGATATCCCGAAAATGCAATCGATCATAAAAAAAGAGGTAGAAGAGGGGATTATTCTGCCAAGAAGCGACGATGAGTTGGCGACAAATATCCGCTCATACATCGTAGCGACCGACGAAGATGGTGAGATCGTGGGGTATTGTGCATTGCATATACACTCGATGCGGCTTGGAGAGATCCGCAGCCTTATCGTCAAAGAGGGGTATCGTCATAAGCACATTGGGCGCCACTTGGTCGAAAAATCGGTCGAAGAGGGCAGGCAGCTTAGACTCAAAGAGGTTTTGGTGCTTACATATGTCGGTGATTTCTTTCGGCGTCTTGGATTTCAGGAGATTCCCAAAGAGTCGATTCCAGAGCATAAAATCTGGGCAGACTGCATCAAGTGCAAATATTTTCCCGTGTGCAACGAAATATCGCTAATCAAAAAACTTTGACCTCGCTGTTTTGGCTGGGGATATGGGTATTGATCTATCCGCCATTGACATCACTGTATCCTGTTTTACCCCCGCTTTTTGGTATCTCTTATATCGCATGGCGCAAAGCGGTCTATCGTGCAGATTTTTTTGAAGCGTCATTATGGATGTTTTATGTATTGCTTCTGGAGGCTGTTTGGGGCCTGCCGCTTTATGGGGTATGGGCTGTCATGCTGGCGGTTTTCACTGTTTTCGATCCCAAAATCACATATATATTGCACGCAAAGTCTGCGGTCAATACTTTGAGCATTCTGATTTTCGATAGTGCATATTTCGTTTTTCTGACAGGATTTGGCGCTTTGATGCGCAGTGAGCCGGTCGATTGTAATCCAATTTTGATCTACTATTTTCTGGTGGACCTGCTGGGGGCGTTTTTGCTATGAGGTTGAAAATCGTCATCGCTGTTTTTGCGCTTGTATGGGTTGTTCTGCTCGTGCGAATCTATCAGCTCACAATCAAGTCCAATGCATACTACGAAACGCTAGCTACACAAAATATCGTCAAAAAAGAGTGGATACTTCCTGTCAGAGGAGAGATACTCGATAGACAGGGTAAGCCGCTCGCTATCAACAAAATCGGCTTCAAAATCCTGGTAGATTCCAATCTTGGCCAAAAAAAGTCAAGACCAAAGCTTTTAAGGGCTATCAACGAGATCAAAAAAGATTTCGAAGATGTCAACGCAACCAGGCTTTTAAAGCGTTATCTCAAGGCATATTCTCCTTATCGGCATGAACCGATCACATTGGTCCGATTCGTGCCATACGAAAAGATGCTGCCTCACTTCACGGAACTCACCCGAAAGCCGCATCTAAAAATAGAGCCGACCACGAAACGATACTATCCGTATGGTCCGATGACGGCCCATATTGTTGGATATGTAGGCAAGGCCAACGAAAAAGATATGGCAAACGATACCGTAACATCTCTTACGCGCATTGCAGGAAAAAGTGGCCTCGAAAAGTACTACAACAAGTTTTTGGAAGGCGAGCCGGGTTACAAGAAGGTCAAGGTGAGCGCATTCAATGAACAGATTGCGGTCCTCGAGACACTGCCGCCAAAAGAGGATCGCAATATCAAACTGCATCTTGATATGCAGTTGCAGGAATTTATTTCGAAACTTTTCAAAAGTCAGAACCGTTCCGGTGCCGTGGTGGTGATGAGAACGGATGGCGCTATCATCAGTGCAGGCAGCTATCCTGCATTCAACCCCAACGAATTTGTGAGCGGTATCAGCCGGAGCGAATGGAAAAAGATTATAGAAAACCTTAATCACCCCTTCACCAACAAGCTGATTCACGGGCTTTACCCACCGGGATCGGTTATAAAGCCAGGCGTCGCTTTGGCGTTCGTGGATTCCAAAAAAGTATCTCCTTATACGAAATTTTATTGTAATGGGGCGATAGAACTGGGGAAGCATAAATTTCGATGCTGGAAGAGTATAGGGCATAAAAAGACCGATATGATCAAAGCGATCAGAGAAAGTTGCGATGTATATTTTTATAAAGGAAGCCTTCTTGCCGGTATAGATAAAATAGCCATGGAACTTAGAAAAATGGGATTTGGAAAAAAGAGTGGAATAGATCTACCCAACGAGTTTATTGGAGCCATACCCGATAAAAGCTGGAAGATAAGCAAATATGGACAGCCATGGTATCAGGGGGAGACATTGAACTCCGCAATCGGGCAAGGATATACATTGACCACACCGATGCAGATAGCCCGCTATACCGCACTGCTCGCAACAGGATATCTGCCTACGCCGCAAGTGGTGGCATCCTTGGCGGATAAATCTATTTTACCTCGTGTGGAAGATGTGCTTACCTTGCGTGAAAAAAGGGTATTGCCGCTGGTGCGTCGCGCTATGTATGAAGTATGCAACCATCCCAAAGGAACAGCATACTGGACCTTGCACGATGCGAAGGTCAAGGTGGCAGGAAAGACGGGTACTGCGCAGGTGATCGGCATTCCGCAAGAGGAGAAGAAGAGAATGAAAGAGAAGGAGCTGGCCTACTACCATCGTTCGCATGCGTGGCTTACCACCTATGCTCCATACAAGAATCCGCAATATGTCATCACTATCCTCGTGGAGCATGGAGGCCATGGAGGTTCAGCCGCCGGACCGATGGTCAAGGCTATCTACAACTGGCTGTTTGATCACGGATATTTCAAAAAGCGCTGACTGATAGATATTTCAAGATACCGAAGCGAATGCATGCTGCAAGAAGATACCAAGAATCACGAGAAGCATTACGCCGGCGGCTTTGGAGTAGAGTCGGTTGGCGGTGATAAAGATCAGCATCAATGTGACCCCGACCATCAAAAGGATATCGAACAGCGACGATTGGAACTCGATTGTAAGCGGATTTGTAATGGCGGCCGACCCCAGTACGACGGATGTATTCGCCATATTGGAGCCGATTATATTTCCGATACTCATGTCCGCTTTGCCTTTTTTTGCAGCAGAAATACTCACCACGAGCTCTGGAAGACTGGTACCGAACGCTACAAGCAAAAGGCCGATTATCCATTCGCTGACCCCAAAAATTCTGGCCAGATTGCCTGCGCTCTCGATTGCATAATCGGCACCTGTAACCACCAGAATGAAACCGACTGCAAGCAGCCCCAGCGATTTGGGCCATTTGAAAGGCTCTTTTTCAAGATCGGTATCTATCTCACCAAGAGCTGCCCGATCCTCTTTGTTGGAGTCGATCAAAAAGAGAATATACGCGCCCATCATGGAGACGAGAAGAAAGCCGTCCATCCGAGAAAGGTTGCCGTCTAACACCATCAGGGGAAAGACGATGACGGGAAAGAGCAGCCAGGCACTGTCGCGTTGAAACAGATCCCTGTGCGGATTGACGCGGCGGGCGACCAAAAAGACCAGCCCCAATACCAGGGCGATATTCATGATGTTGGAGCCCAGTACGTTGGCTATAGCCATATCGCTCTGGTTTTTTGCGCTGGCTGCGACGCTGGCCGCCATTTCGGGCAGACTGGTGCCCAGAGCGACCAGCGTGGCGCCGATGATAAATTCGCTGATACCAAAATGCAAAGCGATACGCTCCGATTCGCGAATGATGAAATCCGCCCCCCAGATGAGTGCTCCCATACTGATGACAAATATTATAGAATCGATCATTCACCATCTTCCGTACGGCTTACAAGGCTCGAAGGAAGCCCGAAGTGGCGAATCAGCTCCTCCTCTTTTTTCCGCATCTGCCCATCGTCGGTTTCATGATCCATTCCAAGAAGATGAAGCAAACCATGGATAAAAAGAAGAGCAATTTCGTCATCGAGGGAGTTATGGTATTCGCTCGCTTTGTTGCGGGCATACTCGACACTGATCACGATCTCCCCCATCGGTGTATGCGGAACATACTCCAGCGGAAAACTCAAAACGTCCGTAGGCTTGTCGATATGGCGAAACTGCCGGTTCAGTTCCCGGATCGTATCGTTGTCCGTGAATATGAGCTCTATATCCCGATCAGACAGTTTAGAGGCTATCGTTTCGAGCAAGTTGACATTTGGCTGGTAATCTGTTTCATTTGTAATATTGATCATGGAGCAATTTTACCCAAAACTCCAATAAGGAGAGCTTTAACTTCAAACACCGGAAAACCACCAATGCGGCGTTTTTTCGATTTGGACCGAAGCGCCTGGATGTTTTTGTTTTTTTGAGCGGGATACCAAGAGCTGCTCGCATGGAAACAAAAGCGTATTGAACGCCTGATTCTGCGTTGCAAAGGAAATATGCTACTTCACCCCCAGCCATGTCGGAAATGCTCCGATTTCCGTTTTTCCTATGTCGGCCGGGTGTCCAAAGGGGCCATTTGACCCCCTTGGGCATCTCCTTGGACATCTGCATTGTTAGTCGATGCTACGCGCCGCCTAACAAGCGGCCGCACCCGACATCCATCGAAAAAAGAAAAAAATCTTAATTTTTTGGCGGGCTAGGTGAACTTGATATAAAATTTATAATGCACTACAATTGTAGATACAAAACCACAAAAAGGTAAATATATATGAAACAGGCTATAAACATAAGACTCGAAAAAGATGTAGTTCAAGCACTAGATGAATATGCACAAGAATTAGATAAAACAAGAACAAGTCTAATTGAAAAAGCAATTGAATTATATTTTGACAAACTTGATGAAATGATCGCAGATAAAAGAATAGATAATCTTAAAGCTGGGAGATCAACTGTTGTTCCACTGGAAGAAGTGTTTAAAAAAGCAGGGATAGATGTATAAAGTTGCTTTTGATAAAGATGCAGAAAAAGAATTTTTAAAGCTCGATAATCAAGCACAAAAACTTATTGCTTCAAAAGTTATAGATTTACGAAATGGAAACTTTTCAAATGATAAACATTTTCAAGGAAAACATAAAGGTAAGTTTAGAAAAAGAGCAGGTAATTGCAGAATAATATATTTAAAAGAAAATGACTTTTTAGTTATTACTGTCATTCGTGTAGCTCATAGAAAAGAAGCCTACTAGCTTATAATAAAACAGAGTAGCCAATATAAATTACCTAGCGGCAATTTATCGGTTATTTTCAGTCGTTAGCTTACAATAAGATTTTCTAAAAAATTCTATTTTACATCGGTACATAAGGTTCATGTCGTTTTTTCTGTTATTTGCCACAAGTATCGCAGATACATGTGGGGGTCATTACAACTCTCCGGCGAATATGATAGCCAATCACCAGTATGCGAATCAATTGTTACTATACGAGGTGATAATACAATAAGCTTTTTATGATAATATGCTCCCGATCAAATCGTATTGAAGGAGCCTCATGCCCAGAAAGCCATGCATCGAAATTCCGGGATTTTACCATGTGCTCAATCGCGGTGTAGAACGAAGAACCGTTTTCGAAGAGCCGGCAGATTACAAAAAGTTCGAAACGCTGTTGAAAGAGCAGAGCGAAGCGTTGGGTGCTTTCGATACGGGTGGGCCAAGAAGCCCTATCACCTGCGGTGCATGGAATAATACGACGAAGCAGGCAAAAATAGTGTTATTGTTATCATTTGACCCCTTGGATCCCCCCTTGGATCCCTTTGGATCCTCAGCAAGATAAAATAGAAAATATAGCTAACTACTTTGAGATGAGAAAGCTGGTTGATGAATAATTCAGGCAAAATGACTATCAGGAAAGAATTATTTAAAAGTAGCATAATTCTTTCATGTGCAATAATAATTATATTTAGTATTTTGTTATCGAGTATTCTTTACTACTCCGGGATATCCAATGCCAATGCTGTTATCAGGCAAAAAAATCAAGCTGTTAATTTTTTTATAGATGGCTATTTCACTAAAATTTACAATACTGTCCAATTTTTGGCAACTAACAAAAAAATACAAAATACTCCCTCTCTTGGCCCAGACGCTCATCAAGATATATTAAATTTATACAAAACCCTTGAAAATATTGATACGGATATAAATTATATTTATTCAGGCTATAGAAATGGTTATTTATTGATAAATAACTATATCCCTCCAGTGGGTTTTAATCCGGTTGTTCGCCCTTGGTATCAAGCAGCAATAAACGCAGCACCGAATATTTCAGATGGGGTGCCATATCAAGATATAAAAGATAAAGAGTGGCTGGTTTCCATCAGTAAGGCGCTGACAGATGATGAAAATAAAACTAGTGGGGTTGTGGCAATTGATTGCTCTATTGATAAAGTTGCAAATTTACTCAAAAAACCAGGGGAAAAATATAGATCATCTTATGGTTTTGTAGTAAAACCAGATGGAGAAATACTGATCCACCATGAAAAATCATTTTTGAAAAAAAACATATCAGATATAATCAATTTTCCTATAAGGTTTGACAAAAAAATGGCAAGCTTGCCTACAAGATGAATGGCGTCGATAAACTCGCTTACTACAGTTGGATTGATAAAATTGGATGGATTGTGGTCACAGAAGTGGAGAAAAGAGAAATTGTTAGGCCGATTATCCTACAAATATCTATCAGTATTTTGCTAATCGGACTTATAGCTGTTTTGATTGCCTGGGCTTTAAGCACCTCATTGAGTAAACGATTTATTGTACCGTTGATTGAGCTTAAAAAAAGGGTCAATGCTATTATTGCAGGTGATTGCAAGTACGGCTCTGCTTATGAATACCCAAACAATGAGATCGGTGCTATAGCCACATATATAGAAAAGCTTGCAGAGAATGAGTTGTATGATAGAAATATAGAACTGCAAAATATAAACAAAAAGCTTGAATTGCTTTCTACTACAGATCAACTCACAAAATTATTAAATCGTCATAAGATGAATAGTGAATTAGAAAAAGAGTGGAAACGGGCAACACGATATGGGAATATATTTTCAATAATCATATTTGATATAGATTGGTTTAAAAAAATCAATGATACTTATGGACATCAAGCCGGAGATTCTGTGCTTTATGAAATTGCTGGGTTGGCGAAAAAAACTCTTCGTTCGACAGATATTATCGGCAGATGGGGAGGAGAGGAATTTTTGGTATTGTGTCCTGAGATTGATTCAAATGAAGCCAAAGCATTGGCCTGTAAACTTTGCTCTGCCGTTGAAAATTATCGTTTTACGGTAAATACGACCGTAACAATAAGTGCGGGATTGTGTGAATTTGGTGAACAGAAAAGTATAGAAAGCATTATTAAGAGCGCAGATGAAAAATTATATGAAGCCAAGCGACAAGGAAGGAACACTGTTGTGGGTTAAAGTATAAGGGGGTATTTTCAAAACTGAAAGCGACTATCGACCAGACTTCGTTGAAAGAACCAGAAACCAAAGGGGCCAAAGATAACCAAGGGAGGTGATAATACAATAAGCCTTTTATGATTATATGCTTCACGGGTGAAGAGAAAATGCCCGAATATCTGAAAAATGCCTGGCTGGCACAACGCTTCAAGCGCAAGAAGAAGGAACTAAAAGAGATGCTTTCGATACGGGTGGGCCAAGAAGCCCTGGCCGAGCTTGAAAAAGCTTCCACACTCGTCGAAGATTCGATGGAAAAAGAGAGCCCCGATCCCAGGCTTTTGGAGCGAATCAGACAAGCCAAAGAGAAAAAAGAGCGCAAAACACTGATCTGTGAGGCTTACACAGCAGGCCATTCGCAACACAAGATCGCGGAAGTTTTAGGCATTTCACAATCTGCGGTGCATGGCATAATACGACGAAGTAGGCGGAAATAGTGTTATTGTTATCATTTGACCCCTTGGATCCACATTTGACCCCTTGGATCCATTGACACAAAGAAATGAACGATTCCAAGAAGCAACAAGGAAATTGAACGGAGGTAGTGGGTTTAGGGCTTAAATTTTGCATTCTTAGCGATCCTGGATGTAGTGGAGACCGAAAGCTACAATCTTTTGCTGGTCTCCCTTTGACTGAAGCCCTTCGGTGAGCCCCGATACTTGACTTTTGGAGGGAGCCAAGCAAGATCCAGAATAAAACGGCTCCCTGATTTTTGATATTGTGCATAAAAACGACATATAGATTTGTTGCATTATTGTCATTTTCTCCTTGTTTCTTTGCTATTTACAGAGGGGGTAGGGCTATGCTTTGAATTAAAAAGATGGTTTCATTTAAGAATCGTTTAAAATCCTGTGATATTTGGCTGTATGGAAGGCGAAATTGTGGTAAGATTTTAGGGTCTGACCATAGTTAAAGTCAAGGATATATCTTTCAAAAGATTTCTCAAATTTACCTTCCAGCTCCTCTTATGTGGATGTGTAGGGTTATCGGAGGTGCCTTGAAGCGACCTCTATATTTATATACAAGGTGAAAGTATTTATGAAAAAAGCGGTAGTGATATTGAGCGGTGGGATGGACTCTGCAACGGCGGCATTCATCGCCAAATCGAAAGGATTCGATATAGTGGCGGTCCATTTCGATTATAGGCAGCGTACGGAAACCAGGGAAAAAGAGGCGTTTGAAGCGATTTGCGATGCTTTGAACGTGGCAAACAGATACGTCATCGATTTGCCCTTCTTTGAGCAGATCGGTGCTTCAGCCTTGACGGACCGGACGATTGAGGTGCCAACAGACGGCATAGAAGGGGGTGTTCCCGTAACATATGTCCCCTTTAGAAACGGTATTTTTTTAAGCATCGCCGCGGCGGTGGCGGAAAAGGAGAATGCGGAAGCGATCTATATCGGGGTCGTGGAAGAAGATAGCAGTGGATATCCAGATTGCAGGGAGTCGTTTATCGAAGCGATGGAGAGGGCCATCGATTTGGGCACGAAAGAGACGACACATATCCATATCGAAACGCCACTGGTTCATCTGAAAAAAGAGGATATCGTCAAAACGGCTATAGAGTATGGCGTGCCTTTGGAGTTGACGTGGAGCTGTTATAAAAACGAGGATGAAGCGTGCGGAGTCTGCGATAGCTGCAGATTGCGACTAAAGGGTTTCGAAAAAGCGGGTATGAGCGATCCGATAGCTTACAAGAGGGCGCTACGCGGAAAATGAGCGCCCTTTAGCGTATTGAAAGATATTTCGCTTCGCTGATATCGGTCCATGGTTTGACGAGCCTGTAGTACTCCTCCATGGAGTGGAAAACACGTTTGAAGTCGGCGCTTTTTTCACTTTGGCTTTTGGCGACCTCCAGCATCGCTCTTTTGGCAGCCTCTATAATCTCTTTTGGAAAATCGAGTACCTGAATATTCATGTTTTTGAGTTTTTTTAACGCTCTGGCATTCTGGTCCATAAATTCGGTATACATCTGTGCGCTCATCGCTTCGGAGGCGTACCGAATGATCGCCTTGTGCTCATCGCCGAGGCTGTCGAAACGGGTTTTGTTGAATGTGAGCTCGAGTATCGATCCCGGCTCGTGCCATCCTGTATAGTAGTATTTGGCCACTTTGTAAAATCCCATGCGGATATCAAGGGCCGGGCCGACCCATTCGGTAGCGTCGATCGTACCCCTCTCCAGGGCGGTATAGATCTCCCCTGCCGGAAGGAGGATCGGATTGACGCCCAGTTTTGCCATCACTTCGCCCCCGAGGCCGGGGATACGCATTTTCAAGCCTTTTAGATCTTCGAGAGATTCTATCGGTTTTCTGAACCATCCTCCCATCTGTACTCCGGTATTGCCGCCTATAAATGGATAGAGGTTGTATTTTGCGTAGAGCTCGCGCCATAGATCGTATCCTCCCCCATAGTTCATCCATCCGTTCAGTTCACTGGCCACCATTCTCAACGGGGCTCCGCTAAAAAGTGCAAAAGCCGGGTCTTTTCCTTTCCAGTAGTATGGTCCAGAGTGAAAAGCGTCGATCTGTCCGCTGCTTGTCGCATCGAAAACGGCAAGTGCAGGCACAAGGATATTTTTTGGATAGACTTTGATTTTGAGCGTGCCTCCGCTCATTTCATTCACCATTTTGGCGAAACGGTCCACTCCTGTTCCCATAATCGGAAAGTTGGCAGGCCAGCTTGTAGCCAGTTTCAGCGTTACTTTGCGTTGACGATTGACATGTATGCTTTTGCTGCCTTCGATCTGTTCTCTGGTGCACCCTCCAAGGGTTGCCGCTGCTGCGGTGGCGGCCGTCACTTTCAAAAAATTTCTTCGTTTCAAGAATCACTCCTTTTCGTAACTGATGAATCAGTGATAAAACGCCGCGATCACCGCATAGGCGAAGAAAAACATCAAATGTGAAATTCCCTCGACATAATTGGTTTCGCCGTTGTCTGTCGTCTTCCATGCCAGAATGACCGTAAGAATCAACGCCCCGATCTGAAGCGAGTTGAAGTCGAGAGTGAGATGAAGCCCGGCAAAAGGGGCCAGCATCATCAGTACAGGCACAGTCAGCAAAATGGAGACTGTCGAAGCGCCCATTGCAATATTGACGACGCGCTGGATCTGATCGCTCTTTGCCGCTTTTACGGCGGTGAAAAGTTCCGGAGAGACACTGATTATAGCTATCATCAGACCCGAGAGTGCAGCTGAGATACCGAACTCTTCGGCAATCTTCATTCCATCGCTAGCGAAAATTTCCGCAATGATACCGATAATAAAGATGAGAATGAATATCGCGAAAAAGTTGGCAATATTCGGAAAACGTTCAAAAATATAACTTTCATCATGGTCACTCTCTTCGTTGTTTTTACGCCGCATGCGAAATATTCGACTTCTGGCTGTAGATTTAAAAAAGTGGATATGTGTCTTTGTCTGAAAAATGAATATGGATACATAATAGATCATCAAGAGAGCCGCAATGATGTAGCTGGCTATCGGAAGAGCTTCGATGCTTCCTTTCGAGTATTGCAAAAGGCTCGGCACAAGCAGTAAAACAGAAGAGACCAGCAAGATTGTAGTGTATGTGCTGGAAGTGTCTTCGTTGTGCTCTTGCTCCTTGAATCGCAATCCTCCAACAAAAACGGCGATTCCCAAAAGCACGTTCATATCGACGATGACGGCGGAGATGATACCGCCCTTGACGGTTTCCAGGCCGTGTGACCCATGGCTGCTTTCAAGCAATATCATAAAAAGAAGCAAAATCTCCACAGCCACGGCACTGAATGTCAGTACGAAGCTGGCGTATGGCTCCTGTAAACGTTCTGCCAAAATTTCGGCGATTTCGGATACCGTGAATGAGAACGAAGCGATACCGAGTCCCGCGAAGAGGGTTGCCATATAGGGATGTCCGGAGAGGTGGAAGAAAAATGCCAGTGCGGCGCTCAGTGCGCCGGCCATAATATCCCAGTAATCGGTGATGAATTCCTGTAACTCTGCGGGCTCGGGTTCTGCGTGTTTTCGCATCTAAAATAATCCTTTTAAAATTGGGTTGTTGTGTTTCTGATGACTTTTGGACAACAGGTTTAAAAGTTCGTTTTTATCGAAACCGATCAGTACGATATAGCCAGGCTTATTCAAAGCTTCGAACAAGGTATCCACAAGGCTTTCATCGGGATCGTGAATGGTCGCAGGAACGGTTTTGGAATGTTTTATATCACAGGAAAACTTAATATTTCTGTTTTTGATAAAACCGATACGACTCCATTTGGCCATATTGAAGTGTTCGTAGCACCGACAAGGAAGAGTGGAATCGGCGAAAATCAAAACACGATCACTCTCGCCAAAATCCTGTATATTTGCAAAACGATCGACAAAAACCGGCTCGAGTGATGGAGTGAAGTCGAGCTGGGATAGACTCCATCCAAGATCCAAAGCTTCAAGAAAGCCTATCGCCTCCAGTAAAAAATCGCTCATTGGCTCGATCAGTGAAAGACGCTCGTAGAATCGATTTTTCAGAATCAGGGATGTTTCAAAAAGCGTATGGGAGACTATCGAGGCTTCAGGGGCGGTGCAAGGCGGTTTTTCCGGATTTAGGCCGATATGTTCCAAAAAATCAGCGTCCTGGCAGAAAAAAATCTGCTGCTCTGTCGAGTTGAGAATTTCAAGACTCATCGCGGCTTCGTCCGATTGTAGTGTTGCGATCTTGGTATCACGTTCAACGAGATCGATAAATTCAATGTGTTGGCGCAAGACCCAAAATATTTTCCTGGGGTGCTTTATGAGCCAAAGCCTGAGCAGTTTGGCCAATATGGCCAAAAGAGAATCCACCTTGATCCAGGCGATCTCATTGTCGGTTGGTGTGATATAGTCGTCTGTCAAGATGCCATAGGCGCCAGATTCCACAGCTTGCGGTATCTCTTCAGGGTGTATCGCTATAAAAAGTGACCCTCTAACCGCCTTTTTGGGATTGGTGGCGATAGTGTCAAAACGGGAGATGGCCGGCTCTGCGAGTAGCTTGCCGCCAGTAGCGGCAAGTACGTTTTCAAGAAGCATTTGGCAAAAATGAAGACGGCTGGAAATCAGCCAATTGGGGTACCTGGTTTTTTGGGTTTTTCAGGGCGTATCAGACAAAGGCCCTCGTCATCTTTGGCTGCTAGAAGCATACCTTCGGATAACATTCCCATCAATTTGGCCGGTTTGAGATTGGCTACGACACACACTTGCGTTCCGATAAGATCTTCAGGCGCATACCACTCTTTGATACCGGCTACGATCTGACGTGGTTTCTCTTCGCCCAGATCGACCTGAAGTTTCAGAAGCTTTTTGCTTTTGGGGACCTCCTGGGCTTCCATTACGCTTCCGACTTTCAGCTTGACTTCGAAAAAGCGGTCGATCGTGATCAGATTGTCCCCGTTCTCGGCTGTTTTATCGGATTTTTCTCTGGATGCGCTATTTTTTTCCTCTTTCGCCTTTAGCTCGCTTTTTGATTTGGCTTCAGCTTTTTGACCGGGTGTCTCGACAAGCGGCTCTTCGATACGGGGAAAGAGAGGTGGAACTTTCTCGATCGTAAATTTTCCAAGAAGCTCCTCCTCTTTGATGAGCCGGTAGTAACTGTCGTTGTTTACTTCAAACCCCAATGCGCTGGCGATGGTCTGCGTAGTTTTCGGCATGACAGGATGCAGCAATACTGAAACTTTGGCCAGAATGTTGGCTACCAGCGCAATCGTGGCCATCGCTTCATCTTCTTTTCCCTCTTTCATCTTGACCCACGGCATCGCTTTGTCGATGGCTTTATTGGCGATACGCAATGTTTTCCACAGCTCTTCGAGATACCGGTTTGTCTGAATTTCATAAAGAAAAGGCTCAACATTGGAGAGTATCGCTTTGACTTCCAAAAGCTCCTCTTCGTGATATTTCGCCACGTCATCACTTTCGATGTGAAAATCGAAATATTTACCGCTCATACCGATGATACGGTTGAGAAGATTCCCCAAATCGTTTCCAAGATCCGAATTGATGCGGTCGATCAGGGCACGTTGGCTGAAATCCCCGTCCTGCCCGAAAGGAACCTCGCGAAGCATGAAGTAGCGAAAATTTTCAAGGCCGTAAGCATCCGCTATCTCTTTCGGATCGACGACGTTTCCTTTGCTCTTGCTCATCTTCTCCCCGTTGCGCGTCCACCATCCATGGGCGGCAACATGGTGCGGAAGCTCGAGATCCAGGCTCATCAGAAAAGCGGGCCAGTATATGGCATGGAATCTGAGTATATCCTTGCCGATCAGATGCACTTTTGCCGGCCAGTAATCCATCAATTTCTCATCGGTGCCATAACCTAGAGCGGTTATATAGTTCATCAGGGCGTCGAGCCATACATAGATCACATGCTTGGGATCGTGCATGCTCTCAGGCAGCTTGATACCCCAGTCGAAGCTGGTGCGGGTTATGGAAAGATCGTTTAGACCGCTTTTTACGAAGTTGATCACTTCGTTGCGTTTGGCTTTTGGGAGGATGCAGTCTGGTCTGCTTTCATACCACTCCAGAAGCTTGTCTTGGTATTTGCTCAGACGGAAGAAGTAGCTCTCCTCTTCGACCATCGTGGTGGATCTGCCGCATTCGGGGCAGAACTCTTCATCGATAAGCTGGGTGTCGGTAAAGAAGGTTTCGCAGCTGACACAGTAGTGCCCACGATAGACATCTTTGTAGATATCCCCCTTTTCGACCATGATTTCGAAAGCTTTCTGCACCCCTTTTATGTGGTCGGGATCGGTGGTGCGGATAAATTTGTCGTAACTGATCTCGAAATCGTCCCAGAGTTGTTTGAATCGGTTGGAGATTTCGGTGGCATACTCCTGTGGGCTTTTCCCCCGTGCTTTGGCGGCTTGTTCGATCTTTTGGCCATGCTCGTCCGTTCCGGTTAGAAAAAATACCTCCATACCTGCCAATCGTGAATAGCGCGCAAGCGAGTCTGCGATGATCGTCGTGTAGGCGTGTCCGATATGAGGCACATCGTTGACATAATAGATCGGGGTCGTGATATAGATTTTTTTACATTTTTCGTTTTCGTTCATGTGTGACCTTGCTGTTTTATTTTAAAATTCGAATCCGCCGCCTTGGCCCTTGCTCATGCTTTCATAGACTTTTTTGACATATTCCATGCGTATTTCGCAACCGAGCACTTTTTCGCAGGCTGTGCAGCTGTGCACTTTGCGCTCTTTTTGGCAATTTTGCAGCCTTGCTAGCATCTCGTCGCGTTCCAGCTCCCAGCGGTCAGGACTCTTGTTGGTCGATGCCATATGCCTCTTTTACCTTCGATATTTCGTATTTGCTTCCGAAAAAGCATGGAGTCGTTTCGTGCGGATCGTCGCATCTGGTATCCAAAAGGCGCCTGCCTTTATCGTCTATCGCTTCGCCTCCTGCTGTTTCGTACACGTAGGCGAAAGGATATACCTCAAACAGCTTACGTAGTTTTCCGTTTGGTTTGTCTTCTGTTCCGGGATAACTGAAAAGGCCGCCGCCTTTGAGTAGAATCTGGTGCAGATCGGGTACCATTCCGCCAGAATATCGAAGGCGGTAACCCTCTGCAAACAGACTGTCGATCAGTTTTTTATGGTGTTGCGGCCAATACTGCTGTGTGCCTCCCGGGGCATTGAGTTTGCCTTTGTCGCCCAAAGATACGGTCTCTTGCTCCATAAACCGTCCATGACGGAAAATATAGTGTCGTATGCCGCCTTTGTAGGCAGTCACCATCTCGAGTCTCGGCCCATGCACCACATAGACTGCAGCGATCATATTTTGCGGCTGGAACTCTCTGTCGTAGATGCCGTAGATCGTACCGACACTCAGATCCACATCGATCAGGCTGGAACCATCCAAGGGGTCGTAAGCGATACAGTATCTACCTTCTTCATGGAGGGTTTCGGACTCCTCTTTCTCTTCGCTGGCGATCTCTTTGATCGCAGTGATTTTCGAAAATTCTTCGGCAATGATCAAATCGCTTTGAATGTCGAGTTTGAGTTGCATATCGCCTGTGGCGTTGCACTCTTGGGAGTAGCAAAGATCTTCGTTGGTGATAGCTTCACGGATGCGGTGAGCGGAAGTCTCTATGGCGTCGAAAATAGGTTTGAGAGTTTTCATTTAAACAGCCTTGGCGTGATTTTCTATCCATTCGAGTATCTGACGCGTATCGTTCAGATTGAGCAAATCGATAGATTGGGGGATTTTGTATTGCGACGGATCGACACTTTCGTCGATAGCGATCGCTTCGGAATAGGGGAAATAGCTCTCGTCGATCTCGCTTCTGAATATGGCGATTCTCGGCAAAGGAAGCGTTTTGAGCCCTTCAACCAGCAGAAAATCGAAGTCGTCGATCATTCGGATGATCTCTTCGATCTCTTTGTGTCGATGCGAGAAATATGTTGTGCGTGTCGGTGATGTGACGACAACTTCTGCACCAGTTTGGAAAAATTTCCAACTGTCTTTGCCCTCAACATCGAAAACAGCTTTGTCTTTGGGATCGTTTTTCACGATAGCCACTCTGTTTTTGGGTATCAGCTCCCGTGCTATCTTTTCGATAAGAGTCGTTTTTCCACTGTTGGAGGGTCCGGTAAAGGCGACGGCTTTGCGTATTCTCAAGTGATAAACCTCGATTGATTTTGGTGCAATTATAGCCAAAAAAGATAAAAGCTATGCTAAAATCCCACTGTTTGCATGGTGCATCCAAAAATAGACGAGGATGAAAAGTATGAAAAAAACATTGGTCGCGATAATTGGCCTTTTGGCCGCCATACCGGTGCTGACTGGTTGTTCTGCCAAAAGCGGGATATCGCAGATGATAGAGCCGGACACCATTTATGAAAAAGCGCTCGTATTCACGCGCCAGGCGCAGATTGTCAGATCTTTGGAGACGAAAGCTTCGATCAGCGTTACACTTCTGAACGAACTTTTTCCAAAGCGCTATCCATACGATAAAGGTATTTACCTATTTGTGGGAGTCATAACCGATTTGAAAGATGTAAAATTCGACGATCTTTGCAAGCTCAGCCTAAACGGTAAAAAACCGCTGGAAGTGACACCCGTCGATAGAAAGAGCAGACTTTACCAGGTCGTGCCTATCGTGACCAAATGGGGCAGATACTGGGTAGTACGCTTTCCGGCCCAAAAGAGCACAAAATATATTATCGATTGCGAAATCGATCCGTACGGCTCGGCACGGTTGTCGCTTCAACGACCGACGCCACGCCGATAGGATCTCCAAGCAGTTTTCTATAGACGATATAGTTTGCAAGAACCTTCTTGCCGTATCGTCTGCTCTCGTCATAATGGACGAGCTCCATGCTCAACCACGGCTCGAATTTCCCTTTTTTGAACATTCCTCTTTTTGTCAAAAGATGTTTTGTGAAACCTATGCCGCCATTGTACGCATATGCGATAAATAGCGGATTGTATAGATAGCGTTTTAGATACGACAGGTGCTCTTTTGCATACGATATATTGACATAAGGGTTCAGCATCGCATCGAGGTTCGGTTTTTCGCCCCTTTTTTTGGCGAGAGCTTCGACGAGAAAAGGCATAATCTGCATCATACCGAGCGCATAGGAGGGGGAGATGGAGGAGGGGATGAAACGGCTCTCCTGTCGCGCCAGAGAGAGAATTATCGCTTTGTCGTCGAGACTCAGGTTTTTGTACCCCTTTTCGTATGGCATGGGAAAATAGTGGGTTTTGTAGTGCGAAGCCCTCTCCATGATGTATGCGTAGTGCCCCTCTGTTTCACTGCACATAAAGCGCCTGGCTTCATCGATCAGCCCGTTTTGTTTTCTGTTTTTTAGATTTTGAAGTGTCGCCAGCCACTCGAAAGGGTTGGAGATATTGTAGTCGCAACCTTTGTGGTCGAATGAAGGATTGACGATGCGTGGCCATGGGTATTTCAACTTTTCGCGGGCATAGAGAGTGTAGATGTTCAGATCGAAACTTTTAGAAAGATTTTGCAACCACTTCTTTTTTTCATCTATCATGGCGTACCAAAACAGCACCTTGTCTTTGTCGAAACGAAACCAGGCCTTTTTGTATGCATCCGCCAGGTAGATTTTGGCCAACTCTTCTTTCTTATGCCTCAAAGCGTTCATCGCCAGAAAAAATACGCTCTGATGATCGAGTTGCGCGCTATCGATCCCAAGCAGGGAATTTTGCAGTTCGTGTAATCTGCCGTCCGTAACGATCAGTTTTATGGTCTGTGCAAAATCTTTTCGATGTCTTTTCGATGTTTTCAGGCGGCCGATAAACCGTGGCGGCAATGGATGATTGAAATATTTGGCCCTGTACACTCCGCCGCACCGGTTGAAAACGGTAAAGAAGGTATTGCTATCGCTTTTTATCAAGGCATCCCATGGAGAAGTGGATGCCATTACATCCATCCACTTCAAGGTTTCTTCGTAGTGCGATAGCTGCTTTTTCAGAAGGTTGCGCTCTCTCTTTTCGAGCTGGGTGAACTTGTAGGGAGTGAGTGCGATTTCACTGCATTCAGCGGTTTTGGCCGGAAGTTGCGACGCTTTTAACCGGTGGCATCGATCGGCCATCGAAAAACCGGGTTTAACGGTTTTTTTCGCATATCGATGGATGATTTTCCAGTTTACACTGCGGATCTGGTAGAAAGCGGCATCTGCATCTTCGCTGCTGATGTTTTGGCCCATGAAACGCCATATGTAGAAATCTTTGGCGTAGCTTGTGGGCATTTCGCATAGCTTTGGCAGCGTTATTTGCGCCGCCAGAAAAATTGGAAAAAATAGAAAGAAAAGATACTTTTTCAAACTTTTATCCAAACACGAGGCGCATCAGAAAAACATCTATGAACTGCAATCCTATAATGACGATCAAAGGCGCCAGATCCACCCCGCCTATGACGGTAGGTATATACCGGCGTATCCAGGCATAGACCGGTTCGGTCAATTTATACAGTGTCTGTACGATTGGATTGTATGGATCGGGGCGTACCCAGCTTACAAGTGCAGAGATGATCACGATCCAGATATAGATGTTGATGATGGTGTGCACCACGTTGACGAGGGCGTAGATAAAGGCTGATATCATTTTACGATCTCCTGTAGATAAGATTTGAGATATGGGAAAAGAAGCGAAAGCTCCGGGCCGCACTCGCTGCCGGTGAGCAGCAGGCGCAACGGTTTCGAGAAGCTCTTCTCCTCTTGCTCGGTTTTTTGCGCAAGATAGTTTTCTAATTCGGCAAAAGTTTCGAAATGGGGCGCTGCTTTGATTGCGTCTCGTAGCCGGCGCATCTGGTCGCCGCAGGCGCTCTCGTATGGCTTGGCGGCAAATATGGCTTCTATTTTGGGCTTGATCTCTTTGATCGTATCTCCCTCTTCAAGGTAGCATTTGGCCAACTCCCCGATCATCGCATCCGCAAACCCGAATGCGCGAGAGAGCTCTTTGGGGTCCATGCGTTTCATATGTTCACGATTGACGAGGCGCAGTTTCTCCATGTCAAACGTTGCAGGCTCTTTGGATATGTTTTTGAGGTCGAACCATTCGATAGCCTCTTGAATTGTAAAAATCTCTTCGGGCGTCCTGTTTCCCAGCAAGATAAGATAATTGGCGATCGCTTCCGGAAAAAAACCGTCCATAAGAAGCTGTTTGACATTTGAAACATCGTCGCGTTCGGAAATTTTTCCGCCTTCATCATCCAAAATCGGTGGCAGATGCGCGTAATCTATCTCTTTGTCGTAGTCCAGCTCTCTTCTGATATGTATCTGCCTTGGAGTGTCGCCAAGATGCTCCTCTTTTCTGACAATTAGCGAAATGTCTTGAATCATGTCATCTATAGCCGAGGCGAAATTACAAGTGGGCGTCTTGTCTGCGCGCATGATCACGAAACTGTCGATCTCGTCCGGAGGGAAGGAGAGGTTTCCTTTTACGATATCGTCAAATTCTATCGGTAAATCCGGTTTTTTAAGACGGATGGTGAAGGGTTTTTCGTTGGCCAGCACCTCTTCATCGCTCAACATTTCACATTTTCCGCTGTAGCGGTATTCCCTATTGGCCTCTTTTGCCGCCTGGCGTTCGGCTTCGATCTCTTCTGGCGTGCAGAAGCAGGCAAAAGCTTTGCGCGTTTGAAGCAGTTTTATAGCCATGTGCTGATGTATGGCGAGATTGCGGCTTTGGTGATATACATTGTCGTATTCGAGGCCGAAAAGATCGATAATTTCCATGGTTTCGCGCTCTTTTTCTTCGACATTTCGCTTTTTGTCGATATCTTCGATGCGTACGATGAATTTTTCGCCTCTCTGCTTTGCTGTAATATAGTTGAAAATGGCGATACGCAGATCTTCTATCTGCATATCACCGGTAAGGCTGGGCGCGAAACGAAGCATTGATATCCTTGATGTGTTGGGTTGAGGGTACATCTAAATCTAAAAAGGATTATACCAAAAAGGCTTTCGTTTCGATATAATCTTAATGGCTATTATAAATTGGAAAAAAATAGATTTTTTCAACACTTAGGAATGAAATGGAAGAAAAAAGAGTTTACGATATAACGATGGATCATATGATGCGCCCAAGGAACTACGGGAAGCTGGAAAATCCGGATGCTCAGGGCATTGGGAAAAATCCCCAAAATGGTGAGATGGTGATCATCTATCTTGAAATCGAAGAGGGTAAAATATCGGATATCGCTTTTCAGGCCAAAGCGTGCATGACTACCGTGATCGCGGGATCGATCTTTACCGAAACGATAAAGGGAGCTACGATAGATGAGTCCGTGGAGCTTGCTCAAATAATGCTCGACAAGCTCGATAAAATGCCGCCCGAAGAGGCGGCCTGTTCGGAGATGGTTGCCGAAGCTTTTCTTGCGGCACTTGAGCACTACAAGGCGAAGAGTGAAGATCGAGACGCATTGGTTCCTACGCATATGATCAGCAGGGCGTGTGCGACAGACATAGAGACAAAGGAGACAGACAGATGACAAAGAGACTTTTCACCACCGTGCACGAAGCATGGCTCAAACTGCTTTTTTCCTCTTTTGCAGTGCAGGATAGAGAGTGGGGCGAAACTCTTTACGATTTTTCGGAAATTTTATATCGCCATATGCGGTTTGTCGAAACGATGTATGTGAAAAAAAATATCGAATACAGTTACGAGAGGCCATCCATAGGTCTGGAGTTCATGACCGAAGGTGAAGCGGCTATGTACTGCGAAGAGGCTATAGAGCGCTTGAGGCTGCAGCTGAGCGACAATGGTGATCCTCTGGCTAAACGGATGCTCAGCGATCTGCATTATATGCGAGAGTCACTCCGCAGGGAGTTCAATAGAAATACAAAAATCACAGCCTTCAACAAAGCGATGAAACTGGGTGATACAAAGCTCGACCAATCTTCGTTGCAGGCGCTGGTACTCTTTCTTTTTGAAGAGAGCTACAAGGAGTACGAGCTTATAGTCATATATGGCTACGCTCAGACCAAAGTGCAAGACAAGAGGCTGGCCGAGATTTTTCAAATCATGATCGACGAGTCCAAATTTCACCTCAAATCTTTCGCCATGATGATGTCGAAAATGGGCATTTTGGCAGTTCCTAGGATGATTACCAGGGAGATTTACGAATTCGAGTCTCTCGAAAAATTCCTTGTCGATGGTATCGAAGAGGAAAAAGGGGCCAAAGAGCAGTGCCGCATGTTGGCCGAAGCTGTCGATGACGAGTCGTTGCAGGCTTTTTTCGACTTTATCAACAATCAGGAAGATTATCATATAACGCTGATGCGAGAGGCGCTTGAAAGAGTGCAGGAAAAGAGTGGCGACTGATGGAGAATACGTATATCAAAAAGCATTGGACAAATATCGTATCGCAATGGTTTGGGCATTTTGCAGACCATGAATTTCCAAGCCCGATACAATCGTTTATCAATCATGCCTATGTGAACCTGCTGGGTCTTGATATGTCCGAATTCGCTCCGCCATCCACCTATCCGTCGCTCAACAAACTTTTTACGCGCGAATTGAAAAAGAGGCGCCCTGTCGATATGCGCTCCGGTGCTCTGATCTCTCCCGTGGATGCCTATGTGACCGAGTGTGGCCCCTTGCATAAAGATATAGCTATGCAGATCAAGGGGATGGAGTACAGCATCGACGATCTTCTTACTTTACAATATGCAAAAGAGGCGAAAAGCATATATGACGGCTCTTATATCAATTTTTATCTCTCTCCAAAAGATTATCATAGATACCATATGCCGTACAAGCTGAGAATCGCTTCCGCACTCCATCAGCCTGGCAAACTATATCCGGTCAATTTCGCTTCGTTGAAACGCCAAAAAGAGCTTTTTGTGGAGAATGAGCGGATTGTTTTGGAGTGTTTTACCGAGCATGAAAAAAGGGTTTTTATCGTTTTAGTCGGCGCTTTGAATGTAGGGCGCATGACGATCGCATTCGATCCGCGCATCAAAACCAATGCCGACCGCAGAATGCCGACATATTACCGCTATGACAAGAAGCCCATATGGATCCATAAAGGGGATCTGCTGGGCATGTTCATGATGGGATCGACTGTGCTGATTCTGGCCGAGCCGGAATTGCTGGAGGTCGTTACCAACGACAGGACTCATGTGCGTTTCGGTGAACGCGTAGGAATCATGCACGAGGCGTGAGAATTTCTCGCACCCGTTTTCTTTATGTAAGGAACTGTTTATGTCGACAACCAAGCGTAGTCGCGTGCCGGCCTATCTCGATTTTCTCCAGGGATTCACCGGTCTTTTTCTGGCGCTCTTTATCGTAGGGCATATACTGTTCGAAGCATCCATTCTTTTTGGACCAGATGCGATGGAGCGTATGACACTCTTTTTCGAAGGCTACTATCTGTTCGGGGAGAGGCATCCGGTGATTGTCACGATACTGGCGGCGATCATCTTTGCACTTTTTGTCGTCCATGCGGCGCTGGCTGTGAGAAAGATCCCATCTACATGGCGGCAGTATCGGACTTTTCGGAACCACATGAAGCGATTCGGACACGAAGATACCTCTTTATGGATGGTCCAGGTGGTGACGGGATTCGCGATGTTTTTCCTGGCCCCCGTGCATATCTATACGATGATGGTGAACCCCTCCAAAATAGGCCCCTATCTCTCCGCCCAGCGTGTCGTCGAGGGTTGGATGTGGCCGCTCTATCTGGTGCTGCTTTTTTGTGTCGTACTGCATGCATTCATTGGACTCTACCGCCTTGCACTCAAATGGGGATGGTTCGAAGGAAAAGACTATAGAAAAAGCAGAAAAGCGATGAAATATATCCTGCGGACTTCTATCGTTTTATATATCGCAATCGGTCTCGCATCGCTTTCGTCCTATGCCTCTATCGGCCTCGACATCAAAAACGGCTCGATAAAGGTCGAACGATGAAGAT
>JAMOOM010000217.1 GCA_027065515.1 Campylobacterales bacterium
TCAAACAGATCAACGATAAATTTGGACATGTGGCGGGAGACAAGGTGTTGATTCTTCTATCCAAACTTTTCAAATCGTTGATCCGCGAATGCGACAAAGCCTATCGATATGGCGGAGAAGAGTTCACGATCCTATTCAATCGCGCAAAGAGAGAAGATGCCCTCAAGATAGCCCAGCGTATTCTCAAAGCTGTACGAAACAACAAAGTGATCTACAAAAATCAGGTGATCTGCATCACACTGAGTATGGGGCTTACGGTTCATCAAAAAGGCGATACTCTCGAGAGTATGATCGAAAGAGCCGATACAGCCCTGTATCAGGCCAAGAGAGAAGGAAAAGACAGGTTGGTGATTCGGTGATGGAAATGAATTGGTTCGATATATTTGCAGCAGTCTTGATTCTTCTGGTTGGAATCAAAGGTATTTTCAATGGTCTCATCAAAGAGTTGGCCGGACTCATAGGTATCGTTGCCGGTGTCTGGATCGCTTCTCTTTTTGCTGCACCCTTTGGAGAATGGTTCGGCAGACATATTTTTGCCATAGAGTCCGCTTCCGCCCTCACAATGATCGGTTTTTTGGTGCTGCTTGCAGGAATCTGGCTCTGTTGCGTTCTTCTTGGCGCAATAACCGCCAAGCTGCTTGCCTTATCGGGATTGGGGATCGTGGACAGAGTGTTCGGCTTCGTTTTTGCATCGGCCAAAGTGTTTGTCATCATATCCGTCATCGTGTTCTCCCTTTCGAATATCGATATCGTGCGGAAAAATATACAAAAGTTTACGGCTCGCAGTCTGACATATCCGATTTTTATAAAAGCGGGTGGATGGATTATGCATCTGGGCACAGATGATCTGAACAGAAAATCCAAAGCTATCAAAAGGGAAGGCAAAAAAACTCTTGACAGTGGCGTCGAATCGATAGAGATGGTGAAAAAGAAAATAGGCAGGGAAAAACAATGAGTACCGATCATTCCAAAAAACCGCTGGTTTCATACGAAACACTTCTTTTGCAATTCAAAGAGCTCCTGAAACAGAGCAATCCTCCGCTGAAATTCACGAAACAAAGAGAGATCATACTCTCCACACTTTATACCCATAGCGGACATTACACCCCTGAAGAGCTTTATGAAATCATAAAAAGAGAAAACAGGGACTTGAAAACCGGCATCGCGACAATCTACCGCACCCTCTCTCTGCTTGAAAATGCCGGAATTGTCACTTCGATCTCTTTTGGCACACAGGGGAAAAAGTACGAACTCGGCGTCAAAGCCCATCATGACCATCTTATCTGCACAAAGTGTGGTAAAATTCTGGAGTTTTTTGATGAGGAAATCGAGGAAAAACAGGCGCAGATAGCCAAAGAATTCAACTTCAAAATGGAAGACCACTCACTGAAGATCTTCGGAATATGCCCCGAATGTCAAAAAATCGAAAAAGAGAGACAAAACGCAAACAATAAAAAGGAAGCAAAGAATTGATTTTCGACAACCAATACCAGCAACAGCGTATCCAAAAGGCGCAAACTCTTAAAGAGATGGGAATAAATCCCTACCAAAACCGCGCCGTCAAAGAGTGCTCAAACAAAGAATTTTTAGAAAAGTACGCCTACCTCAAAGAGAGCGAAGAGAAAGAGGAGCAGAACCAAAGCTGTACCGTGACAGGACGCATTAAATTTTTGCGCCTGATGGGTAAAGCGGCATTTGCGAAGATCGAAGACGATAGCGGAGTGCTGCAGATCTACTTCAGCCGAGACGATCTTGGCGACGAGTGGTTCAAGACCGTCAAAAAAATGATCGAAGTGGGCGATATCGTAGCGGCTACCGGTTATCCTTTTGTTACTCGCACCGGTGAATTGACGATGCATGTAAAACGCCTCGAGCTGGTAACCAAAGCGATTACACCTCTTCCTGAAAAGTTCCACGGGCTGCAGGATAAAGAGCTTCGTTATCGACAGCGCTATCTCGATCTGATAATGAACCCGGAAGTGAAGCGAACTTTCCTGATCCGCAGCAAAATCATCAGCCTGATCCGCCGCTTCTTCGAAGATCATGGCTTTTTGGAAGTGGAGACTCCGATGATGCACCCGATTCCCGGGGGAGCGAATGCAAGACCTTTTGTAACTCACCACCATGCACTCGATGTGGAACGCTATCTGCGCATTGCACCCGAGCTGTATCTAAAGAGACTGCTCGTAGGAGGTTTCGAGGCGGTTTTCGAGATCAACAGAAATTTTAGAAACGAAGGCATGGATGCCACCCACAACCCCGAATTTACAATGATTGAATTTTATTGGGCCTATCATCGCTATGAAGACCTGATGGAGTTGACTGAAAAACTTTTCGAATACCTCTTCAAAGAGCTCAATCTGCCGACAAAACTCCCTTATGGAGACAAAGAGATCGATTTCAGCACGCCTTTTAAAAAGATCGCCTACAAAGATGCCCTCGTGCAAATAGGCGGGGTGCCCGAAGAGATCCTGGAAGATACGGAAGCGATGTGCCGCTATCTCAAAGAGCACGACATCGAAGTCGAATCCCATCTTAGCAAGGGACAATTGTGGGGTGAAATGTTCGATGCTTTCGTGGAAGAGAGACTGATCGACCCCACATTCGTCACCCACTTTCCGATCGACATCAGCCCACTCGCGCGCAGAAACGACGACAATCCCGAGATCGCGGATCGCTTCGAGCTGTTCATAGCCGGAAAAGAGATCGCCAACGGCTTCAGCGAACTCAACGACCCGCTCGACCAGTACGCCAGATTCAAAGCACAGGCTGCACAAAAAGAGAGCGACGACGAAGCGATGTATATGGACGAAGACTACGTAAGAGCGCTGGGTTATGGCATGCCTCCTGCCGCCGGCGAAGGGATCGGGATCGATCGCCTGGTGATGTTGCTCACAAATCAACATACGATCAGGGATGTAATCCTTTTTCCCGCGATGCGTCCCCAGAAAACACAAAACGAAGAAGAGTCGAAAAAGAGTCCGAAAAGCGAAAATGAAAAAGAGGAGAACCGATGAGTATTTTGCAACAAAACGACCCACTCGTATATGATATTATAGAAAAAGAGCTCCAAAGACAGACGGATCATCTGGAGATGATTGCCAGTGAAAACTTCACATTCCCCGAAGTGATGGAAGCCCAGGGCAGCGTATTTACCAACAAATATGCCGAAGGCTACCCCTATAAAAGATATTACGGCGGATGCGAATATGCCGATGCAATCGAGCAACTGGCCATAGACCGGGCCAAACTTCTTTTCGAGTGCGAATACGCCAATGTCCAGCCCCACTCGGGCAGCCAGGCAAATGGCGGTGTCTATGCGGCGCTGCTGAAAGCGGGTGACAAGATTCTGGGAATGGATCTCAGTCATGGCGGGCACCTTACACATGGTGCGAAAGTGAGTTTTTCTGGCAAAAACTACCAAAGCTTCACCTATGGCGTCGAGATGGACGGACGCATCGATTACGACCGCGTGGCAGATATTGCGCAGATAGTCAAACCAAAACTGATCATCTGTGGCGCCAGCGCCTATGCGCGTGAAATAGATTTTTCCAAATTCAAAGAGATCGCAGACAGCGTTGGCGCTCTGCTCATGGCAGATATCGCCCATATCGCAGGTCTTGTAGCAGCCGGCGAGCACCCTCATCCGTTCCCCCACTGCGATGTCGTCACATCCACGACACACAAGACGCTACGCGGCCCGCGTGGCGGACTGATTCTCACAAACAACGAAGACCTGGCAAAGAGAATCAACAGCGCGATCTTCCCCGGTATCCAGGGAGGACCTCTTGTGCACGTCATAGCCGCCAAAGCGGTCGGGTTTGGTAAAAATCTTGCCGACGAGTGGAAAACATATGCAAGGCAGGTGCGCGCCAATGCCAAAATTCTAGCCGATATTCTGATAGCGCGGGGGTATGATGTAGTCAGCGGGGGCACCGACAACCACCTTGTGTTGGTATCTTTTCTCGATAAAGATTTCAGCGGCAAAGATGCCGATGAAGCACTGGGGCGCGCCGGAATCACCGTCAACAAAAATACGGTCCCCGGAGAGACCCGCAGCCCGTTCGTCACCAGCGGCATCCGCATCGGATCTCCCGCACTCACCGCACGTGGCATGAAAGAGCCGGAATTCGAAATCATTGCAAACGCCATCTGCGATGTCCTAGACGACATACACAACGAGCAGAAACAGAAAAAGATCCGGGAAGAGATGACCAAGCTTGCGCGCAGATTCGTCATATACGACCGTCCCACCTATTGAGCAGAGGATAATTAAATGTACAATGTCGATATCCAGCTCATCAAGATGATTACCGATCACTACTATGTCCAGCGGCCCAGTATTGTAAACAAGATTACTTACAACGGTCGCACTTTCTATAATAAATTCGAGCGCATCGACGAGCCTTTGACGCGTAGCGTAATGAACGATCACGCCGATGGCAAGATTGTAGTCGCACACGATCTGATAAACCGTTTCAACAAGGTCGAAAATATCGTATTTGATTACAACGGGCGAAATCCGGACCGCTTCTGGCATCGAGCCCAACTTCTTCTGCGCGAAGAGGGATTTATCAACTTTACCGCATACGAGTCCAAAACCCCCGGGCACCTGCACCTATATGTACACAAAGGCCACACTACACTGCAGGAAGCCTACCAGCTTGGCCGTCTCCTGTCGTCGAAGCTGGCAGCCAAGCTGCCAAGAGAGTGGCGCATGTTTCCGACATCCGACCTGCCAAGAGAGTATAATATACTGATACTTCCCTACAAGCTTTACGCAAAAGAGCGAGGAGCTTCATGGTCGAAGCATATGTAATCGGCCAACCGCCACCAAGGAGTAGATATGGAAAATAACGATATGGAAAAAGAGCCTGGCAACCCGCTCGATGATCTCATCATCAAATCGAACCGATCGTCCGGACTGAAGAGGCTGCTTCTTGCGGCGGCCATTTTACTTCTGGTGCTCATACTGATCATACTGATTACAAAAAACCTGATTCAAAGTGATCAAAAGCCACAGCCATCCGTGATACTCCCTCCAGAGCCGACAAGCGTAGCAAAGATTCCCAAAAAAGAGCCGCTTTTCGAACAGGTTCCCATCGAAGAGGAACCAAGTGACACAAAAAAGATCGATCAGGTCAT
>JAMOOM010000218.1 GCA_027065515.1 Campylobacterales bacterium
AGCAGATCGAAGTCAAAGAGATCAAGCTTTCTGTCAAAATCGCCCCCAACGACATCAAGTACAAAGTCAAGCATGCCAGAGAGTTCCTGGAGCAGGGCAAGCATGTCAAATTTCGTGTATTCCTGCGCGGCCGGGAGATGGCCAACCCCCAAGCCGGTGTGGAGGTTCTCAAATCTGTCTGGCCGATGGTCGAAGATATTGGCGAGCTGGAGAAAGGCCCATTCCATGAAGGACGTTATATAAATATGTACGTCGTGCCAAAAAAAGAGAAGCCGGGGAAGAAGTAGTCCGTAAATATAGCTTCCGGTAAAGTATGGTAAAAATGGTGAATACCGGAGGCTCACAATGCGAAAGATTAAACCGGAACTGGAAGAATCACTGCTCGACGATCTGGCTAAAACAGCGATGGAAACAGGATTGAAAAAGAGACAGATCGTCAGAGGAGCGCTCAAAAAAGAGTGACTTGAAGAGAATAAAGAGGCTTTCAAGGAGTATAATCATCTATTTTCTTCTTGTGGGTTTCTGATTTTCTATTTTTTTGCTATAATTACGCCCCATTTTGCACACGGATTTTTCGTGTCGATCTTACAAAGGAGGAGAAAGTTCATGCCTAAAATGAAGACGGTACGCGGCGCTGCAAAGCGCTTCAAGGTCAAAAAAAGCGGCAAAATCAAACGTGGGTCTGCGTTTCGTAGCCACATTTTGTCTAAAATGAGCCAGAAGCGCAAACGCAGACTTCGCTCGGCACACTATGTAGCCGAAGTAGATGTTCCACGCATCAAATTGACGCTCGGAATGAAGTAATTTGACTTAAAGTTCCCCTAAAAAGGGCAAGTCCGGCCAGATGAAGGCCCGGCACCTTGACATCGAAAAATATGATGAAACAGGTAAAGAAAGGAAAAATATATGCCACGAGTAAAAACGGGAGTCGTAAGAAGACGCCGACATAAGAAGATGATGAAGCTTGCAAAAGGCTTCTATAGCGGACGAAGAAAACACTTCAGAAAAGCGAAAGAGCAGGTCGAAAGAAGCCTGGTTTACGCATACCGCGACAGAAAACAGAAAAAAAGAGAATTCAGAAAACTCTGGATTATCCGTATCAACGCAGCGTGCCGTCTGAACGATATGAACTACTCCACCTTCATGCACGGGTTGAAAAAATCGGGTATCGAGCTCGATAGAAAGATTCTTGCCGATATGGCGATGAACAACCCCGCACACTTTACAAAAATCGTCGAGCAGGCAAAAGCCGCTTTGGCGTAATCCAAACAGCCTCCAAGTGGGGCTGCTTTCTCACTCATCTTTTAATAATATTCTCCGTTTTTGATATAATGTTCCAACTTGTTGCATGGAGCTTTGCCGATGTGTAAACACTTCGCCATTTTTCTTATGAGTATCCTTTCGTCGATGGCCGCGATCAATATCAATACTGACGATATCACAACACTCACACATCTCAAAGAGGTCGGACCTTCCAAAGCGAAAGCGATCGTCGAGTATCGAAAAAAGCATGGAAAATTCGAAAGTGTCGGGGAGCTCGTCCAAGTTAAGGGAATCGGCAAAAAGAGTTTAGAGAAAATAAAATCCGATATCACGGTAAAGTAGAGACTTATGAAAATATTGGTAACGGGAACCGCCGGATTCATCGGCTATCATCTTGCAAAACGCCTTCTTGAAGAGGGACATGAAGTTGTCGGGATCGACAATATCAATGACTATTACGATGTCAACCTCAAATATGGCCGGCTGCGCGAACTCGGGATAGAAGAGCGCGATGTCAGCACCGGAAAAAGAGTGAAGAGCTGTCAATATGACAAACATGCATTTTATCTGATGGATCTTTCGGACACTCCTGCTATGGAGAGGCTCTTCAAAGAGGAGAAGTTCGATGCGGTCTGCAATCTGGCGGCCCAGGCAGGTGTTCGCTACTCGCTGGAAAACCCCATGGCCTACATCCGGAGCAATGTGACCGGTTTTGCCAATATTCTGGAAGGGTGCAGAAATCACGAAGTCGAAAATCTCTGTTACGCCAGCAGTTCGAGTGTCTACGGGCTCAACAAATCGATGCCTTTCCGTGTCAGCGACAGTGTCGACCATCCGGTTAGTCTCTACGCCGCGACAAAAAAGGGCAACGAATTGATGGCGCACACCTATAGTCACCTTTATGGTATCCGTACCACAGGTCTTCGTTTCTTCACAGTCTATGGCCCATGGGGACGCCCAGATATGGCCCCGATGCTCTTCGCCGACGCCATCTTGAGCGACCGTCCGATCAACGTATTCAACTATGGAAAGATGCAACGTGATTTTACCTATATCGACGATATCGTCGAGGGTGTAGTCAAAGTTATAGAAAATCCGGCAAAGCCGAACGAAGATTTCGATTTTATGCACCCTGACCCGGCCTCTTCCCCCGCTCCGTACCGAGTTTACAACATAGGTAATGGCAAACCTGTCAAGTTGATGGATTTCATATTGACGCTAGAGAAACATCTGGGCAAAAAGGCACGGATGAACATGATGCCAATGCAGCCGGGTGATGTGGAAGCGACCTGGGCCGATACAAGTGCACTGGAAAAGGATGTGGGATATAGACCATCGACTGAGTTGGACAGAGGAATCGGAAAATTTGTCGAATGGTACCGTAGCTACTACCTATAGTATATGGAAAAAACCTTATTTAAAAAGATATACAATCTGTTGGGCCGCAAAGATCGGCATTTTTTCATTACACTTTTTCTTTTTTCTATCTTCGTATCTTTTATGGAGATATTCGGTGTTGCCGCTATTATGCCGTTTATTTCGGTAGCGACTAATTTCGATCTCATTAAAGAAAAATGGTATTTCAACTCGATATACGACCTCTTCGGTTTTTCCGATCCCGTGGATTTTGTCATCGCGTTCGGTGTAAGCCTCATAGGCTTCTATATTCTACGCAGCGTAATCAACTATCTTTATTTCTATCTGCTCGCACGTTTTTCGAAAGGCCGTTACTATGCTATTGCAATGAGACTTTTCGAAAAATATCTCGATCGTAGTTATCGGGATTATACCGCCTCCAGCAAGGCCGAGTTGACGAAAGTGCTTATAGCAGAGGGGCAAAATATGATGCAGGTCCTATCTTCACTCCTGTTCATGATGAGTGAGATCGTGATCGTTCTGGTTATTTATGCGATCCTTATTTGGATCGATTGGAAAATTACGCTGTTGATTACCCTCTTTTTGTTGGCCAATTTCATAGTGCTTTTTAAAACGGTATCTTTCCGGATCAAAGATGCCGGGAGAGAAAGAGAGCAATATGAGAGGGATTTTTTTAAAATTGTTCACGGTGTGCTTGGAAATTTTAAGATCATCAAGCTCAGTGATACCAAAAAGAGCCATATGGCCAAGTTCAGAAATGCCGTAGACCGTTTTTCAAAATCTAAAATTCTCTATGAGGCGCTCAGAGAGCTTCCTCGTCTCTATTTGGAAGCAGTCGGGTTTATCATCGTTATTTCAATAATTTTATATTATCTATATACAACCCATTCCGATGTCACCGCTTATCTGCCCGTTATCTCCGTCTTCATATTGGCGCTTTACCGACTGCTTCCATCTTTTCATCGTATATTCGGAGCTTACAACAATATCCTTTACAATTATCGTGCAGTGGAGCAAGTTCATGACCAAATACTTTATCAAAGTGAAGACTATGGTGACGAACCGATCGATTTTTGCAGAAGTATTCGGTTGAAGAATGTAAGCTTTTGGTACACCTCTGGCAAAAAAGTATTAAGTAATGTAGATTTGGAAATTCGCAAAGGCGAAAAAATAGGTATCATAGGTGAAAGCGGTAGTGGCAAGTCTACACTGGTCGATATTCTGATCGGTCTTTATCGCCCAATAGAAGGTGAAGTTCTGGTGGACGATACCAGATTGAGCGAATCAAATATCCGAAGCTGGCGTAGAAAAATCGGCTACATTCCTCAAAAGATCGAACTGATGGAAGGGACAGTGGCACAAAATGTTGCTCTCGATGAAGTCTATGATGCAGAGAGAGTAAAAGAGGTGTTGCGACAAGCCAGGCTGTTGGAGTTTTTTGAAAACGAACACGAGGGGATACTTACTGCAATCGGAGAAGATGGAATCAAACTCAGCGGTGGACAGCGCCAGCGAGTGGCTATTGCAAGGGCACTTTATCATGACCCTGAAGTTCTTGTACTCGATGAAGCTACCAGTGCATTGGATACGGAAACCGAACAAAAGATTATGACAACCATCTATGATGCCGGAAAGAAAAAAACGTTGATAATAGTGACCCATCGATTGACAACATTGAACCAGTGCGATAGTTTATATCGATGCGCCCATAGACATATAAACAAAGTCCAATAAGGTAAGCTCAATGAAAGATGTAGTAAAAGCAAAAAGCAATATTTTACATTTTGCACCATTTGGATTGTGGGGTGCCAATTATGTACGGGATATCGAAGTTGCACAAACTATTTTGGAGAAGGGAAATCATGTTACATGGGTCTATTGTGACGGAACTTTACCTAGTTGCGAACCCAATCCATTGCATAACAAATTCATTTGTGAAATGTGCAAAAGCATTCAAAAAAAAGGAATGGATTGGCTAAAAAAGAAAAATAGAAACATAAAATTCATTCCCATAGCGATTACACAAAAAGATTATAAAAGCAGTATTGATAGACTAGAAAACCTGGATACTGTAGAAAAGGTAAGAAATTTTGTTAATGATGGCATCGATATAGGTCGAGCAGCTTACAGTTCCACCGTTTCGTATTATAGGGAACCCAGATTGGAGCAAAAACATTTTGCGCTTCTTTTTCGTCATCTGCAGACAGCCTATTTGGTCTATGAGAAATTTACTACTATGATTCCGGTGAAAAATTTTGATGCAATTGTAATATTCAATGGAAGATTGAGTACAGTAAGACCATTGCTACGGCTTGCAAAATCTATGGAAATTCCAGTTCTTGTACATGAAGTCGGACAAGATATAAAACATTATAGTATAACGTATAATACTTATCCGCATGATCTTAAAAACATCCATAAAGAGATTTTTGAACTAGTGCTTTCGTATAATGAAAATATGCTAAACGAAGGTAAATTATGGTTTGAAAACA
>JAMOOM010000219.1 GCA_027065515.1 Campylobacterales bacterium
CTTTTGGGTTTTATGAGTGGTATAACGTCTAGGAGAGTGGGATTAAATCTATGGATTTTGATTTTAGCAGCTTGAGCGATATACATATTTTATATGTCGAAGACGAGATAACGGTAAGAGAAGAGGTGGTTGAAAATATTTCTCCTTTTGTCAAAAAAATCACTGTGGCGGAGAATGGAGAGGAGGGGCTGGAGCTCTTTCGAAAAGTTGAAGATATCGATTTGATTCTTACCGATATCATGATGCCCAAAATGAATGGAATAGAGATGGTCGATGCCATTCGAAAAATCGATCCTTTCGTGCCGGTGATATATGCTACCGCTTTCGACGACAATGAATTGCTGCAGCGTACCATTCGTCAAGGAATCAGCGGATTTGTACTCAAACCGATCGACATCGAGGATCTTCTCGGCTCCCTGGTTCGCGCCAGTACATTGATTGAAAACAATATTCTCAAGCAAAAATTGCAAGATTATGTAATACATCTAGAAGAAGAGGTTAAAAAGAAAACCGATGCTCTCGAGGCCGCCTATACTACCGACGCATTGACCGGCTTGCCCAATCGCGTAGCGCTTCATGAGGCTTTGCAAAAGAGTAAAAATCCGATTGTTGCAATTTTGGATATCGATGATTTCAGAACGATCAACGATCTTTACGATATTGAAATCGGCAATAGGGTTCTTAAAAAGTTCGCCGATATGATAAAAGGAATATGTGAAGATAGCAGTGTGCATTTTTTCAGAAGTGGCTCCGATGATTTCGTATTTCTCAAAGAGATCGAGGAAAAAGAGAATTGTATTCGGCAAATTTCCAAATTTTTGGAGCGTATCAACAGCATGGATATCGTTTTGGAGGATCTGGATATAGAGATACCGCTGAGAGTGACATGCGGTGTCGCTTTTGGTAAAGATAATGTGCTTGAAAAAGCGGATATGGCTCTCAAGATGGCCGCAGACAGACACCGCATCTGTGCCGTTTACGAAGAGAGTGGATCGACCAAGAGGGAGTATGCGAATCATATGGCGTTGATCCACCTGCTCAAGACCGCTCTTTCGAACGATTGGATCGTTCCGTTTTTTCAGCCTATCGTCGATGCAGAAGGAAAAAGGGTTGGCCAGGAAGCGTTGATTCGGATAGTTGAAAAGGAGGGGCGGATACATAGCCCGGCTGAATTTTTGGATATATCCCATAAAGCGCGGCTTTACACGAAACTTTCATTTAGAATGCTGGAGAAAAGTCTTGAAAGCAAAATTCCCATAAATGGTTATCTTTCTGTCAATCTGTCATATATGGATATTGTGGATGAAGAGCAGAGAGAAAGAATTGTTTCGCTTCTGAAACAGTCCGATATCAAAGATCGGATCGTTTTTGAAATTACGGAGGATGAAAGCATCAAGGATTTCGAAACTGTGCGGCAGTTTGTTGAACGAGTGCACTCTTTCGGTGCGAAAATAGCCATAGACGATTTTGGAAGCGGTTATTCAAATTTTGTCTATCTCCTTGAATTGAACCCCGATTTTATTAAAATCGATGGATCCATCGTAAAATCTCTCGATACCGACAAAGATGCCCGAGTGATCTGCAGGACGATAATCTCCTTTTGCAAGGAGCTTGGTATTACGACGGTAGCGGAATATATTCATTCCGAATCGGTATTCAAGGTGGCGAAATCTCTCGGGGTCGACAGGTTTCAAGGATACTATTTTGGGGAGCCAAGGCGGATTGAAATATGATGCAGGCGCATCGGCAGGAAGTTTTTGATTTTACTCTGCGCTATATCTTCGCACTCTCGATTATCGCGATTTTATCGCTTTTGGCTTACTTCAATCTCAGTTATCTCATCGGACGCCAGGCGCAATTTGCCAAAATTATCAATATCAGCGGCAGGCAGCGAATGCTCTCTCAGCAGATTGCGCTTTTTTCTATCTATTATAAAACAAAAGCGTTGAAAAAGGCAAAAAACGAGATGGCCAAAAACCATCGTTTTATCACGACTCTTCCCGATTTGCCCGAGAGTGTACAGCGTATCTTTTTTAATGCCCCTTATTTTCTGGACAAGCGCGTCAAACAATATATTCAAAATGCCGAAATTTTTCTATCTACCCGCGGAGGCAAAAATCTCACATATATTCTTACCAATGCGCAACCATTGCAAGAGGAGCTCAACAAGGCGGTTTTCGCTTTTCAGAAAGAGAGCGAACGTCTGACTGAAGAGATCGAAAGCAAAGAGCGTATGATTTTGTTGCTGACGTTTTTGACGCTTTTTGCCGAAGCACTCTTTATTTTTCGTCCGATAAATCGAAAGTTTCGTGAAAGAAGCAGGGCTCTGTCTCAAGAGAAGCAGTACGCTGATACCATCACCGAATCGGCACCTGCTGCAATCATCGTTATCGATGACGCTCTTGGGGTCCGACGCTTCAATCGTCACGCAGAAAAGATCTTCGGCTATTCAAAATCACAAATGATTGGAAAGAACTCGCTATACAATATCATTCCTCCCCAATACAGGCAAGGCCATGATAAAGGCGTAAAGGATTTTTTCGCCACAGGCAAGCTGAAGCATGAGACACGACCTCTTGAAATGGAGGCTATGCGCAAGAATGGAGATATCTTTCCTATCCGCATCTCTTTTGGCGCCAGTTCGATTGAAAGCGGCAGTCGTATCGTCGTAGCCAACATCATAGACATCACCAAAGAGAGAGAACAGGAACGAAAAATGCAACAGCAGTCGAGAATCGCCGCTTTGGGAGAGATGATAGGAAATATCGCCCACCAGTGGCGACAGCCATTGAGCTCTATCCGTACCGTTGCCAGTGGAATCAAAGTACGCAAAAAAGCGGGCTTCATCACCGATGAAGAGATAATAAAAGGGGTGGAGAAAATCAATGAATACACAGAGTATCTTTCGGATACGATAGATGATTTTAGAAATTTTTTCAGGGAGGATAGAAAGCCCGTCTCTTTCGAGATCGATCAGGTTATCGCAAAAACGGTCTCTTTGACGGAGGCTTCGTTCAAGCACAATCATATCGAGACGGCCATCATCAAAGAAGATAGATCGTTTCGCCATTGCGGATATCCCAATGAGTTGGCTCAGGTTATCCTCAATCTGTTCAACAATTCCAAAAGTATCCTACTAGAGCGCAAGGTGGAAGAAAAATTCGTACTGGTTTCACTATTTAAAGAGGGTGGCACGATCATAATCGAGGTCTGCGACAGTGCAAAAGGGGTGCCCGAAGAGATTATTATGAAAATTTTCGACCCCTATTTTACCACCAGGCACAAGGCGCAAGGTACGGGCATGGGGCTGTATATGAGCAAACAGATTGTCGAACAGCATTTTCACGGATTGTTGACTGTTCAAAACCGTACTTTTACATATAATGGCAAGAGTTACAAAGGGGCGTGTTTTCGCATAGAGCTTCCCGAGAAAGAGTGTTGAATCTATTTTTGAGTACAATAAAAGTTATTTTTCCGTTTTAAACGGCAAAGGACGATCATGGCGCTCTCCAACAGTGAAATAGCCGATATTTTCAACAAGATGGCCGATCTTTTGGAAATAAAAGGCGAAAATCCTTTCAAAGTGCGGGCTTATCGCAATGCGGCACGAACCGTGCAAAATCTCGGCAAAAGCCTGGAGGATCTTGTGGCCCAGGGGATGGATCTCACCAAGCTTCCCGGGATCGGACAGGATCTCTCAGACGCCATTCATGAGATAATCGAGACGGGAAAATTCTCCAAGCTCGAAGCGCTGAAAAAAGAGATGCCCGAAGGTATCGACAATCTTTTAGCCATAGAGGGATTGGGCCCCAAGCGAATCAGGCAGCTATACGATGCTTTTCATGTTACGTCACTCGAAGAGCTCGCAAAAGTGGCTAAAAGCGGCGAGATATACAAGCTAAACGGTTTTGGCCCGAAATTGGTCGAAAAGATATTGAAGGGAGTGCAGCTCGCCAAAAAAGCGGGCCACCGTTTTCGTTTCGATATCGCCAAACCTTTTGCCGAGGAGTTGAGAAAATATCTACAGGATTTCAAAGGTGTGATGAAAGTGCAGGTCGCTGGAAGTTATCGTCGAAGAAAAGAGACTGTGGGGGATCTCGATATTCTTGTCGTAGCTAAAAATTGGAATGCCGTTACCGATTGGTTCGTCAAGTATGAAAAAGTTAAAGAGATCGTCTCGAAAGGGCCTACCCGCTCGACTGTGATCTTGCGCAACGATTTGCAGGTGGATCTGCGAAGCGTGGCGACAGAGAGTTATGGCTCCGCACTCAACTATTTCACCGGATCCAAAGCGCACAATATCAAAATAAGAAAGATGGCCCTCGAGCATGGATGGAAGATCAATGAATATGGGGTGTTCGATGGGCAAAAGCGGATCGGTGGTGAAACTGAAGAGCAGATATACAAGATGCTGGGGCTTCGCTACATAGAGCCCGAGCTTAGAGAAGATAGAGGGGAGATCGAAGCGGCTCAGGCCAAAAGGCTGCCGAAATTGATCGTTTTGAGTGACATTCGCGGAGATTTGCATATGCATTCCACGTGGACCGACGGCCATGCTACGATCGAAGAGATGGCATTGGCCGCCAAAACCAAAGGGTATGAATATATTGCCATCACCGACCATTCGAAGCATCTCACGGTAGCCAAAGGAATGGATGAAAAGAGACTTAGAGAGCAGATGGAGCAGATCGATGCGCTCAATGAGAAGCTAAAAGGCATTGAAATCTTGAAAGGGATCGAATGCGATATTTTGGAAGATGGCACAATGGATCTTTCCGACGATGTACTAAAAGAGCTCGATGTTGTGCTTGCGGCGGTGCACTACAAATTCAATCTCTCCAAAAAAGAGCAGACGAAACGGGTAGTCGGGGCGTTGAAAAACCCATATGTCCATATATTGGCACACCCTACCGGACGAATTATAGGCCATCGTAATCCCTATGAGCTCGATATGGATGAAATTTTCAAAGTATGTAGAGATGAAAAGGTAGCCTTGGAGATTAACGCTCAGCCTGAACGGCTGGATATAAACGACATCTATGCCAAAACAGCCAAAGAGGAGGGGATAAACATCTCCATCGCTACCGACGCGCACGATAC
>JAMOOM010000220.1 GCA_027065515.1 Campylobacterales bacterium
GGGCGTCTCTTGTCAAGAATACCGTTTTACATCCGGCTAAAAATAGCGAGATTTCCACTCCAGCAAATACATCGTTTCATACTCCGGATTCCGAAGCCAATCTCAAAAATGTCCTAAAAGAGCTGAACAATCATAAAAACGGTAAAAAAGTACATAACACAAAAAGTCTTTTATCCACTCTCGAGGCACCTGAAAAAGAGAGTTCCAACACCCCGGCCATTCACGATAAACATAGCCGCGATACAATCATGCCGCGATACACTCCCAAACAGTTTGACAATTCGATTCTTTTCAAAACAGCATACAATCATATAATCGATCATCTAGAATCCAACAAACCCGCCGTATCCGATGTAACGTTATCTGACACTTCCACAACGACCGACAATAACCATATTATCGATAAAGATGGTGATCTTTCGGCATCTTTTGTCACTGCAAAAGAGCATTCCAGCCAAATATTGACGCAGAAAATCGTCGATGCACGCACTTCGGTTCAACATTTCACCCAACAGTTGCAAGAAGAGATCGAAAATTACAAGCCACCATTTACACGGTTAAAAATGCAGATGGATCCAAAAGAGCTTGGAAATGTGGAAGTGACCTTGATAAGCCGCGGCAACCAACTACATATCCAGATCCACTCCAACCCGACCGCGATAGGACTGATGGCCACTCAAGGAAGCGAGCTTAAAAACCAGTTGGTATCGATGGGATTTACCGATGTGCAGATGCAGTTCAGTATGAACCAGCAGCAACAGCAGGAGCGGCGCCGGCAAACATCTCAAAACGGTGGCTATGTAGCTGTCGAAGAGATTCCGGATTTCTATGAATCTTTGAATCTGATCATCCCACAATACGTCTAAGGAGACCCCAATGGATGTTACAAATACACTAAACCCTTCCAAATCGACCTTTTCGGCGAAAAATGACATAGTCTCCAATCCCAAAGCGGTACTTGGTAAAGACGACTTCATGAAGCTGCTTCTTACCGAGTTGCAATATCAAGATCCCACCAATCCGATGGATAGCGAAAAGATGCTTACCCAAACATCGCAACTGGCTACACTCGAAGCTTCCGACAACACAAACAAAGCGCTCGAATCACTCTCTAAAACATTGACACAAAGCGCCTCTTTATCCGTTATATCAGCCATCGGAAATATGGCTACTTTGCAAAACGACTCGATTCTACTAGGCGAAGATGGAAATAGCGGATTCGATATCTATCTCCCGGAAAATATAAGCGGCGGTACGGTTACAATCGAAGACAATATGGGCAATATCGTCAAAAAATTCCCTGTCGATTCAATGGCATCCGGAATCCATACCTTCGAATGGGATGGCTCCAACGATGGGGGCAGCAGAGCGGCAGCCGGTGCCTACCATGCCAAAATCGTCTATATAACCGATAATGGAAAAAGCGGAGCGAGCACCAACGGCACCTATCCGATCGAGTCTGTCAGATTCGACAATGGAGAGCCTCTTTTGAAACTTGGCTCGCAATACGTTCCGATGACTCGAATCAAAGAGATATACAAAGGACGCACATGAACAGATCCTTCTACAATGGCGTCTCAGGCTCCAAAACCTACATGACGGGTATGGATACGGTAGCCAACAACATCGCCAACGTCAACACGACAGGATATAAAGGCAAAGAGGCCGAATTTGCCACAATATTCAGCCAGACACTCGACGAATCTTCCACATTGCCAACTTCCAGCCAGGTAGGACTCGGAAGCCGCATCAACGCGACATCGCTCAACCTCGACCAAGGGTCGCTGATAGGCACAGACGGTATGTTCGATTTCGCCATCGCCGGAGATGGATGGTTCGCTGTAAAAAACGGTATCGAAACACTTTATACCCGGAATGGCGCTTTCAATACTGATGCGGCGAACTATCTCGTCGATGAAAACGGGAGCTACCTGCTGGGAGTTTCAACCCACGCTTTCACTCCGGATCCGGCCAACCCTGGCACATACAAATCATTGCCATTTGACAACATCGCATTGACCTCTGACGCTACCACCGAAAAGATATTTCTGCCCTCTTTGGCCACGATACCGGCCAAGCCAACCGAAAACGTAACATTCAAAGCCAATCTAAACCCCTCGCTCAAAAATGGTAACGTCACGCTCGACATTCCACCTAAAAGTCTGACTCTAACCACCGATATGTCAACCGAGACCGCAACCATCTCGGGCGACGTAGTTCCATCGGCTACGATTCTCGATCCAAAACCGGGCGACAGCGTGGTAATCACACTCTCAAACATCGCAGGTCAGAAGATGCAGATCGCCACCACACTGGACAATGCACTACATTTCCAGATCACCGATGCCGATATCTCCACGCTGGATCCGGCTACACAGGGGCCCATCACCGCCACTGCCAAGCTTCTGAGTCAACAGCCAATACCCAATATCGCTCACTTTCAAGCGCCCATCATTGCCGGTAACGGCGAAAAAGGTTTTATCGATATGACCTTCACTCAACATCTTCCGGCGCCGCAGGTTGGAACAGTATGGGATGCAAAGGCCGAAGTTCTGCAGTTCGAAGAACCATATGATGCATCCAAAACGTACGATCCGGTGCAATTTCTCGTCGATGAAAAGGCCAAAAAAGTCTACAAACGTCTCGATGTGCAAACAGGCAGCCTCACATTCGATGCCACCGGTGCACTGTTGCAAAACACTATTCCTCCGCTTTCCAGCGGCGGTGCCACACTGCAGCTTCACTTGGGAACTCCCTACGATCCGGCCAATCCCAACAGCGGTTATGACGGTCTAACCACATTTACGAATCTGCCTACCGCCAGCCATGCCGAAACCCACGATGGATATGAAAAAGGAGATTTGAGAGGCTATAGTGCCGCCGACGATGGCACTATATATGCCAATTTCAGTAATGGCAAAAGCTCCGCTGTCGCGAGAATTCCCATCTATCACTTCATAAACGACCAAGGGCTCGGCAGCGAAGGAGGTGTCTATTTCTCCTCCACATCCAACAGCGGAAAAGCGTTCATGTATACCGATAGCTCGGGAGATGTGATTCAAGGAGCCAAACTCCACTCTTTTGCTTTAGAGAGCAGTAACGTCTCTCTCAATCATGCGCTAACGGAGATGATCATGATGCAAAAGGCATTCGATGCCAACGCCAAAAGCATCACTACAAGCGACCAGATGATCCAAAAAGCGATCAATATGAAAAAATAGGAATGAAATTTGCTTGATAATTTTGAAATGAAGAATAAAAATCACTCTCAAAGGATAGCCTCATGATGCGATCACTCTGGGCCGGAGTATCCGGTCTGCAAGCTCATCAAATCGCGATGGACGTCGAAGGAAACAATATCGCCAACGTCAATACGATAGGTTTTAAATATAGCCGAGTCAATTTTGCAGACCTTCTTAACCAGACCAGCAAGATAGCTACGGCACCTCAGGGTGAACTTGGTGGGAAAAACCCGATGCAGGTGGGATTGGGTACGCAGGCTTCATCGATCACGAAAATATTCAAACAAGGCTCCATTCAAACGACCGATAAAAATACAGACCTCGCGATCCAGGGAGACGGATTTTTCGTCATAAGCCCCGATGGTGGACGGACCTATAAATATTCAAGAAACGGAGACTTCGTATTCGACGCCAAGGGGAATTTTGTAGACAACAACGGATACATAGTACAAGGATGGCTACGCGACCCTGCCACCAATGAAATAGATTCGACAGGGCCCATCAAAAACATCACGATCCCTCCGGGACTGACGACACCGGCCAACCCGACCTCGGAAGTCTCTTTGAAGGCCAATCTGAATTCGGGAAATCTGATTAAAAACAAATCCTTGATCTTTTCTTTGGATAATACCGGATCGAATGACAGCAAAGAAGCCCAGGCTATCTCAAATGCCAGAAAATCCTACTATCTCGATTTCAAAACACTTTTCGATTCAACCGGAGAATCGCTGGCTTTACAGGAAGGCGACGCTTTTAGAATCTCCTACGATGATGGCGCTACCTATCACGAGTATGTATATGACGATCCAAATACTTCAACTTCACCTGCCAATGGTACAACTTTTACAACCGATGAAGATTTGCGTTCCGCCATGCAAAACGATTCCAGCGTAGATGTCATCGTGAACGATCAGGGGAAATATGAAATCAAAAACAACAGCGGTTCGGATATGCAAATCATAGTTGACGAACCCGATCCAGCCAACGGTAACAATCTAAACCAAAAACTTCTAAATATGTTCACGCCACTGGAAGGGACCATTCCCAGCGGGGACTCAAAAATTTCCCAGTCTTTTTATTCTGCCACTCACGCCTCGAGTATCGACATTTTCGATTCTCTTGGCACCAAACACACATTACGTCTGGAATTTAGAAAAACCGCTCAAAACACCAATGGTTCGGAGTGGATGATGATACTTAGCGTTCCGAAGCCTTCCGAAGTGAATACGACCGACCCTAAAAACTACCTAGTAGGCAGCATATCGTTCAATTCCGACGGTTCTTTGGCGAGCTATTCGCCCACGAATATCAGCTTCACCGGAAACAACGGCTCGAAGCCAAAACAGACAGTAAATCTGAATCTTGGAACGGCAAATCTCTTCGATGGGATGACAAGTTTCGACAATCCATCCAGCACATCCGGAATCAGCCAGGATGGATACCCCGGCGGCGACCTCAACGGCATCCGCGTCGACGAGAGCGGTACGCTGATCGGAAGCTTCACAAATGGGCGCAGTTTCGGCCTGGCACAGGTAGCTATGGCGAGTTTCGCCAACAATGTAGGACTAGAAAGCGCCGGCGGAAATACCTATATTCAGACCTCCAACTCGGGCGATCCGATCATCGGTAAAGCTTCCACTGGCAAAAGAGGGCTTATTCAGGCAAGCTCTTTGGAAATGTCCAACGTCGATCTGAGCCGCTCGCTAACTCAGCTCATCGTCGTACAGCGCGGATTCCAGGCCAACTCGAAAAGCATCACCACCTCCGACCAGATGCTTCAGACTCTTCTGCAGCTAAAACAATAGAATCGATCTCAAAGTCCATATATCTCCCGGTACCGCTTGAGCGCGTACCGGTC
>JAMOOM010000221.1 GCA_027065515.1 Campylobacterales bacterium
ATAGCGAGGGGGTTATACCCGGTCCCATCCCGAACCCGGAAGTCAAGCCCCTCAGCGCTGATAATACTGCTCCCTTCGGGAGTGGGAAGGTAGGTCGGTGCCGGGCTTGAGGTTTCTTTCTTTGTTTCTTTTTCCCCTGTTTTATGATTTCAAACAATCAAATTTATCCCCAATCACTACTGTTCATTCTTTACTCTCTATTTACAAAGATTTATGTAGAATATTTTATTGCTTCACTGGGCAGATATTGCAATATTAAGAAGTATATTATTTATATGGTGAAGCAGACAACCGGCCTGGTGTCGGTAAAACTTTGTTGGAGAAGGCATGGCAAGCATAATAGAAGCTATACGGCAAGAGGTAAAAAAAGTTGTGGTAGGGCAGGACAAGATGATAGATGGCTTGATCATTGGTTTGATCTGCGATGGCCATATTCTTTTGGAGGGTGTTCCCGGTCTTGCCAAAACCACAACTGTGAATGCTCTATCGAAAGCGCTTGGCCTGTCGTTCAAACGTGTGCAATTCACTCCTGATCTACTCCCAAGCGACATCATCGGAGCAGAAATATACGATCCAAAGAACAATGCATTCCAGATAAAAAAAGGCCCTGTTTTTACCAATCTGCTTCTTGCGGATGAGATCAATCGCGCCCCTGCCAAGGTGCAATCTGCACTTCTTGAGGTCATGCAGGAGAGGCAGGTGACTATTGGGGACGAGAGTTTCCGGATAGATCCTCCGTTTCTGGTAATGGCTACCCAAAACCCTGTAGAACAGGAGGGCGCATACAACCTTCCTGAAGCCCAGCTAGACAGATTTATGATGAAGCTCGTGGTAGGATACAATACTGCAGAAGAGGAGCTCGAAATCGCACGGAGGGTTGCAAACGACACTTTTGGAGATATAGAGATGGTCGCAAGCAGTGACGACATCGACTCTATCAAAGAAGCTGTAAAAAATATTCATATCGATGAAGAGGTCGAAAAGTACATTGTCGATCTGATTTTTGCCACAAGAAAACCAAAAGAGTATGGATTGGAATCGATTGAAAAGTGGATCATGTATGGGGCAAGCCCACGAGCATCCATCGACCTTTACAAGGCAAGCAGAGCCCAGGCCTATTTGCGCGGAAAAGATTTCGTCACTCCGGTAGACATCGCATATGTTGTCAAAGAAGTATTGAGACACCGGATAATCATGAGTTATGAAGCCGAAGCCGAGGAGGTCGGTTCTGATGTCGTGATCGATAAAGTGCTCGCCACCGTGCCTATCCCATAAGGTTTCAGATTGAACAAACGACTCAAAACTTTGCTGATAAAGACCAAAAGGCAGGTTTTTTCCGAAATGATTGGGAACAATCCTTCGCTATTTCATGGCGAGGGATACGATTTTAGCGAATTGCGCGAGTACCAAGTCGGTGATGATATAAGAAAAATAGATTGGACAATCACCGCCAAGCTTCAAAAGCCTTATGTCAAACTATTTCATGAAGAGCGTGAATTGAATATCGTAGCGGCCTGCATGATGGGTGGATCTCTATTTTTCGGTACGCATCGGATAAAGCAGGAAGTCGTTGCCGAAGTAGCCGCGGTTCTTGGGTATTCTGCCGTAAAGAATGGCGATCTTTTCACAGGCGCTATTTTGAATGGACAGACTGCCGATGTGATGCGGCCCACAAAAAAAATATTCGGAGTCAACCGTTTTGCAGAATCGATCCATGAAGAAAAAGTGCTGGGTAAAAAGGTCGATTATTTGGATGCATCACGCCAACTTTTTAGGCGCATAAAGCGAAAAAGCATACTTTTTATCATTGGGGACTTTATCGCCGAGACCGATCTTGCGGTATTGAGCAAAAAACATGAAGTTATCGCAGTTATTGTGCGCGATCGCTTCGAGGAGCGTCCCATGCCTTTGGGACGTGTTCATCTTGTCGATCCTGAAACCGGTGAGACTCTGCAGGCCAACTTCGACAAGCGTAGCGTCAGACAATATCGCAAAGATATCGTGGCCAGCGACAAAGCGCTATATCGTCATCTTGGAAAATATCGTATTCGATTTGTCAAAATATATACGGATGAAGAACCGTTTGGCAAGCTTGTCAAACTCTTTGGAGGCAGGGTGTGACATCTCAAACCCTTCCGATCAGAGATATCAAGCCTCTTCTTCCTGTCCCGGATATTTCGATCTATCTTTTTATTGCCCTTGTCGTGGCGGGAATTGTGGCTTTCATTGCATTATCGATATATATCCTCCATTGGATACGGGGACGAAAAAGAGGCGATCCACGCCTGGACTGGATCGCAACACTCGATAGAATCGACTATAGCGATCCAAAAAAAGCGGCATACACCATGACCAGGTATGGCAGACTGCTGGCTGAAGAGAAGCGGAGTCGGGAGATATTCTCCCAGCTTCTACCCAGGCTGGAGCGATATAAATACAGAAAAGATGTTTCGCCGCTAGACTCACAGACAAAACGGTTGATGAAACTTTTTATCGAAATGGTTCACGATGCACTTTGAATACCCATGGGTATTCTTTTTCGTACCACTTTTTCTTTTTTGCGAAAAAAAATGCCCGTTGATGCTCGATCTTCTCTATTTTCCACATATTCGACGCGTTGCCGGGCGATCCAGGAAGCGATCCATGACGGAAGCTTTTAAATGGATGGTGTGGAGTGGGCTGCTTGTTGCACTGGCTTCTCCTGTGCAGACGAAAAGATATGAGCCTTCTGTCGCAATGGGTCGGGATATCGTCCTCGTAGTCGATGCAAGCCGTTCGATGGACGATACGTTTTCCATCAAAGAGAGCAGCAACAAGTTTGAAGCAGTAAGAGATATTTTGAAAAAATTCATAACAAAACGAAAGGGAGATCGCATAGGGATGGTGCTTTTTGGAGAGTATCCATATGTCGTTTCTCCAGTGACTTTCGATCATGAGGTGCTCTCCTCGATGATACCCTATCTGGAAGTGGGAATGGCCGGAGAGAAAACCGCTATCTACGATGCACTCGCAATGACGGCGAAACTTTTGAAAAATTCCGATGCGAAATCAAAAGTCGCGATTTTACTCACCGACGGTCGAAACAGCGCCGGAAAGATTCCAAAGATTGTGGCAGAAAAGCTGCTCAAGGAGTATGGAATAAGAGTTTATACAATAGGCATAGGAACACCCCAGAATTACGATGCCTCTATTTTGAAAGAACTGGCCGAAAGGACGGATGGAAAGTTTTTCGCCGCATCCGATCCGAGAATGCTGTCGCAAGTTTACGATACGATCGACAAGCTTGAACCATCTTTGGTCGAACACTCCTCTGTTTTGGATACCGTCCATCTTTACAGCTACCCTCTTTTTATGGCGGCAATGTCACTTCTGGCCTATATATTTCTTCTCAACAAGGGTGAGATGTGAGGTTTTTATATCCTGAATATATCTATCTGATGCTCATTCCTGCCGCATTTTTGATGTACCTTATCTCCACCAACAAGGATGCCCTGGAGAGAGTTTTCGATTTCGATACGCTTCAGAGATTGCGTATCAGTGGTGATGCATTGGGAAAAAAAGGACACAACACTCTTCTTTTTATTACATTTTTCTTTATGATTCTGGCACTTGCCGAACCTGTGATCGACAAAGGGAGTGTCCATGTAAAAAGTGGTGGAAGTGATATAGTGATCTCCATCGACTTTTCCAAATCCATGCAGGCGAAAGATTTTTATCCCGATAGATTCGATTTCGCTCGACAAAAATCCCGAGAGTTGATCAGGGCATTGAATGGCGAGAGAATCGGGCTGATCGCATTTACCTCCGCCTCCTTTATCATATCTCCACTGACATACGACACAAAAGCGCTTCTGTTTTTACTGGATAAAATGGACCCTTCGTATGTTACGGCAGAGGGGACCGATCTGTCTTCGGCCTTGAAAGGGGCTGCAAAACTTCTTCGAAAGAGCCATGACAAAACTCTCGTACTGGTCACCGATGGTGGTGATTCAAAAAATATGGAGAGTCTTGTGCGGATTGCGAAAAAAGAAAACATCAAAATCATTGTCTGGATGGTGGCGACGAAGCAGGGCGCCCCCGTACCAGGCATAAAAAAAGAACGAAAGCCTGTAATAAGCAGAGCCAATCTTGCGCTTTCGAGGCTGGCAGAGGAGTCCAAGGGAGCATTCGTTTGGGCTACGCTTTCACAAAAAGATGAAAAAGAGATAGAAAGATTTATCGAAAGCCACAGTGTAAAGATAAAAAAAAGAGTTGTAGAGCGACGCATCGAGCTATTTTATCTGCCACTTGCTATCGCACTGATGATTTTGCCTTTTGCACTCTACTCCATTGGCCCTGTCAAACGGGATATAGCTATCTTTTTGCTATTTTTTCTGATTCCTGTACAAAATGTAAGGGCTGGATTGTTGGATTTTGAGCTGATCGAAAAAGCCCAAAAAGCCTACAGGGAAGGTGATTGCAAAAAAAGCATCGAAGCGTTCGAGAAACTGGCCGTGAAATCCGCTCACAATGAAGCGTGGTATGATCTGGGTAACAGTTACTACAAATGTGGCCGCTTCAAGATGGCACTTCAGACCTACGAGCATATGATGACCTCCGATACAAAGAAACGGATGCACAAGCTATACAATATGGCCAATTGCCATGTCAAGCTCGGCAATCTTCAAAGAGCGACCGAGCTTTATAAAAAAGTGCTTGAGCTTGGTGATGACAGTGATGCAAGATTCAATCTCGCACTGGTGGAAAATGCACTCAAAGCAAAACAGAAAGATGGTCCCAAGAGTGCAAATAAAAAAAATGGTCAATCGAAAAATACAAAACAGGGTGGTGGCGTATCGAAAGAGTTGCAGGCCAAACAGGGTGTGAGCCAAAAAGGAAAAAAAGCTTCAAGGAGCCGAGGGTTAACTCTATCGGAAGAGAAGAAGTGGATGAGGCTTATCGAAAACCAGCCACTCAAAGCGAAACTCTATCCGCTGACGCCGTCCAAAGAAAAAAAGGATACTAGTGTCTGGTAAAATTTTCAAAGCCACCTTTATGATATCGGTTTTGGGCCTCTTACCTATTTTGGCTTCGGTACGTGCCAGCGTCG